>JABBNW010000025.1 GCA_019352115.1 Pseudomonadota bacterium
CGCAAATATCGTCATCATGCGTCGGGACACTAGCGCTTTGTTTTCAGTGGCCTGCTGGTCCCTGAAATGGGAAGGCATTTCAGGGGCAGGACACTAGCGTTGCGGTGGGACGATGGCCAATCGGGGCATGCGGCGCCGGGCCCCGCGCAGCGGAATGGCAGGACGGAATGGCGGAGCAGATCGGCCTCGATGAGCTGAAGGCGCGCGGCGCCGGGCGAATGGCGCCGGCGCCGGTGGCCGCGCTGTATCACGAGGCCTTCCGCGATTTCGGCGTGGCGGCATTATGGGACCGCCGGCCGAGCGCGCATCCGACCATCGCCCAGGCGGTCGCGGTGGCCGAACGGCTGCGACGCGAAGGGACACTGCGCGCCTTGCCGCTCGCAGCGAGAATCGAAACGGCGTGTCGTGCCGCTGTCTGATCTGCAACGCGCCATCCTGCAGGTTCTGGCAGCGCAGCGGAACCCGGAAAGCTATGTCGCGGGCGCTGCCGTACTCAATCGGGACGGACCGCGGTTCTCCGCCGATATCGATATTTTCCAGGACCGCGAGGATGCCGTGGCGCGCGCCGCGACGGCGGATGCGGCGGTGCTGGCGGCAGCGGGATTCGGCCTCGCCTGGTTGCGGCGGGAACCGGGCCTGCATGCTGCCGAGGTGACGCGCGGGGCCACGCAGACCCGACTGGAATGGGCGCGCGACAGCGATTTCCGCTTCTTCCCCGCGTTGCCCGACCCGCTGTTCGGCTACCGGCTGCATGTCGCGGACCTTGCCACGAACAAGGCGCTGGCCGCCGCGGGGCGGCGCGAACCGCGCGACGTGCTCGATCTTCTGTACATCCACGATACCGTGCTGCCGCTCGGCGCGGTAATCTGGGCCGCGGTCGGGAAGGACCCCGGCTTCACGCCGGAGGGACTGATCGCGGAGATCCGGCGCAATGCGCGCTACCGCGCGGACGATTATGCCGATCTGGCAATGGCATCACCGGTCGATGCCGCTTTGGTCTCGCAACGTCTGCGTGCGGCGTTGGAGATGGCGGAGGCGTTCGCGCGCGCCATGCCGGCGGACCAGGCGGGGCTGCTGTTCCTGCGGGACGGCCGACCGGTGCAGCCGGACCCGGGCAATCTTTCCGGCTGCACGGAGCACGTGGGGCAACGCGGCGGGCACTGGCCGTCCTCGCCGGAAATCGGCAGCGCGATGCTGCACGGGGACGGGCCCGGCCCCTGATCCACCAGTGATGACGTGACGCCGGCGCGGCCCCTCCCCTGCCCGCAAGGGGAGGAGAAATTGCCCGCTCAGCTTCGATACGACCCGTTGATGTCGATATACCCGTGCGTCAGATCGCAGGTCCACGCCGTCGCCTTCCCCCGCCCCAACCCGAGATCAACCGCGATCGCGATCTCGCGTCCCTTCATGTGCGCCACCACCGGCGTTTCGTCGTAACCGGGCACCACGCCGCCGTCCTTCGCCATCCACACCCCGCCCACCGCGACCGACAACCGATCCCGATCCGCCGGTTCCCCCGCCTTGCCGACCGCCATCACGATCCGCCCCCAGTTCGCGTCCTCCCCCGCGATCGCGGTCTTCACCAGCGGCGAGTTCGCCACCGCCATCGCGATCCGTTTCGCCGAACGCGCGGTGGTCGCCCCCGTCACGTCGATGCGCACCAGCTTGGTCGCCCCCTCGCCGTCGCGGATTACCTGCAACGCCAGATCGAGCAGTAGGTCGTCCAGCGCGGCAGCGAACCCGGCCAGCATCCGCCCGCCCTCGGCCGGCACGCGCGGGTGCTTCGCCTGGCCGGTGGCGAACAGCAGCACCGTGTCCGAGGTCGACGTATCCGAATCGACCGTCGTGCAGTTGAAGCTTCCCCCCACCCCGCGCCGCAGCAGCGCGTCCAGGGCGGGGGCGGGGATTTTCGCATCCGTGGCGATGAAGCACAGCATGGTCGCCATGTCGGGCGCGATCATGCCGCTGCCCTTGGCGATGCCGGTGATACGCACCTCCGCCCCGCCGATCCGCGCCGTGCGCGTAGCGGCCTTGGGGAAGGTATCGGTGGTCATGATCCCGCGCGCCGCCGCCTCCCATCCGTCCTCGGACAGGGCTGCGTGCAGCCCGGGCAGCGCGGCGGTGAGCCGATCGACGGCCAGCACCTCACCGATCACCCCGGTGGAGGCGACCATCACCTGCTTTGCCGGGCAGCCTACAAGCTCGGCCGCCGCCGCCGCGGTGGCGGCGCAGGCATCGCGCCCCACCCGGCCGGTAAACACGTTGGCGTTGCCCGCGTTCACCACCACCGCCCGCGCCCGCCCGCCCTTCAGCGCCGCACGGCACCAGTCCACCGGTGCGCCCGGGCAACGGTTGGTCGTGAACACGCCGGCAGCCGTGGTGCCCGCGGCCAGTTCCAGCATGACAAGATCGGTGCGGTTGCGGTAGCGGATGCCCGCCTCCACCGCGCCGAGGCGCACCCCGGCCAGCGGCGGCAGCGCCGGCAGGGTCACGGCCAAAGGCGAAATCTGTAGCTCCATGGTGCGTCCTCGTCAGTTCTTGCCGGCATAGCTTTTCGCCATGCCCTCGGCCGGCTCGGCCTGCGGGCCGAACGGCATGATCGGATAGCGTAGCCCAGCCTTCGACAGGCCGAGCAGGCCGGTGACACCGCGCGCCAAGTCTTCCGGCGGGCAGGCCATCAGCATTTCGTCGTCGGCCACGGCCCCGTAACGACGTTCGGCGTAGCACGGGATCGACAAGCTCACCGTGCGCGTCTTCAACGCATGGCCCCAGGAATCGGCGCAGGCGCTTTCCCCGGTGATGGAGAAATCGTAGCGCCGGTAGTTCTTCCATTGCAGCCCGTTGATGAACAGGATCATCTGTGCCGGGTTGGCATAGAACAGGCAAATATCCGGGGGATCGAGCCGCGCGCTGCGCAGCGGCGAAACCACCAGCCCATGATACCGCCCCGGCGCAACCCGCGGCATCCCGGCCTGGTGCGCCGCGGCGGCTTCGCGATTCTCGAACCACACGCCCTCCATCTTGCGCCCCGACGTGTAGATTTCCCCCGGCGCATCGAGCCCGATCACGCTGGAACAGCTCGAAAACTCCGGCACGTTCGCCGTCGTGATGCCAAGCGTGAAGCCGGCCAGCCGCGCCTGCGTGACCAACTGGCAGGTCGAGAACGTCTTGCCCTTCGGCGGCCGGCGCAGACCCGGCACTCGCGCCATCTCGTCCAGATCCTCGAACAGCTTCATCCCGATCGGCAAGGTGCGCAGCCGCAACAGATCGGCCAACTGCCCGCCCAGCGCGGCGACCGCCGCGGCATCGAGCGCTGGGGCGCCGGCGACGGCGGCCGACGGGGCGACTGGAGACGGGACGCCGGAAGACGGCATGGGCGCATCGGACATCGCTTCCTCCTCGGCAGGCCGGCATCGCCAGGTTCCGCGACACGCCCCCAGGAACACACGCCCCCAGGAACACACGCCCCTGGGCCATACCCCCTGGGCCACACCCCCTGGGCCACATGCCCCTGGGCACCGGACCGTTCCCCGTGCAACACCACGGGCCGGAGAAACGTGCAAGAACCCCCGCCAATGTCCAGCCTCCCGATCGCGGAAGAGCCGGCGCGCCTGCCGCCGCGCCAGCTCTTCCGGACCGTGATCCCGCCGATCGCGCTGCCGGTGTTCCTCGCCGCGGCCGATCCCACAGTGGTCGCGACGGCGCTGCCGGCGATCGGGGCGACGCTCGGGCACGCGCACCTGCTGTCGTGGATGGTGGTCGCGAACCTGATCGCCGGCACCGTGGCCGCGCCGGCCTACGGGCGACTCGGTGACCTGTTCGGCCAGCGGCGGCTGCTGATGGGCTCGCTCGGGCTTTTCCTCGGCGCGGCGCTGCTCTGCGCCACGGCGGGCAACATCTTCGTGCTGATCCTCGGGCGCGTCCTGCAAGGCCTCGGCGGCGGCGGGCTGGTGACCCTGTGCCAGGCACTGATCGGCGTGCACGTGCCGCGACGGGAGCGCGGGCGTTACCAGGGCTACTACGCCGCTTTCATCATGGCCGGGTCCGCCTTCGGCCCGGTAGCGGGCGGGTTCCTGACCCAGGCCTGGGGGTGGCCCGCGGTGTTCCTCGCCTATCTGCCGGTCTGCGCGGTGGCGCTCGCCCTCGCGGCGCGCCTGCCCGCCGACGCCCCCCACAGCACCGGCGGCGGCTTCGATATTGCCGGCATGGGGCTGCTGGCAGCCTTCGTCGTGCCGCTGCTCGCAGCGGTGGAGCGGTTGCAGCAACCCACCCTCGCCGCGCTGCCGCTCACCCTGGGGCTGGCCGCCACGGCGGCGGTCGCGCTGCGCGCGCTGCTCCGCCAGCAACGGCGCGCCGGCGCCGGGATCCTCGCCCTGCCGCTGCTGCGGCAGGCCTCATTCTGGCGCGCCGATGCGATGTCCGCCTGCTCCGGCGCCTCGCTCACCGCCATGGTCACGTTCCTGCCCCTCTATTTCGAGGTGGTGCACGGCGCGAGCCCGGGGCGGACCGGGCTGCTGCTGGTGCCCCTCACCGTCGCGGTCAGCGCGGGATCGGTGCTGACCGGATCGTTAATCGCCCGCACCGGCCGCACCGCGGTCTTTCCGGGGCTGGGCCTGATCGTCACCGCCGCAACCCTACTCGCCGCGGCGGCGTGGGGACCCGGGCTAAGCGAAACCACCCTTGCCCTACTGCTCGCGGTGGGCGGATTGTTTCAGGGTTCGGCGATGCTGACCGCGCAGATCACGGTGCAACTCGTGGCAAGCCCACGCCAGTTGGGCGTCGCCTCAGCCTCAGTGCAACTCGCCCGGTCGCTCGGCTCTGCCTTCGGCGCCGCGGCGGCCGGCGCAGTGTTGTTCGGACTGCTGGCGCTACAGGACGGCCACGCGGCAGGCTTGTTCCTGGCCATGATCCGGCATGGACCGGACGCGGACGCGGCTCTTCCCCCAGCGGCCCGGGCGATCGCGCGCGGCGAAATCGCCAACGCGTTCCGCGGCGTGTTCCTGACGGTCGCCGTGTTCTCCGCCGGGATCGTGGCAAGCGCGTGGACCATGCCGCTGCGGCGGGTGTGAAGGATGGCCAGGAGCGCTGCCCCTGGCCTTGCTTACCGCCGCGCCAGGATCTCGATCGCGATCAGGGTGCCCTCGGCGATTCCGCGCGCCGAGTTACGCTGCCGTTCCGCCATTGCCTCGCCCACCAGGACCGCCATGCCGAGCCGCGGCGGCGCCCCTGCCTTGGCCCGCGCCCGCATTTCGTCGTTGAACGCCTGCACATTCGCGGTCAGGTCGTGGAACGCGAGGATTTCGAAACCAGCGGCCTCGATCGCCGCCCGGGTTTCCGCCGGGGTGGCGAGGAAGCTTGTCGCTTCCGTGGCCGCCCAGGGCAACGGGTAGTACGGCGGCCCGCCCGGCCCGGCGGCCAGGTTGGACAGCGCGAGCACGCCGCCGGGCTTCAACACCCGGTAAGCCTCGGCATAGAAGCGCGCCTTGTCGGCGATGTTCATCGCCACGTTCTGCGAGTAGGCGCGGTCGAAACTTGCATCCGGCAGCGGCAGGTCGGTGGCGCTGCCAGTCAGGATGCGGACCTGGTCGACGAGCCCGGTGGCCGCGTTCAGCGCCTCCGCTGCGGCACAGAACTCGGGCGTCAGGTCCACCCCGGTGACGTGGCACCCGGTCCGCGCGGCGATCCAGCGCGCCGGGCCGCCGATGCCGCTGCCGATATCCAGCAGGCGCTCGCCAGGCTTTGGGGCAAGCACGGCGAGCAGTTCCGCCGTCGCCGCCACGCCGCGGCCGTGGAAGTGATCGAGCGGGGCAAGGGTTTCCGCCGTGACCGCGACCGCCGCCCCGTGCTCGGCACGGAGGGCGGCAAGGATGCGCTCGGCGATCCCGTCGCGCGCGTAATGGGCGGTGACGGCGTCGGGTCCGGACATCGCTGCCTCCGTCACGTCAAAGCAGGGGGGCACGTCAACGCCGGGCGGCGATCCGCCCAGGGCTGCGCCTGCTCGAACGCCGCGGCGGCCTGAAGGACGGACAGATCGTCGAACCGCTTGCCGACGACCTGCAATCCGACCGGCAGCCCGGCTTCGGTGAAGCCGCAGGGCACGCTGGCGGCGGGGTTCCAGGCCATGTTGAACGGGTAGGAGAATTCCGCCCACTGCACCCAGTCCCACGCCGGCTGCGGCCAGTGTTCGGGGTTCAGCCGCTCGGCCGGGAAGGCGGCGACCGAGACCGCGGGCGTCAGCAGCAGGTCCCAATCTTCGAACCAGCGGTGGATGGCCGCGATATAGGCGTGCTTCCTTTCGCGCGCGAGCTGGTAGGTTTCGATCGAGACCTTCTCCCCGGCGCGGATGCAGGCAACCAGGCCGGGGTCCATCCGGCTTTCCCATTCCGGCAGTTTCGCCGCGAGCCTGGTCAGATGCGCCGGCCAGAACAGCCGGATCAGCTCCGGCCCCTGCGGCCCCCAGGGAACCGGCACTTCCTCCACCACCGCGCCGAGGTCGGCGAAGCGGCGCGCCGCAGCGGCAACCAGGGCGGCCACCTCGGGATCGACCCGCGCGTGCCCCAGATCGGGGCTGTAGGCGATCCGCTTGCCGCGCACCCCGTCGTGCAGCCGCCCCAGATAGTCCGCCGGCCCGGCTTCCAGGGTCGTGTGATCGAGCGGATGCGGACCGGCCGTGATGCCGAGAAACAGCGCCGCATCCGCCACCGTGCGGGTAATCGGTCCGTTGTGGGACGTATAATCGCCGGCCGAGACGGGGTAGGCCGGGATACGCCCGAAGCTCGGCTTCAGCCCGAACACGCCGCAGAAATGCGCCGGCATGCGGATCGACCCCGCCCCGTCGCTGCCGTGGTGCAGCGGCCCGAACCCGGCCGCCGCCGCCGCCGCCGCGCCAGCCGAGGACGCGCCGGCGTTGTAGCCGTGCTTCCAGGGATTATGCGTGATCCCGGTCAGCGGCGACTGGCTCACGCCCTTCCAGCCAAATTCCGACGTGGTGGTCTTGCCCAGCACGATCGCGCCCGCGGCCTCCAGGCGAGTGACCATCGGCGTGTCCTCGCCGGGCTGGTTGTCTCCCATCATCTTGCTGCCGAACCGGGTCGGCATGTCCTTGGTGATCGCGAGGTCCTTGATCGTTACCGGCACGCCATGCAGCGGCCCGATCGGCCCGCCGCCGAGCAGCGCCGCCTCCGCCGCGCGCGCCGCGTCCATCGCCCGCTCGGGCGCCAGATGTGCGAAGGCGTTGACCTGCGGATCGAGGGCAGCGATGCGCGCCAGCACGCCGCCCACGACCTCCACCGGCGAGAGCTTCTTCGTGCGGATCATTTCGGCAAGCCGGGTCGCCGGAGTGAAACCGAGATCTTCCTGCGTCATGGGTCGTTCCGCTTTCAATAGGTGGCGCGCCCGCCGGAGACATCGAACACGGCGCCGGTGGAGAAACTCGCTTCCTCGGAGGCGAGCCAGCATACGAGGGCCGCCACCTCCTCTACCCGGCCGAACCGGCCGAGCGGGATTTTGGAGAGCATGTAGTCGATATGGTGCGGCGTCATCTGATCGAAGATCGCCGTGCGCACCGCCGCCGGCGTGACGCAGTTCACCCGGATTTCGGTCCCAGCCAGCTCCTTGCCGAGCGCCTTGGTCAGGCCGATGACCCCCGCCTTCGACGCCGAATAGGCCGCCGCGTAGGGGTTGCCCTCCTTGCCGGCGATCGAGGCGATGTTGACGATACGCCCATAGCCGTTCCGTTGCATATGCGGAACAACAGCGCGATTGCAATAGAAAACGCCGTTGAGGTTGACGGCAATCACCCGGTTCCACTCCGCGATCGGGTAGTCCGCCACCGGTCCGTTGGGGCCGGAGATGCCGGCGTTGGCGACCAGGATGTCGATCCGCCCGTGCAGCGCCGTCGTGGCGGCCTCGGTGGCGGCGGCGACAGCGTCGGCATCCGTCACGTCCAGCACGACGCTGTGCACCGGCCCCGCAGTCGCGGCGTACCGCGCATCGAGCGCGGCGGCGGTGGCCGCCAGCGCCGCGGCGTCGTGGTCCCAGAGACTGAGCCGCGCGCCCTCGGCCGCGAGCCGTTCTGCGATCCCCCGACCTATCCCCGCCGCGCCGCCGGTGACGACCGCCGTGCGTCCCGCGAACCTTCCCGTCATGCCGTCCCCGCATCTCGTGCGGCGCCCATCAAAAGCCGCCGCGCGCGCGGCGGCAAGGGGCTTCTTCGGCTGCGGGCTTGGCGCAGGCGGCGAAGGCGAGCTAGTCTGTCCTCAATCAATCCGATCCAGGGAGGAAATCGCATGTATCGCCTCAAGCGCCTGCTCCGCAGGACGCGCCTTGCCGCCGTGGTCGCGCTCGGCATCGCCCTGCCGATGATCGCGCCGCCGGCCGCCCGGGCCGCGCCGTCCGGCAAGCCGATCACAATCGGATTTTCCATGTCGCTGACGGGCGGGTTGGCCGCCAACGGCCGCGCGGCGCTGCTCGCGATGCAGATCTGGGCACGGCAGACCAACGCCAAGGACGGGCTGCTGGGACGGCCGGTGAAGCTCATCTATTACGACGACCAGTCGAATCCGGCGCTGGTCCCGGGAATCTACACCAAGCTGCTCGATATTGACCACGTCGACCTGGTCGTGAGCGCCTATGCCACCAACATGATCGCGCCGGCGATGCCGATCATCATGGCGCATCATCGCACCTTCCTCGGCCTGCTCGGCCTCGCGGTAAACAGCCAGTTCAAATACAATCGATATTTCGCCATCGGTCCCACCGGCGGGATGCACCCGAAACAAAGTCTGTCGGTGCCGTTCTTCGCCGTGGCGAATGCGATGACCCCGAAGCCGAAGACCATCGCCTTCGTCGGCGCCGATGCGGAGTTCACGAACAACGCGATCGCCGGCGCCGTCGCGCTCGCGAAGCGGGACGGGTTCAAGGTCGTCTACAACCAGACTTACCCGCCGAACACCGCCGATTTCACCCCGATCGTGCACGCCATCGCCGCGCGTCATCCCGATATCGTGATGGTCGCGTCCTACCCGCCGGACTCGGTGGGCATGGTCCGCGCGGCGAGCGAGGTCGGGCTGAAAACCCGCCTGTTCGGTGGCGACATGGTCGGGCTGCAATCGACGCCGATCAAGGCCGCCCTCGGCCCGCTGCTGAACGGCGTGACCGACTACGATTTCTGGCTTCCCGTCAAAGGCTACGCGACGCCGGAGGCGATGGCGTTCCTGAAAGTCTACCAGGCCCAGGCCGCCAAGGAAGGCGTCGATCCGCTCGGCTACTACCTGCCGCCGTTCGCCTATTCAGACATGCAGGTGCTGGCCGACGCCGTGACCGCAACCAAGAGCACCGACGACGCCAAGCTCGCCGCCTATCTGCGCACCCATACGTTCGCCACCGTCGTCGGGCCGATCGCGTTCGGTCCGAACGGGGAATGGAAAGCGCCGCGGGTGCTGGAAGCCCAGTTCCAGGGCGTGAAGGGCCACGACGTGGCGCAGTTCAAGAACCCGAAGACGGAGGTGATCCTGTACCCCCCGGCCAACAAATCAGGCACTCTGGAAACGCCCTACGACGGCGCGAAGCACTGAACCGACCAAGCCTCGGTGGGGAGGACGCGGCTGCGTCCTCCCCGATCCCTCACACCACTTTGCGCGTGCGCAGATCGGCGATCTCGGACGCCGCGTAGCCCAGCCCGGCCAGGATCGCATCCGTATCGGCGCCGGCTTCCGGCGTGGCGCTGCGCACGCTCCAGGGCGTGCGCGACAGCTCGACCGGCTGGCCCACGACTTCGACATCGCCCAGCACCGGGTGCGCCACGTGGCGGGTGATGTTCAGGTGCTGCACCTGCGGATCGGCGAACACCTCGTTCATCTTGTAGATCGGCCCGCAGGGCACGCCGGCCGCATTCAGCGCCGCGATCCAGTCGGCCGAGGACCGGGTGCGGGTCACCGCCGCGATCGCCGCGTTCAGCCCCGCCCGGTTCTTCGACCGCGCCGCGCCGGTGGCGTAGTCGGGATGGGTGATCAGCTCCGGCGCGCCGATCGCCTGGCACAGCCGGGCGTAGATCTCGTTGCCGGCGGCGGCGATGTTGATGTGGCCGTCGGCGGTCGCGAACACCCCGGTCGGGATCGACGTCGGATGGTCGTTGCCGGCCTGCGGGGGCACCTCGTGGCCGATCAGCCAGCGCGCGGCCTGGAAATCGAGCATCGAGATCTGGGCCGCCAGCAGGTTGCTCTGCACCCACTGCCCCTCCCCCGATTGCTCGCGTTCCAGCAGGGCGATCAGGATACCCATGGCGCAGAAGATCCCCGCCGTGAGGTCCGCGACCGGAATGCCCACCCGCACCGGCCCCTGGCCGGGCAGGCCAGTGATCGACATCAGCCCGCCCATGCCCTGCGCGATCTGGTCGAACCCCGGCCGGTCGCGATACGGCCCGTCCTGCCCGAACCCGGAGATCGAAGCGTAGACCAGCCGCTTGTTCACCGCCCGCAACTGCTCGTAGTCGATCCCGAGGCGGAATTTCACGTCCGGGCGGAAGTTCTCCACCAGCACGTCGGCCTCTGCGACCAGCTTGCGCAGGATCGCGGCACCTTCGGGGGCTTTCAGGTTCAGGGTCAAGCTGCGCTTGTTGCGGTGCAGGTTCTGGAAGTCGGGACCGTGCCGCTCCCCGCCCAGGCCGCCGTCGCCGCCGGGGGATTCGATCTTGATCACGGACGCACCCCAGTCGGCGAGCTGGCGCACCGCGGTGGGCCCTGCGCGCACCCGGGTCAGATCTAGTACCGTGAAGCGGGCCAGCGGCCCAGCAGTGCCGGAAGTGGGGGCAGCGGAGGCAGCGGGGGCAGAGGCGGCGGCGGGCGGGGCCATGGGCGTCCTCCGATCGTGGCGGGCGGGCAGTCTCACGCGCCGCCACGGTCCGGGCAAGGGCACCCGGTTGCCGACCCGCGTCAACGTGACCTGGACTCCGGCGCTGCCCCCGGCCTTGTTACCAGAATGTTCGGCGACGCACTGTTATCTTAGGGTGCTCTGGTGCTACGTCCTATACGGCTGTTACATCCGGAGGATGTTCCATCAGCTTGGCACCGCCCGCACGCGCCCCGAAGAAGGCCTTCGATCCGATGCTTCTTCCATCCGGCAAGGTTGCCACCATCCTCGTCGTGGACGACGATCCCGAGGTGCGTGAGATCGTGAGCGAGATTCTAGGCGATTTCGGCCATAGCGTGGTCGCCGCCGGCGGCGGGATCGAGGCGCTGCGCATGCTGGAAGAAACGCCCAATATCGATCTTGTGATTACCGACGTGCGTATGCCCGATATTTCCGGCCTGGAACTTGCCGCGCGCGCCACAAGGGAGCGGCGCGACCTCAAGGTGATCCTCATCTCCGGCTATTTCCTTGCCCAGGACACCGGGATCCGGGTGTTGCGCAAGCCGTTCCGCATGACCGAGCTGCAGGCGGCGGTAGAGGCCGAGCTCGCCAGCTGACCCGGCGGTTGCCCGGGCGGCCGCTGCGCCACCGGGGATGAAAACACCGGCGACGCTGTCCCTCTCCACCCGCGCTTGCGAGGGCGGGAGGGTCGGAATGAGGGGGCATGCGGATCGGTGCGGGCTGGCCCCCGTCACCTTGCCCTCTCCCCCCCTAGCGCGGAGGGAGAGCGGGAAGGGCAGCGCCGATGCCATATTCCCCGAACCGGGAGTTTTTTATAGCGGGTCCGGTTTGCTGCGCGAACCGGATGAAGGTCCCGACCCACGGAGATGGTGCGCCAATGCAACGCTGCGCCGGCGCCCGGTCCCCGCAAGCGCGGCACCCGCCCGCAGCGCCGATCACGCTTCCGGCTTGGCGCAGAGAGGCCGCATCCCACATAATGCCGCGCACGCGCGCAATCGGACGCGGCGGCAAGACTGTAACAACGTGTAACGAGGCGGAGACATCACCCCATGCGGCGTTTCATCCGGCGGTCCCCCCGCACCCCGATCGCGCGCCGCCTGGCGCCGGCCGGCGCGCTCGGCCTGGCGCTGGCGCTCGGCGCCTGCGCAGTGGCCCCGCCCACCGGCCCCACCGTGATGGCGCTGCCCGGCAAGGGCAAAAATTTCGCCACCTTCCGCCAGGAAGACGCGAGCTGTCGCCAATACGCCGAGCAGCAGATCGGCTACATGCAGCCCGCGCAGGCGGCGAACAACGCGGCGGTGGGCAGCGCGCTGATCGGCACCGCGCTTGGCGCGGCGGCGGGGGCGGCGATCGGCTCGGTCAGCGGCAACATGGGCGCGGGGGCCGCGATCGGCGGCGGCGCGGGGCTGCTCGGCGGCAGCATGGTCGGCGCCAACAACGCCCAGGCCAGCGCGGGCGACCTGCAGCGCCGCTATAACATCGCCTATACCCAATGCATGTATTCGAACGGAGATACCGTGGTCGCTCGGCCGGCCGGATACGGATATGGCGGCGGGGGCTACGGTGGGGGCTATCCGGCGCCGGCCTATCCCTACCCGTCGCCAGCGTATGGACCCTACTATGGGCCGGGCTATCCGCCGCCGGGCCTTTCGGTGGGCGTCGGCGGCGGCTGGTATCGCTGACGCCCGTCTCGTCCGGAAACGCGCGTCCCGCGCCGCGCGTTGCCGGACGTGCGTATTGCGATTGACTTGGCGCCGGCGCTTCGCCACCCTTCGACCCAGACAAAAGAGTGCCGGCGGGCTGTCTCCCGCAACGGCACGCAAAGGCGGGGTGAACGAATGGGAAGGCGGCGCAGCACGTCACGCGGCAGTGCGAAGGACGTATCTATCGCGCATCGGCGGGCGCGCGGGAGCCGCAGGTGATCGCGCTGCCCGCGCCGCTACTGTCCGTGCGCGACGTGGTGATGCGCTTTGGCGGCGTGGTGGCGCTGGGCGGCGTGTCGTTCGATGTCGCACCCAACCAGATCTGCGGCCTGATCGGCCCGAACGGATCCGGCAAGACCACCCTCTTCAACTGCATCAGCGGCATCTATCGTTACGCCGAAGGCGATATTGTCTTCGACGGCACCTCGCTCACCGGCGTCAAGCGGCACCGCATGGCCGGGCGCGGCATCGGGCGCACGTTCCAGAACGTCGCGCTGTTCCGCAGCCTGTCGGTGCGGCAGAACATCCTGGTCGGCGCCCACCACCTCGGCCGCAGCGGGTTCATCGCCAATGCGCTGCGCCTGCCGATCGTGCGGGCGGAGGAAGCCGCCGCGGCCGCGCGGCTGGACGCGCTGCTCGATCTGCTCGATCTCGCGCGCGTCGCCGACTCCCCGGCCGGCAGCCTGCCGTTCCCCACTCAGAAGCGGGTGGAGCTGGCGCGCGCGCTGATCGGCGCGCCGAAGTTGTTGCTGCTCGATGAACCCGCCGGCGGGCTGAACCATGCCGAGGTCGATGAACTCGCCGCCTTGCTCGACCGCATCCGCGGTCCGTTCAACCTCACGATCCTGCTGGTCGAGCATCACATGAGCCTGGTGATGCGCGTATCCGAACAGGTCGTCGCGCTGGAATTCGGCCGCAAGATCGCCGACGGCACGCCTGCCGAGGTCCGCCGCGAACCCGAAGTGATCCGTGCCTATCTCGGCGAGACGGCAGAGGAGGATTTGCGTCATGCCGCCTCTGCTTGAAGCCCGCGGCCTCACCGCCGGCTACGGCGAAACGAACGTGCTGCACGGCATCGATTTTGCGGTCGAGGAAGGCGGCGTCACGGCCCTGCTCGGCGCCAACGGCGCCGGCAAAACCACCACCTTGCGCGCACTCTGCGGCATGATCCGCCGCGGCGGGGAGATCGCCTTCGCCGGCCAGCGGATCGAGCGCGCCGCCACCGAGGACATCGTCCGCCGCGGCGTCGGCCACGTGCCGGACGGGCGCGGCACCTTCATGGAACTGACGGTGGAGGAAAACCTGCGCCTCGGTGCCTATACCCGCCGCGACCGCGCCGGGGTGGCGGCCGACATCGCGCGCCTGTTCGATTATTTCCCGCGCCTGCGCGAACGGCTGCGCCAGCAGGCCGGCACCCTGTCCGGAGGCGAGCAGCAGATGCTCGCGATCGCGCGCGCGCTGCTGGTCAGGCCGCGGCTGCTGCTGCTCGACGAGCCATCCTTCGGCCTGGCGCCGCTGATCGTGCGCGACATCTTCCACATCCTGCGCCGCATCAACACCGAAGAACGCATGAGCATCCTGGTGGTGGAGCAGAATGCGAGCCTCGCGCTCGATCTTGCCGATCATGCCTATCTGCTGGAAACCGGGCGCATCGTCGTTTCCGGCACCGCCGCGGCGATCCGCCAGGACGAGGCGGTGCGGCGGTCCTATCTCGGCTACTGAGCGAAGGCGGGGCGGAATGAACGGATTGCTGCACCAGATCGCCTCCGGCATCGCTTCGGGGGCGATCTATGCCTCGGTCGCGCTGGCCCTGGTGATGATCTACCAGGCGACGCACCACGTGAATTTCGCGCAGGGCGAGATGGCGACCCTGTCCACCTTCGTGGCCCTGACCTTGATCCATGCCGGCGTGCCGTTCTGGGGCGCGTTCGTGCTGACGATCCTGCTGTCCTTCGCGCTCGGGGTGGTGGTGGAACGCATCCTGATGCGGCCGATGATGAATGCGCCGGTGCTGTCCTCGGTCGGCGTGTTCATCGGGCTGCTGCTGGTGATCAACGCGCTGGACGGGTGGATTTTCGGTTTCACGATCAAATCGTTCCCGTCGCCGTTCCATGCCGCGCATCCGCTGCTGGGCGGCTATGTCTCGCCGCACGAAATCGGCGAAACGGGGCTCACCGTCGTGGTGCTGACCCTGGTGTGGCTGTTCTTCCGCTACACGACGCTTGGCCTCGCGATGCGCGCGGCGGCGTACAACCCGGTCTCGGCGCGGCTCTGCGGGGTGCGGGTGAACCGGATGCTGGGGCTGGGCTGGGGGTTGGCGGCGGCGATCGGGGCGGCGGCGGGGATCATGGTCGCGCCGGTCGTGTTCCTCGATCCCAACATGATGTCGGGGATCCTGCTGTACGCCTTCGCGGGTGCGTTGCTGGGCGGGATCGACAGTCCGCTCGGCGCGGTGATCGGCGGGTTCGTCGTCGGCGTGCTGGAGAACCTCTTCGGGGCCTACGTCGTCGGCACCGAGCTGAAACTGACCGTGGCGCTGATGATCATCGTCGCCGTGCTGCTGGCCAGGCCCGCCGGGCTGTTCGGCCGCGCGGTGCAGAGCAGGGTGTAGCGGATGGACGCCGATCGTACCGTCTCGTCCGGCCGTTTCGGCCTGACCCAGGCGCTCGGGATGGGCGCATTCCTGGCGGTGATGGTGGGGTTCGCGTTCATCGCGGATTCGTACCATCTGTTCCAGCTCACGATGGTGGTGGCATACGCCGTCGCGGTGCTGGGCCTGACCCTGCTGACCGGCTACACGGGGCAGATCTCGCTGGGCCAGGGCGCGTTCTTCGCCATCGGGTCGTACTCGACCGCGATTCTGATGGCGAACTACGACTGGCCGTACTGGGCCACCCTGCCGGTGGCGGCGGCGGTCTCCGCACTGGTCGGCTTCCTGATCGGGTTTCCGGCCCTGCGGCTGGGCGGGTTGTATCTCGCGCTGACGACCTTCGCGCTCGCTGTTTCGGTCCCGCAGATCCTGAAGGTGAATGCGCTCTCGGATTTCACCGGCGGCGTGCAGGGGCTGACGATGGACAAGGCGGAGGCTCCGTTCGGCCTGCCGCTCACGGGCGATCAATGGATCTACCTGTTCTCGCTCGGTGTCGGGTGCCTCATGTTCCTGCTGGCGTGGAACCTGACCCGCGGACGCACCGGGCGCGCCATGATGGCGGTGCGCGAGCAGGCAGTGGCGGCCGAGGCGATGGGCGTCGGGCTCGCCGCGCTGAAGATCCGCACCTTCGCCGTGAGCGCGATGATCACCGGCATCGGCGGCGCGCTGAGCGCGATCGCGGTGCAGTTCGTGGCCCCCGACAGCTTCAACTTCTTCCTCTCGATCACCCTGTTCGTGGGTCTGGTGGTGGGCGGGGTGGATTCGATCCCGGGCGCACTGTTTGGCGGCGCGTTCATCGAGTTCATTCCGAACATCGCCAACGACATTTCCAAGGCTGCACCGGGGGCGATCTATGGCGCGATCCTGATCGGGTTCATGTTCGCGCTGCCCCGCGGCGTCGGCGGGGGGGTGATGGCAATGCTGCGTCGTGCCCGACGGCGCCCGCTGCCGGAGGTGCGCTAGCCCGAGTCCCGTCGGCCACGCGCGCCGTTTGACGCCCGCCGGGCGCACCGATAGCCTGCGCCCCGATAATGATCGCCTCGAATGACCCGCTGCTGAGCGTACGCGACCTGCGGGTCCGGTTCACCACCGACGAGGGGGTGGCCGACGCCGTCGACGGCGTCAGCTTCGACGTACGCGAAGGCGAAACCCTCGCGGTGGTCGGCGAATCGGGCTCCGGCAAGTCGGTCACCAGCCTCGCCATCATGGGCCTGGTGCCGCGCCCCCCAGGGGAAGTCGTGGGCGGCCGGATATTGTTCCGTGGCCGCGACGGCACCACCCGCGACCTGCTCGCCCTATCCCGCCGCGACCTCCGGCGCATCCGCGGCGACGACATCGCGATGGTGTTCCAGGAGCCGATGAGCGCGCTGAACCCGGTCTATACCCTGGGCGAGCAGATTGCCGAGACGGTGCGCCTGCACCAGCGCAAGGACCACCGCGCGGCCCTGCGCGTCGCCGCCGAGATGCTGGCCCTGCTCGGCATTCCGGACCCGGAGGCGCGGCTAGCGGCCTATCCGCACCAGATCTCGGGCGGCATGGCGCAGCGGGTGATGATCGCGATGGCGCTCGCCTGCCGGCCACGGCTGCTGATCGCCGACGAACCGACCACCGCGCTGGACGTCACGATCCAGGCGCAGGTGCTCGATCTGATCGCCCGGATGAAACGCGAGATCGGCATGGCGGTGCTGTTCATCACCCACCACCTCGGCGTGGTGGCGGAAATCGCCGACCGGGTCACAGTGATGTACGCCGGACGGGTGGTGGAGCAGGCGCCCACCGCGGCGCTGTTCGCCACGCCGCGCATGCCCTACACACAGGGCCTGCTCCGCTCGGTGCCGCGGCTGTCCGTTGACGATGCCGCCGCGCATCGTCTGCAGGCGATCCCGGGCGACGCGCCGAGCCCGTTCGCCAAACCCCAAGGATGCAGCTTCCACCCCCGCTGTGCCCACGCCTTGCCCGGCACCTGCGATGCCGCCGTGCCCGCCATGGAAGCATGCGGGGACGATCACGCTGTGCGGTGCGCCCGCTGGCGGGCGCTGGAGGAGGCCGCGGCATGAGCGGGGCGCTGCTGGAAGTGGCAGGCCTGAGCAAGAGCTTCCCCATCCGGCACGGAATGTTCGCCCGTGCGGGCGGGGCGGTGCGCGCGGTGGAGGATGTCAGCTTCACGGTCGGGCGCGGCGAAATCCTCGGCCTGGTCGGGGAATCGGGCTCCGGCAAGACGACGGTCGGGCGCACGGTGTTGCGCGCGCTGGCGCCGGATGCGGGGCGCATCGTGTTCGACGGCACCGACATCGCCGGGCTGGATGCCGCCGGGCTCCGACCGTTCCGGCGGCGGATGCAGCTCGTATTCCAGGATCCATTCTCGGCGCTCAATCCGCGCCTGACGATCGCGCAGGCGCTGGCCGAGCCGCTGCTGATCCATGGGCTGACAGGCTCCCACGCGGCGCGGCAGGACCGGGTGGCCGAGTTGCTCGCGATGGTCGGGCTGCCGGCGGCGGCGATGCAGCGGTATCCGCACGCATTCTCGGGCGGCCAGCGCCAGCGCATCGGCATTGCCCGCGCGCTCGCCTGCGAACCGGATTTCATCGTCGCCGATGAGCCGGTGTCCGCGCTCGACGTTTCGATCCAGGCGCAGGTGGTGAACCTGCTCGCCGATCTGCGCGCGCGGCTCGGACTGACCCTGCTGTTCATCGCCCATGATCTGGCGGTGGTGGAATATATCGCCGACCGCATCGCGGTGATGTATCTCGGCCATGTCGTCGAGGTGGCGGAAAGCCGCGCCTTGTGTCGCCGCCCGCTGCATCCCTACACTGCGGCGTTGCTGTCGGCCGTGCCGGTGCCCGATCCGACGGCGCCGCGCCGGCGCATCGTGCTGGAAGGCGAGATGCCGAGCCCAGCCAACCCGCCCTCCGGCTGCCCGTTCCGCACCCGCTGCCGCTACGCCCTGCCCGCCTGCGCCGAAGCCCGCCCTGTGCTGCGCGAAGTCGCACCCGGGCGGTTCAGCGCCTGCATCCGCGACGATATCGTCGACGCCGGCGCGCCTGCTCTGTCCACACAATCCGGAGGATAAGACCGATGCCCCCTTGGACCACCCGGCTGCTGGGCGCCTGCGGGATCGCCGCCGGCCTGCTCGCCGCATCGCCCGCCGCGCAGGCGGCGATCGGCGATACCGCGCAACACCCGCTGGTGGTCGCGTTCAAGGGCGGCGCCACCACGCTCGACCCGATCATGCGCAGCGAGACCACCACGGAATCCTGGCAGCGCAACATCTTCGACACCGTCACGATCCTGAGCCCCAAGGGCAAGCCGACTCCGCGCATCGCGGTGGCGTGGAAGAATCTCGCCCCGCTGTCCTGGCAGCTCACGTTGCGCGCCGGCGTGAGGTTCCAGAACGGCACGCCGATGACCGCCGAGGACGTCGGCCAGTCGATCATGGACGCGGCGAACAACCCGAAATCGCAGATGCGGGAATTCGTGAACGACGTCACCGGGTTCAAAGTGGTGAACCCGACGACGCTCGACGTCACGTTCAACCGGCCGGACCCGCTGTTTCCGGTCCATCTGTCCGCCATTCCGGTGATGCCGGAAGCGTTGATCAAGCAGGAAGGCCGCGCCGACTTCGCCGCCCATCCGATCGGCACCGGCGCCTATCGCTTCGTCTCCTGGCTGGCGGAGGACCATCTCGATCTGCGCGCCTGGAAAGGCTACTGGGGCAAGCCGGTCGCGTTCAAATACGTGCGGTTGGAAAGCATCCCGAACGGCGCGACCCGCCTCGCCGCCCTGCTGTCGGGCCAGATCGAGATCGCCGAGAAGATCGATCCGGACGATTTCGCGCGAGTGAAGAACAGCGGCCGGGCGCGCATCACCTCGGTGCCCGGCACGCGCACGATGTACCTGGCGATGGACGACTGGCGCAAGACCGGATCGCCCGGCATGGCGTCGGGGCAGAAGAACCCGTTCCTCGATCCGCGCGTGCGCAAGGCGGTCTATGAGGCGATCGACGTCGGCCTGCTGCGCGCGAAGATCTTCAATAACGCAGCCACCGTCGCGACCCAGTTCATGCCGCCGCTGATGGAATCCTATGACCCCGGGCTGAAGCGCTTCCCCTACAGCCTGGCCGACGCGCGCAAGCTGCTGGCGGCAGCCGGCTATCCGCACGGCTTCACCGTGCGCCTGGATGCGACCAACGACCGCTACCTGGAAGATTCGCTGGTCGCGCAGGCGCTGGCCGGGATGCTGCAGCAGGTGGGGATCATTGTGCAGGTGAACGCGATCCCGAAGGCGGTGTTCTTCCCGCAGATGAACCGCGGCGATTTCACCTTCTACCTCGCCGGCTGGGGCAGCGTCGATCCGCTGTCGACCTGGAATTCGATGTTCCACTGCCGCGATGCGAAGCTCGGGTTCGGCCATGTCAACCGCGAGCATTATTGCAGCCAGGCCGCCGACGCGCTGATGGCGAAAGCGGCCGACAGCTTCGACGATGCCGCGCGCATCAAGCTGGAACGTGCGGCCTACGCAATCGCGGACCGGACGGACATCGCCTACATCCCGCTCTATTTCCAGGACGAGATCGCCGGCGTCGCCAATGGCGTGGTCTGGAACGAGCGCCCGGACGGGCTGATCCTGGCCTGGCAGATGCACCGCAAATAAGCCGCCTATGCCGCGCTTCCTGCTGATCCGGGCCGCCCAGGCGCTGTTCACCCTGTGGGTGGTCGTCACCCTGGTGTTCCTGCTGATCCACGCCACCGGCGATCCCATCGCCGTGTTGGCGCCGGAACAAATGAGCGCGCATTCCCGCGCGGTCCTGCGTGCCGCCCTCGGGTTGGACCGGCCGCTTCCCGTGCAGTACGTCCGCTATCTGGCGGGCGTGCTCCACGGCAATCTGGGCGTGTCCTACTACAGCGGCCAGCCGGCGATGGCCCTGATCCTGGAACGGGTGCCGGTCACCCTGGAACTGGTCGGGCTGTCCATGGGCGTCGCCGTGGGGCTCGGTGTGCCGTTCGGCATCTGGGCGGCGGTGCGGCCCGATAGCGTGGCCGACCGGGTGCTGCGCAGCCTGTCCGTGCTCGGCTCCTCGGTGCCGACGTTCTTCCTGGCCATCCTGCTGATCTATTTCTTCAGCGTGGCGTTCAATGTCCTGCCCGCGTCCGGCGCCGGCAGCCTGCGCCATTACATCATGCCGGCGTTCACGCTCGCTTTCTTCCGCATCGCCCTGTTCACCCGGCTGGTGCGCAGCACCCTGCTGGAAACCCTGAGCCAGAACCACGTGCGCACCGCGCGGGCGAAGGGCGTGTCGGAGCCGGTGGTGATCCTGAAGCACGCGCTGCGCACGGCGCTGCTGCCGCTCGTCACCGTGTTCGGCCTGCAATTCGGGCAGTTGTTCGCCGGCGCGGTGATCACGGAGACGATCTTCGCCCTGCCGGGAATGAACCGGATGGCCTTGCAGGCGCTCTATCGCCTCGACTACCCGGTCATCCTGGCCTACGTGCTGGTGGTGGCCGCGATGTTCGTGACGATCAATTTCCTGGTCGATCTGGCCTACGGGTTGCTCGATCCGCGGGTGCGCCATCATGGGTAGATTCTCGCGCCCGCCGCTCGTGCCGAGCGTGATCCTGCTGGCGCTCGTGCTGGCGGCGATCTTCGCGCCGCTGCTCGCCCCGCACGATCCGCAGCAGCAGGACCTGATGATGCGGCTCACGCCGCCGGCCTGGATGCAGGGCGGCAGTTGGACCTACCCGCTCGGGACCGATGGGCTGGGGCGGGATGTCGCCTCCAACATGATCTACGGACTGCGGGTCAGCCTGCTCGCCGGCATCGTTTCGGTGGCGATCAGCGTGGTGCTGGGCGGCGTGACGGGCCTCGTCGCGGGCGCAGCCGGCGACGGCTGGTTCGATACGGTGCTGATGCGGCTCGTGGACATCCAGTTGTCGATCCCGGTGGTGCTGATCGCGCTCGCGGTGCTGGCCTTGACCGGGCGCGGCCTCGGCAAGGTCATCCTGGTGATCGGCCTCGTCGGCTGGGCGCAATACGCCCGCCTCGTGCGTGCGAGCGTGCTGGCGGAGCGGCAGAAGGACTACGTGCTGGCGGCGCGGCTGCTCGGGGCATCGCGGACGCGGGTGATCTTCCGCCATCTGTTGCCGAATGTGCTCGGGCCGCTGTTCGTGCAGGTTTCGGTCGATATCCCGCGTGCGGTGGAGCTGGAGGCGTCGCTGTCGTTCCTCGGCCTCGGCGTCGCGGTCACCACGCCTTCGCTCGGGCTGCGCATCGCCCAGGGCTACCAGTATCTGTTCAGCGGCGCCTGGTGGCCGTCCGTGCTGCCGGGATTGGCGCTCGTGCTGCTGGTGTTGTGCGAGAACCTGATCGGGGACTGGGTGCGCGACGTGCTCGACCCGCATTACCGCCGCCGCCGCAAGCCGGCCGCACCGCCTGTCATCGGCCCGGCCACTCCGGCCGCCATCGAAAGGACTGCTCCATGACCGCGCCCGACCTTGCCGCCATGTTGCCCGCCCCCCTGGCCGCCGCCGCCGCGCGTGCGATCACGCTGCGCCGCGACCTGCATCGGCATCCCGAGCTCGGCCTGACCGAATTCCGGACCGCAAGCCTGGTCGCGGAGCGGCTGACCGAGCTCGGCCTCGGCGTGCGGCTCGGGCGAGAGGTTATGGACTCCGCGAGCCGGGTCGGCCTGCCGCCCGAGGCCGAACTGGACCGCGCCTATCGCCGCGCCGAAGCCGAAGGCGCCCCGGCCGCGTTCCTCCCCGCCTTTGCCGGCGGGCACACGGCGGTGGTCGGCACCTTGGTCGGCGCCACGCCCGGCCCGGTGGTCGCGCTGCGGGTGGACATGGACGCGCTGCCGATCCTGGAAGACGACACCCAGGCGCATCTGCCGGCGCGCGAGGGCTTCCTCTCCACCCATCCCGGCGTGATGCACTCCTGCGCGCACGACGCCCACACCGCGATCGGCCTCGCGGTCGCGGAAGTCCTGAGCGGGATGCAGGATCGGATCGCTGGCACGGTGAAGTTCATCTTCCAGCCGGCCGAGGAAGGCGGGCGCGGCGCGCTGCCGATGGTCAAGGCCGGGGTGGTGGACGACGTCGATCATTTCATCGCCATCCATCTCGGCACCGGCGTGCCGAGCCGCACCTTCCGCCCCGACGTGCTCGGCCACCTGGCCAGCGCCAAGCTCGATGTGACCTTCCGCGGCCAGGCGGCGCACGCCGGCGGCAATCCGGAGGAAGGACGCAACGCGCTGCTGGGGGCCGCGACGGCGGTGCTCGGGCTCTACGGCATCTCGCGCCACCGGGCCGGGCGCTCGCGGGTGAACGTCGGCACGTTGCGCGCCGGGTCCGGGCGCAACGTGATCGCCGACGAGGCGGTGCTGCAGATGGAAGTGCGCGGGGAGACCGCGGAGATCACCGACTACATGCTGGGCCGCGCGGAAGCGGTGCTGCGGGGCGCGGCGGCGGCGCAGGAGCTGGAGGTCGACATCCGGCTTGTCGGCCGTACGACGACGGCGAATTCGGATGCGGCGCTGGCCGCGCGGGTGGCGGCGGCGGCGGGGGGGCTGGAAGGGGTGGCGATCGATGCAACCCCGCACCGGACAGGCGGCAGCGAGGATGCGACCTATTTCATGCGCCGGGTGCAGGAGCGCGGCGGGCAGGCGATCTATGCCGTGATCGGCTCCGACCTGCCCTCCGGCCACCACACGCCGCGGTTCGACATCGACGAGACCGATATTCCATGGGCGATCGAGGCGCTGACGAAATCCGTCCTCGCGCTGGGCCGGGACGGCTGATCGTGCAGGTGGGCGCGGCGCCGGGTTGTCCGATGCTACTGGCCGCTTCCGGGCAGTGACTGGTTTGGCGCACGAGGTCATGCTGGTGCTGCGACTCGGGTTGGACCATCCGTCCCGGGCGGAGCACCAGTGGTCGGCATAGAGGTTTTGCCGGATTGCCGGGGAGGCTGATCCTGGTTGCCCAGCCATAATGTTGGTGGATCGGGTTCCCTTCGGACGGGGCGGCGCCGCCTGCCGGTGCGGAGTGTGCAAAAGGCGCGCGCGGTGGCCTTGTGGCTTGCCATGGCGCACAATCTCCGCTGCGTCATGCGCGTCCCGAAGTTACGCCAGGAGTTCACAGGCTCAGGGCCTCCTGGCCTTGCTTCCAAACAGCCGAACGCTTCGCGGTTTAGTACAACGGGCCACTACAGCCGCAGGAGGTTGCTCCCGGTGATCTCGACCCGGCCCTCCCGCTCCGGCACGCCCGCCCGGCGCAGCCCCTCGGCGAAATGCACGCGATCGCTCTCCCGCTGCATCGGCGTGGTCGCCAGGAAGCTGCGGATACTGAAATCGGGCTCGATCACAGCCAGCCGCCGCCGCAACGCCTCGGCCTCCTGGCTCCGGCCAAGATAGCCGAGCGCCGCCAAATACGGCTTGTAAGCCGCCGAAAATGCGGGATTCATCCCCACGACCGAACGTCCGACCGCGGCCGCGGATTCGTATTCGCCCTTCATCAGATGGATCAGCACGAAGAAGGCATCGAAGAAGAACGCGAACGGATCGAACGGCGACAATTTCTTGTAGCGCAGGTTGCGCCGCTCCGCCTCCCCCACGTTCCCCAGGTAGGCGTGCGTCACCGCCGATAGCGCCCAGGCCATCGCGAGGTTCGGATTGAGCGCCAGCGCGCGTTCGTGCAGCCCCACGGCCTCGTCCAGCCGGCGGTGCAGGAACGCGCGCACATGGCCGCAGATGGTCAGGCCGCGGGCGTCGAACGGATCGAGCAGGATGGCGCGGTCTGCCAGCCGCTCCGCCGCCTCCAGCGCGGCCGTCGGGTCCTCCGCCCAGCGCTGGCCGAGCATGAACGTCTGCCAGTAGGCGTACCAGGCATGCGCAACAGCGTAGTCGGGGTCGAGCTCGATCGCTTGCTGCAGATAAGCGCCGGCCTGGACCAGTGCCGACCGTTCCAGCCGGTTGATCAGCGACAGCGCGCGCAGCAGGAGGTGATAGGCGGTGGCGCCGGTGGTCGGGCGACTCGCGACCCGGCGCGCCTCAATCAGCAGGATCTCGGGATCGGTCTGCGCCACGACCTCGGCGGCGATCTCGTCCTGCAGGGTCAGCAGATCGTGCGCCTGGCGGTCGAACCGGCGCGCCCAGACCACCTGGTTCGCGTGCCGCAGGTCAAGCAGCCGCACCGTGATGCGCAGCCGCCCGCGCACCCGCTGGATCGACCCGTCGAGCAGGAAATCGAGCCCGAACAGCCGGCGCACCGCCACCTCATCCCGGTTCTCGTCGGCGAAGCGGGCGAGCGAGTTGGAGGAGGCAACGAACATCCAGCGGAAGCGCGACAGCGCGGCGGTGATCTCTTCGGCAAGCCCGGGGCCGAGATGCGCCTCCTCCGCCTCGATCCCGAGCAGGGTGAACGGCAGTACCCCGATATGCGCCCCGCCGCGGGTCGGGCCGAAGCCGCGCTCGGCGAGGGCCGGCGTCTCTTCCGTCTCGTCCTGGTGCGGCGCGGGCGGGCGCAGCGGGAGGCGCGAGCCGGACGGGCCGCGGAGTTCGGTCAGCAGCTTCTGGGTTTCCGCCGAGGGCGAAGCGTCGAGCAGGTCGGCCAGCACCGCGCGGCAGCGGTCGTAGGCCTGGATCGCCATGCCGCGCTCGCCGCGCGCGGCGTACGCGCGCATGAGCGCCCGCCAGGCGCCCTCGTGCGCGCGATCGATGCGCAGCAGTTGCTGCGCCGCCGGGACCACCACGTCGGGGTCGCTGACGCCGCGCAGCAGGTCCTCGGCAAGTGACCGGCCGCGGTCGCGCAGCCGTTCCCGCTCGGTCGTGAGCCACATGTCGAAGCTGGGATCGAGTCCGTCCAGGTCTTCGAGCAGGTCGCCGTCGAGCAGGGACAGCGCGGCCGGCTGGCCGACCGTCGCGCGCATCACCTGGTCGACGTCGATCCAGGCAGCACCGGGACGCAGGGTGATGTGGTCGCGGGTCACGGTCAGGATGTCCCCACCGGCCGGGGACAGCGCTTCGAGCAGGCGATGGACCTCCTGGCGCAAGGAGGCGCGCGCCTGTTCCTCCGGCCGGCGGCTCCAGAGCAGTTCCGCAAGCCGCCCGCGCAGCGCCGCCCGCGGGGCGGAGAGCGCCACCACGGCGAACAACGCCCGGGTCTTGCGACCCACCGGCAGCACGCTCTCGCTGCTCACCGTCCAGGCTTCCATCTGCCCGATCAACCGCAGGCGCAGCACCGGCCCGGAAGGTGATGGGGGCGCCCCGCGCGGATCGGCTTCCTGAACGAGTATTTCCATCACGCTATAGTGAGCCGACCGGTTGCGTTGGCAAGAGGTTTTGCACGCGACCCTGGTAAACCCTGCGCGGTTACCGTGCGGTTACACGGCAGCTTCAGTGAAAATCCGGCCGATTTCGCCCGCCCAGGCGCCGGAATAGCGGGCCAGCCAGTGCTCCGCCTGGGTGGGCGCGCCGGCAACGATCGCTTCCAACGGGACGAGATAGGCCGATTCGTCGCGCCCGGCCGCATCCCGCCGGGCTCGCGCCCGCAGCCCGTCCCGGGCGATCGCCAGCACGTCGCGGGCGAGGTCGCGCAGGGTCCCGGCACGCCACGCCCGACCGTCCGCTGCCGCGAGCGGGGCGGCGAGGCCGAGCCGGGGCACCGCCGCGCGCAAGGCCACCACGTCCTCCCAGCCCATCTCCGCGAGCAGGGCGCCGGCCGCGGCGAGTGCGGCCGGGTCGCACAATAGCCCGACCCACAGCGCCGACTGCGCCAGCATCATCTCCGGCGTGCCGGCGTCCGCCCCGCGCATCTCCAGGAAGCGCTTGAGGCGGACGTCGGTGAACACGGTGGTGAGATGGTCGGCGAAATCGCCCACGGTGGCGACCTCCCCGGCCAGCGCCGGCACCCGGCCCTGCATGAAGGCGCGGAAGGAGGCGCCGGCGACGTCGATGTAGCGCCCGTCCCGATAGGCGAAATACATCGGCACTTCATCGATCATCCATTCCGCGTAGCGCTCGAAGCCGAACCCGGGTTCCAGCATGACGGCGGGGATGCCGGCGCGGGCGTTGTCGGTGTCGGTCCAGATGTGCGCGCGGTACGACTGGTAGCCGTTCGGCCTGCCCTCGGTGAACGGGGAATTGGCGAACAGCGCGGTCGCCAGCGGCTGCGCCAGCAGGGCCACCCGCAGCTTTGCCCGCATGTCGGATTCGGAGGCGAAATCGAGGTTCACCTGCACGGTGCAGGTCCGGGTCATCATATCGAGCCCGAGGCTGCCCACTTCGGGCATGTAGCGGCGCATGATGGCGTAGCGGCCCTTGGGCATCCACGGCATCGCCGCACGGGTCGCGGTCGGGTGGAAGCCGAGCGGGGCGAACCCCATCCCCAGTCCCTCCCCCGCATCGCGCACCGCGGCGAAATGCGCCGCCATCTCGGCGCGGGTTTCGTGCAGGGTTTCCAGCGGCGCGCCCGACAGTTCGAGCTGCCCGGCCGGTTCGAGCGAGATCGCCGCGCCGTCGAGCTTGAGCCCGATCGGGTTGCCGCGATCGAGGATCGGGCTGCCGCCGCGGGCGGCCATCGCCTCCAGCAGCGGGCGGATGCCGGCGCGGCTGCCGGCTTCCGGCTCGTACGGCGGCGGCGCCAGGTCAGCCAGGCGGAAGCCGAATTTCTCGTGCTCGGTGCCGATGCGCCAGGCGTCCGGCGGCTTGCAGCCGGCAGCGATGTAGTCGGCGAGTTGCCGCACCGAGCTGATCGGCGTGGTGTCGGCGTCTCCGGGATTGGACATGTCGCTCCGCGCGGTTGGTGGGCCCCCCGCAGGGCGGAGGGCCGAGATCGTGGGGCCGTGGCTTTCGTCGGGCAGTATTCAGTCGCGCCGGGATGCCTGCAACAGCGCCAGCCCGGCGAGGGCTGCCGTCTCCGCCCGCAGGATGCGCGGCCCGAACCCGACCGGCGTTACAAAGGGACGGGTTCGCACTTGGTCAAGCTCCGCTGCGGTGAAGCCGCCCTCCGGACCGATCAGCAGGCCGCAGGGGCCCACGGCAGGCCCCGCGACGGCGCACGGGAACGCGGCGCCGCTGCGTTCCAGGGCAGCGAACAGCGGGCGATCGTGCGGCCAGGCATCGAGCAGGGCGGCGAGCGGACAGGGCTCGTACAGCACGGGCACGGTCAGGCGCTCGGATTGTTCCGCCGCCTCGGCCGCGATCGCGGCCAGCCGGTCGGGGTTGGTGCGCGCCGCGTTGGTGCGCGCGGTCAGCACGGGGCGGAACACGGCGACACCAAGCTCGGTGGCCTGGCGCACCAGCAGGTCGGTCGCGTCGCGCTTGAGTAGGGCGAAGGCGAGCCAGACGTCGGGCTCGCGCGCCTGCAGGCGGAGCTGGGCGCCGACCCGGAAGGTCGCGGCGCCGCGGCGCAGGGTTTCGATCCGCGCCTGCCACTCGCCGTCGCGACCGTTGAAAAGGCAGACCGGATCGTCGGCGCCGCGGCGCATGACGGTTGCGAGATAATGCGCCTGCGCCGGGCTCGCCGCGACGGCGGCGCCGGCTGCGAGCGGGGCGGCGGTGAACAGGCGGATTGACCCGGGCATGGCGGGGCGCAGATTAGCCCGTATGAGCGCACATACCGATATCCGTCCCGAGGGCTGGATCGCCCGCCTGCCCGCCCGGCTGCGGCCCTTCGCACTGCTCGCGCGGCTGGACCGGCCGATCGGGGTGTGGCTGCTGTTCCTGCCCGGGCTGTGGGGAATCCTGCTCGGCGGCGCGGGGGTCGGCCGGACGGCGTGGCTGGTGGCGCTGTTCGCGGTGGGCAGCGTGGTGATGCGCGCGGCGGGCTGCGTGGTGAACGACCTGTGGGACCGCGACATCGACCGCATGGTGGCGCGCACCGCGGCCCGGCCGCTGGCCTCCGGGGCGCTGCGGGCGCGCCACGCGCTGGTCTTCCTGGGGCTGCTGCTGGCGCTGGGGCTCGCCGTGCTGCTGCAACTCAATCGGCTCGCGCAGGCGCTGGGCGCGGGATCGCTGCTGCTGGTGGCGCTCTATCCGCTCGCCAAGCGGGTGACCTGGTGGCCGCAGCTCGTGATGGGGTTCACCTTCGGGTTCGGCGCCCCGCTGGGCTACGCGGCGGCGTCCGGGCGGATCGATGCGGCGGGGGCGGCGCTGTACGGGGCGGCGATCCTGTGGGACCTCGGGTTCGACACGATCTATGCGCACCAGGACCGGGAGGACGATGCGCTGGCCGGCGTGAAATCCACCGCAAGGCTGTTCGGGGCGCGAACCCGGCCGTTCCTGGCGGCGTGCTATGCGGGCGCGCTGGGCCTGCTCGTCCTGGCGGGATGGCTCGCCGGCGTGCGCGCAGGGTTCTACCCGGCGCTGGCGCTGCCCGGAGCGCTGCTCGCGTATCAGGTGGCGAGGCTGGATATCGACGACCCCGGGGGATGCCTGCGGCTGTTCCGGCTGAACCGGGAGACGGGGCTGGCGGTCGCGCTGGCGCTGCTGATCGGGGTGGCCTGAGAGAGCTTTCCGCCCGAAAACATCCGCCCGATGGGTGGCCGGTTACCGAAGTCTCGCCCCGGTCCCCTCAGGCGGACCCCGCGTACGCCGCCACCGGCGCCGCCGCGCCCGAAACCGCGGGCCGACGGATGATTCCCCCGCCCAGCACCCGATCCCCATCATACGCCACACACGCCTGCCCAGGCGCAGGCAACGCCGGGGCATCGAGCCGCACCAGCGCCTCTCCCCCCTCCCGCGAGGGCAGCAACACCGCCGGACGCAGCGCGTCGCGCGCACGCAGCTTCACCGCGCAGCGCAGGCCCGCAGCCGGCAGAACCCCGCCCGGCAAGCCCACCAGCCAGTTCGTGTCCCGCAGCACCAGATCGCGCGTGCCCTCGCCGCGCGGCCCCACCACCACCCGACGCGTCGCCGCATCCAGCGCCACCACCACCCGCCCCGGCTCCGCCGCCGCCCCGAGCCGCCGCGCCTGGCCCACGGTGTAGCGGGCAATCCCGTCGTGCCGGCCGAGCACCGAACCGCCGGCATCCACGATCTCCCCCGGCGCCAGCGCGTCGGGCCGCAACCGCCCCACCACCTCGGCATAACTGCCGGAGGGGACGAAACAAATATCCTGGCTGTCCGGCTTGGCCGCGACCGGCAGGCCAAGCCGCTCCGCCTCCGCCCGCACCGCCGCCTTGTCCGCCATCTCCCCCAAGGGAAACAGGCAGAACCCAAGCTGCGCGCGCGTGGTGGCAAACAAGAACCAGCTCTGGTCGCGCGCCGCATCGCGCGCCCGCCACAACTCCGGCCCCGCAGAACCCTCCACCCGACGGACATAATGCCCCGTCGCCAACCGCTCGGCCCCAAGCCCGCGCGCCAATTCCCCGAGATCCGCGAACTTCACCGTCTGGTTGCAGCGCACGCAAGGAACCGGCGTCTCCCCGGCCGCATAGGAGGCGGCAAAATCGGCAATCACCGCCTCCCGGAACCGAGCCTCGGCATCAATCACATAATGAGCAATGCCCAGATGATCGGCCACCCGCCGCGCATCATGAATGTCCTGCCCCGCGCAACACGCCCCGCGACGCCCCGACGCAACCCCATGATCGTAAAGCTGCAAGGTGACCCCGATCACCTCATGCCCAGCCGCCGCCAACAACCCGGCCACCACCGAACTGTCCACCCCGCCCGACATCGCCACCACCACCCGCATGGGGCTCAGACCGGGCTTGGAGAGGTCGGACGGCAGGACAGCAAGGCCAGGGGCTCTGCCCCTGGACCCCGCCAAGGGCTCGCCCTTGGAACCCTTCCGTTGGTTCC
>JABBNW010000281.1 GCA_019352115.1 Pseudomonadota bacterium
GCCGGGCGGATCAGCCCTGGCGCGCCTTCATCCGCGGATTCTTCTTGTTGATCACGTACACCCGCCCGCGCCGGCGCACGACGCGGCAGTTCTTGTCGCGGGTCTTGGCGGAGCGGAGACTGTTGCGGACGCGCATGATCGGGGACTCTGGCTCGGGCTGGCGGCGGAGGCGGGGGAATAGGGGGGCGGGGCGGGCAAGTCAACCCGCGGCGGGCGGGCCGGCTTCAGGGCGGGGAAAGCGATCGACCTTGCGCGCGCAAGCCCGCTGAAACTGCTCGGGTTTCGGGCGAGTCGGGGGCGCTTTTCCGCAAAACGCTCAGAGCGTGAAAAGCAATCGAACTTGCGAAAGAACGCCCGTTGAAATTGCTCGTCTTTTCGGGCAATTTTGGCGGTTGACGGGCATTCTTTCACAAACTCTCAGCGCGCGCCTTCCGCAGCGAACTCACCCGGAGTGAGCTGGAAGCCGACCCAGATGGTGTAGGCGGCGCCGCTCTCGTTCGAGGCGACCGGCAGGGTGATCGCGATCGGGGCGCTCGTGAACTGCACCCGAGGTTGATCGGCGGGGAAGGCGATGTGGGTCGCGAACACCTGCTTCGACAGCACCCGCTTGCCCTGCGCCACGGCGACGAAATACGGCACGTCGATGCCGCTCGCCGGCGCGGCCGGACCGCGGGTGAGCTGCATCTGCACCCGCAGCGTTGCCGCCAGGCTGCCCTTCTTGTCGCCGCGCCGGCACTTGCCGCCGGCGCCGATGACCGTGCCGTCCAGCACGAGGTCCGCCGGGCCGGGGCCGCCGGCACGGCCGGAATTGCGGTAGCGCAACAGATGCTCCGCTTCGGGCAACGGACGGGCGATCGGGCAGGCCGGGGCGAACTGGTCGCGCCCCGGTCCGCAACCGGTCAAGGCCGCGAGCGCCGGCAGGGCTGCGCCGAGCTGAAGGGCGCGGCGAAGGGAGGCTCGGCGGGGACGGCGCATGCGGCGGGGCTCCGTTGAAAGGCGGGCGAGCCGCCGGGCAAGGGGCGAGTGTGCGTCCGCCAGGCGTGCGGACGCAATCGGGGTACGAAGCGACCGCCCGCGCGGGCGGCGCACCGGCCTGCCCGATACACCGATCGGTCGGCACGACGTTACGGCCTATGCATGACTACAGAAATTACATGACGATACGGCAATCTCGTCCGCGGCCACGCATGCAGCGCGAATCCATCGGATTCCGCTGAACTTTCCGTGATCCGATTGAACCGCGGAAACGAACGTGGTCAAAGGCGACAGCGAAGCGCGCGACCTGTCCGCCGGAGGATCCGATGCAAGACGATGTGCTGTCGGCTGCTCCTGCCCGAAGGGAAGCGTGCGCATGGCGGACACGATCGTGCTGAAGGCGGCGTGCGCGTCCGACGGCGAATCGTTGCACCTCCAGGGGGTCGCCGGGCGCGGAGGCGCGACGCGGATCCTGGGCCGGCGGCGCGGCGGCCGCAGGCGCCTTGCCGATGCGCTCGGTCTTTGCGCCGCCCTTGCCCTCAGCGGTTGCGGTCGGGACCAGCTGCCGGTCATTGCGGCGCGCGGTCCGATCGCGCTCGCCGAACGCAATCTGCTGTTCACCGCGGCCGCCGTGATGCTGATCGTGGTGATACCCGTGTTCGTGATGGCGTTCTGGTTCACCTGGCGCTATCGGGCCTCCCATCCCAAGGCCCCCTACAAGCCCCACTGGTCGTATGACTGGCGAATCGACATGATCGTGTGGCTGGTGCCGGCGGCGATCGTCATCGCATTGGGCTATCTTGTGTGGACCAAGACGCATCGGCTCGATCCCTACCGGCCGCTCGTCGCCTCCCGCCTGCCGCTACGCGTCGACGTGGTGGCCGAGGACTGGAAGTGGCTCTTCATCTATCCCGGCCAGAAGATCGCGGTGGCGAACGAGTTGGTGTTTCCGGCCGACCGGCCGCTCAGTCTGCGGCTGACCTCCGATACGGTCATGAATTCGTTCTATATTCCGGGCCTCGGCGGGCAGATCTACGCCATGGCCGGGATGCAGACCCGGCTGCATCTGCGCGCCGACGGGCCGGGCTCGTTCGTCGGCAGGAACACGCAATACAGCGGCATCGGATTTCCCGACCAGTATTTCGCCGTCCACGCCGTCAGCGCCGCAAGCTTCCGTGCCTGGGTGGCGCGGGTGAAGCACGCGCCGAAAACGCTCGACGCGGCGGCCTATGCGGCGCTCGCGAAGCCCAGCACGCGGTTTCCGGTGACCTATTATTCCGCCTACGAACCAGGACTGTTCGACCGCATCCTGCACAAATACACGGCTCGGATGCGCGCGCCGGTCCCCCCGCCGGCGCCCCATCCGGGAGGCAACTGACGTGCTCGGCAGACTGACGCTCCACGCCTTGCCGTTCTACAGCTTGATCGCGCTCGGTGGCGCGCTGGTCACGGTGCTGGCCGGGCTTGCGGTGCTCGGCGTGGTCGCCTGGTTCGGCGCCTGGCGCTACCTGTGGCAGGAATGGCTGACCAGCGTCGATCACAAGCGGATCGGCATGATGTACATCATCATGGCGCTGGTGATGCTGCTGCGCGGCTTCGTCGATGCGATCATGATGCGGACCCAGCAGGCGGTGGCCCTGAATTCGCAAGGCTATCTGCCGCCCGGCCATTTCGACCAGGTGTTCAGCTCGCACGGCACCATCATGATCTTCTTCGTGGCGATGCCGTTCCTGACCGGGCTCATCAACATCGTCGTGCCGCAGCAGATCGGCGCGCGGGACGTGGCGTTCCCGTTCATGAATTCGCTGAGCCTCGGACTGACCGCCGCGGGCGCCGGCCTTGTGCTGATCTCCCTGGTGCTCGGCAAGTTCTCGGCCGCGGGCTGGACCGCGTATCCGCCCTATTCGGAGCTGAAATTCAGCCCCGGCGTGGGCGTGGACTACTGGATCTGGGCCGTCCTGATCAGCGGCGTCGGCAGCACGCTGACGGGCATCAACTTCGTCGTCACCATCGTCGCGCGCCGCGCGCCGGGCATGCACCTCATGCGCATGCCGCTGTTCACCTGGACCGCCTTCTGCACCGTCATCCTGATGGTCTTCGCCTTTCCCGCGCTGACCGTGGCGAGCGCGCTGCTCGGCCTCGACCGCACCTTGGGGATGCATTTCTTCACGAACGGCCATGGCGGCGACATGATGAACTACATCAACATGTTCTGGATGTGGGGACATCCCGAGGTCTATATCGTGGTGCTGCCGTCGTTCGGCGTCTATTCGGAGGTCGTTGCCACCTTCTCCGGCAAGCCGCTGTTCGGCTACAAATCGGTGGTCTTCGCCACGATGGCGATCGCCCTGCTGTCGTTCATGGTCTGGCTGCACCATTTCTTCACCATGGGTGCCAGCGCGAACGTCAACGCGTTCTTCGGCATCACCACCATGATCATCGCCGTGCCGACCGGCGTGAAGATATTCAACTGGCTGCTGACGATGTATCGCGGGCGCATCCGCATGGTGGCGGCGATGTACTGGACCGTGGGCTTCATCGTCACCTTCACGATCGGCGGCATGACCGGCGTGCTGCTCGCGATCGCGCCGGTCGACTACCTGATGCACAACACCACCTTCCTGGTCGCGCATTTCCACAACATGCTGATCGGCGGCGCGTTGTTCGGATATTTCGCCGGCTACCAGTACTGGTTCCCGAAGGCGACCGGCTTCCGCCTGGACGAGACCTGGGGCAAGCGCGCGTTCTGGGCCTGGTTCGTCGGCTTCTATCTGGCCTTCATGCCGCTCTATGTCCTCGGGTTCATGGGCATGCCGCGCCGGCTGGAACGCTACTACGTGCCGTCCTGGCAGCCGCTGCTGCTGGTGGCGGAGTTGGGCGCGCTCACGATCCTCACCGGAATCATCTGTCAGATCATCCAACTGGTCGTGAGCGTGCGCAACCGCGCCGCGCTGCGCGACACGACGGGCGATCCGTGGGACGGACGCACCCTGGAATGGATGACCGCCTCGCCGCCCGCAGCCTACAACTTCGCCGTCCTGCCGCACGTGCACGGGGTCGACGAACTGGCGCTGCGCAAGGAAAGCGGCAGCCACATGAACCCGCCCGGCATCTACCACGACCTGGAGCCCTGCCGCGACATCGTCGTCCCGAACAACACCGGCGCCGGCCCGCTCATCGGCGCGCTCGCTTTCGGGCTCGGCTTCGCGATGGTCTGGTACATCTGGTGGCTCGCGATCCTGGCCGGCCTCGGCATCTGGGGCCTGCTGGTGATGCGCAGCTTCGACGACAACGACCTGCACGTGATCCCCGCCGCCGAGGTGGAGCGGACGGAGACCGGGCGCCTGTCGGCCGCCGCCCGATGACCCGCCCGCGCCGCCGCGCGGCCATCCCGCACATGAATGCCGTCAGGAACCGACATGGCCTTGCAGGCAACCGGTAACGCCGCCGCGGCGCTCGCCGCCGCCCGCACCGAGCAGGAGGACGACCGCGCGCTCGGCTTCTGGCTCTATCTCATGAGCGACGCGGTCATCTTCGCGCTGCTGTTCGCCACCTATGCCGTGATGGTGGTGCGCACCGCCGGCGGCCCCGACGGCCACGCGCTGTTCCACCTGACCCACACCGCGATCGAGACGACGCTGTTGCTGTTGAGCAGCATCACCTTCGGCTTCGCCGCCATCGCCGCGAAGGCCGGCAGGCGGGAAGGCGTGCTCGCCTGGCTGCTGGTCACGTTCGCGCTCGGGGTGGGCTTCGTCGGCATGGAGATCGCGGAATTCCACGCCGCGGTCGCGCAGGGCGCCGGACCGGAGCGCAGCGGGTTCCTCTCGGCCTATTTCACCCTGGTCGGAACGCACGGGCTGCACGTGACCATGGGACTCGTCTGGATCGGCATCCTCTGGGTGCAGGTGCTGCTGCGGGGCGTGACCCCGCAGGCAGCCTCGCGGCTCTACCGGCTGAGCCTGTTCTGGCACTTCCTGGATATCGTCTGGATCGGCATCTTCTCGGTCGTCTACCTTCCGGGAATCCGCTGATGGAGGATCCGCTGATGGAAATCCGCTGATGTCGGGCGCAACCAAGACCCATCCCGCCGCGTCCTACCTGGTCGGGTTCGCCCTCGCCGTGGTGCTGACGGCCATCCCGTTCGTGCTGGTCGCCATGAAGGCGCTCGCGCCAATCCCGACGATGGAGGTGATCGGGCTCCTCGGCCTGGTCCAGGCAGTCGTGCATCTGCGCTATTTCCTGCACCTCGATCTGCGCCCCCAATCGCGCGAACGGCTGATCGCGCTCGCCTTCGCCGCCGTCATCGTCTTCATCATGGCGGGCGGGACGTTCTGGATCATGACTGATCTGAACGCGCGGATGGGAATGGGGATGTAGCCCCGCCGTTCAGCCCAGCCATCCTGGCACCGGCAGCCCCTTCCCGCGCAGGAACGCCG
>JABBNW010000026.1 GCA_019352115.1 Pseudomonadota bacterium
CTCAGCCGGCGTTGCGAATTGACGCCCGTCGCGGTGTGCGGCCGTCACAAGGCCCGTGGCGGTTTCCCCGCCCGCCAGTGCGCCTCGATCTGTTCAAGACTTCGCCCCCTGGTTTCCGGAACCAGGAAGAAAGCGAAAAGCCATGCCCCGATGCTGACAACCCCGTAGAGCCAGAACGTGGCGGGCTTGCCCAGGACCTGGGTGAGCGTCAGGAACGATATCGCGACGATCAGGTTGGCGGCCCAGTTGGCGAACGTCCCGATGCTCATGGCCCGGCTGCGGATGCGCAACGGGTAGATCTCCGAAAGCAGCAGCCAGAAGACCGGACCCAGCCCGATCGCGAACGAACCGACATAGGCCATGAGGCTGACCACCGCGATCAACCCCAGGCTGCCCGATCCGTGCGGGAGCGAAAACGCCACCCCCAGCACCGCCAGGCTGAGCGCCATGCCGGCCAGGCTGCCCAACAGAAGGGGCCGGCGCCCGATCCGGTCGATGAGCTGCATCGCCACCAGGGTCAATGCGACGTTGACGACGCCGACCCCGACGCTGGCCAGGATCGCGGCCGGCGCCGATGACAGGCCGGCGAATTTGAAGATCGTCGGCGCGTAATAGATGACCGTGTTGATGCCGGTGACCTGCTGCGCGATCGCCAGTCCGACCCCCACGATCATCGCAGGTCGCAGAAGCGGGCTCGCCAGTTCGGACCAATGGGGCTTCTGCTGCGCCAGGCTGTGCTCGATGTCGGCGAGCTCGCCCGCGACCTGATCCGCGGCCCGGATCCGCCCCAGCACGGCCCTCGCCCGCCCTGCGTGTCCGCGGCTGACGAGCCAGCGCGGGCTGTTCGGAACGAACAGCAGCCCGATCCCGAAGGCCGCCGCCGGCACCACCGCCAGCGCGAACATCCACCGCCAAGCGTGGCTCGGCGCGAAGGCGTAGTCCACGAGATAGGAGACGACGATGCCGCTGGTGAGGGCAACCTGGTTGATCGAGACGAGCTTGCCGCGGATCGCTGCAGGGGCAAGCTCGGAGATATAGAGCGGTGCCACGAACGAGGCGGCGCCGATGGCGGCGCCGGCCACCACCCGGGCGGCGATCAGCGACGCCGTGCCCGGGGCCAGCGCCGCGCCGATGGCCCCGAGACCGAACACCGCCGCCGTAACGATCAGCAGCCGCCGACGTCCCAGGCGGTCGGCGAGCACCCCGCCGCCGGCCGCGCCGATGAGAGAGCCCAGCAGGACCGAGCTGACGACGATCTCCTCCAGCCCCGCCGAGAGGGAGAACGCCTTCTTGATGAACAGGATCGCCCCGGAGATGACGCCGATATCGTAGCCGAACAGCATCCCGCCCAGCGCCGAGACGGCGGTGGCGAGATAGACGAGACCCATCCCGTTCGCCGCCGGCGCGCTGCCGTGGCCGGTGGCGGGTACCCCGGCTGTCGGCGGGGCGGCGGGGGTCCCGGGCGGGTGATGCGTCATCGGGGGACGAATCCGATACCGTAATAGCTCAGGAAAGCATCGTCGTAGGCTTCATCCATGATGGCGGACGTCGTGTAGGGCGGAGCGCCCCTGACCTTCTCGCGATCGACATCGAGGTGCAGCAGCCGTTCGGACCATGAGATCTCCCGCACGGAATGCGGCGAGACAAGGACCTTCTCTCCGGGCCACCAGTTCCTTGTATCGACGACGATGTAGCGGACGCTCCAGGTGGCGTCGTCCACGAGGAACGTCTCTACATGGCCGATCTCGCCGTCGGTGGCGTTGATGTGGTAGCCAGTGACGGCGGCAATGCTGCGCAGATGCGGATCATCGTCGTCATCCTGGGGCACGCCGCCGGTCAGACCGAACGCGCCGGTCGCCACCTGTTGCAGCGGCATGATGGCCGGCATCGCCAGGTTGCTGCTCACGCCGATGGCCCCGCTGGCCCAGTACGGATTCCAGCCGTAGAAATTATAGACCTGGGCCTCGTCCTGGCGTGACACCGGCCGATCGGTGTCGATCTCCGGACTGTCTTTGACCTGCTGCATGGTCAGTTTCACCGGGAAGTGATGCCGCGCCGGATCCGGCTGCCCCAGGGCCCACACCGGCAGCAGGACCTTGCGGCCCGAGAGCCAGGCGCCGGTATCGACGACCAGCCATCGGATCGCCCAGCCGACATCCTCGAAGAGAAGATCGCTGACGGTTCCAAGCCCGCCGTCGTTCGCTTCGATGGCATAGCCCTTGAGTGCCGAGGCATCCCACAACATGACTTGCTTCCTTGCGACGATAAGTTTCACCGGCTGGATGATTGGCGGTTGACGCGGCAGGGCGGCGCGATGTCCGACGCCCGGGCGGCGGCGACCGCGGTGCCCCGCAGGCATGCCGGGCTGCATCTGTCGGGATCATCAATCGGCATCCTTGGCGACATGTGGCGTCGCAGCAGACGGTGTCGCGACCTTGGCCTCGGGCGGTTTCGGGGCGGCAACGGGTGCCTTGGCCTGGCTGATGGCAGCGGCGATGACGCGCCCGGCGTCCTCCGGGTCCTTGATGAGGCCGGCGACAAGGAGATCGCCGAGCGACATGTCGAGCAGCGCCGCGACGTCGGTATCGGCTTGCGGCTTGGCTTGCGCTTCGGGCGCTGGCTCGGGCTTGGCCGTGGTTTTGGCGTCTGGCTTAGAGTCGGCACTCGGCTCAGGCTTTGGCCCGGCCTCAGGCTTCGTTGCGGCCTCGGACTCACATGGGGGTTCGGCTATCGCTTCCGGCTCGACCGCAGGCTTGGATTCGGCACGCGCGTCGGGCGTCGGCGTGGCCTGGCCTTTGCCCCTCGGCGGCGGCCCGGCGTTGATCGGATCGAGAATCCGATACGCCAGCAGTTTTATAGGGTCAGTCAGAAGGAACCACACAACGGCATAGCCCCAGACGAACGCTGCCCACCCCCAGCCGAGGGGCGTCATGAGCACCCCGTAAACCGCGATCAGCGTCGCGAGCATTTGCGTGCCGAGGACAGCCATCCACAGGATCCGGGCGGGACGTATGGACCAGAACGGGCCGCGCGTGCGTGTCTGGAAGATGGTCAGATGCCCAGCCACCGACAGCAACAGGTACATCATCGTCTGGAGATGCGAATGATCGAGGTGGAACACCCGGTCGCCAAGGAAGAACAGGCCAAACGCGGCGATCGGGCCGACGATGCCCAGTACCGTGGCGATCCCCAGCACCAGGCGCATGTTCCACGCTTCGGGCTGATTCCGGTAATGGACGTTATCATAAGCGATCGAAAGTATGGCGCCGTCGTTGAGCAACGCCAGCATCACGATCATCACCGCCGTCAGCGGATAGAAATTGAAGATCAGGATCGCCAACGTCATGAACAACAGCACACGCAAGGTCTCGGCGATGCGGTACATCGCGTAGCTGTTCATCCGCTGGAAGATCTTCCGGCTCTCCTTGATCGCCTCGATGATCACCGACAGGCCGGGCGTCATCAGCACGATGGCCGCCGCCGCACGCGCGGCGTCCGTGGCACCGGAAACGGCGATGCCGCAATCGGCCTTCTTCAGCGCCGGGGCGTCGTTCACCCCGTCGCCGGTCATGCTGACGATGTGGCCGCGGTTCTGCAGCACCTCGACGATGTGGAACTTGTGTTCCGGGAAGACCTGCGCAAAACCGTCGGCATCCTCGATGGCCTGCGCCACCGCCGGCGTCTTTTGCGCCTTCTCGTCGCCCAGGGTGCTGGCATCGAGGATATTCGTGCCCATCCCAAGCTTCTTGGCGGTTTCCTGCGCGATGGCGAGCGCATCGCCGGTCACCATCTTGACCTTGACGCCCATGCCGTGGGCGTTCGCGATGGTGGATTCGGCGTCATCGCGGGGCGGATCGAACAGCGGCAACACGCCCAGAAACTGCCAGTCTTTCTCTCCGTCCGCCCGCGCCACGCCCAACGAACGAAAGCCGCGCGCGGCGAAGTCGTGCACGGCCTTGTCGACGGCGGACTTCACCTGCGCGGCGTTGGCCGCGAGTGCCAGGATCACCTGGGGCGCGCCCTTCGTCACCTTGAACGCCTTGCCATCCGGACCGGTCACGGTCGCCTCGGTCCGCTTGTGCACCGGATCGAACGGCTGGAAGTGGTCCGCCTTGTAGCCTTTGAGGGCTTGATCATCTTTCAGACCGCCCAGAACGGCCAGATCGATGGTGTCGTTATTGTCCGCGCGCGACGCCAGCGCGGCGGCCAGCACCACCTGCCCGGGGTCGGTATCGTTCACGCCGAACGGGTCGCCCAAGGTCAGCTTGTTCTGGGTCAGGGTACCGGTCTTGTCCGCGCACAGGACATCGACGCCCGCCAGTTCCTCGATCGCCACCAGCCGGGTCACGATCGCCTTCTTCTTCGCGAGCAGGCGCGCGCCCACCGCCATCGTCACCGACAGCACCGTCGGCATCGCCACCGGAATTGCGGCTACGGTCAGCACAAGTGCGAACTGCAACGTCGTCAGGATCGGATCACCGCGGAAGATCGCGACGGCAACGATCGCCGAGACCATGACCACCGCCAGAATGATCAGGTAGTTGCCGATCTTCAGCACCGCACGCTGAAAATGGCTGACGGTCTTCGCGCCCTGCACCAGCTCCGCGGTCTTGCCGAAATAGGTGTTCGCGCCGGTGGCATAAACGAGGGCGCCGACCTCGCCCTGACGGATGATGGAGCCGGAGAATATCGCCTCGCCGGACTTTCGGGTCGCTGGCAGCGACTCTCCCGTCAACGCGGACTGATCCACCTCCACCGGATCGCCGTCCAGCAGGCGCGCGTCCGCCGGCACGATGTCGCCCAGACGGACCCGGATGACGTCGCCCGGTACCAACGCGCGCGCCGCCGGCGTGACCCACTTGCCATCGCGCTTCACCCGGGCCTTGATTGCCAATGTGGCCTTCAAGGCGGCGATGGCATTGCCCGCCTGGTGCTCTTCCCAGAATCCGACCATGGCGTTGGCCAGGAGCAAAACAAGGATGATGCCGAAGTCCGGCCAATGCTGCGCGGCTGCCGACAGAAGCACCGCCGCCTCGATCATCCACGGGATCGGGCCCCAGAAATAGCCGAGGAATTTCAGCAGCTCGTTGGTCTTCTTCGCCTCGATCTCGTTCGGTCCATACTGCTTCAGCCGCTTCTCCGCCTCGACCTGGCTGAGACCGTCGGGCGAGGAGCCCAGCCGCTTCTCCACCTCCGCCAGCGGCAGCGTTTTCAGGTCATCCTTCGCGTCCGGCCTGGGGCCTGCGGCCACCGGCGCGGCGGCATCGACGTCCATGGCGGGTATTTCCTTCCGTTGATCCGGGTCGGCACGCTTGGGAGTGGCTGCCTTGGAGCACCCCTCGGGGGCCGCCGCGAACGTTCCCTGTGCTGCCTACGCCCGCGCTGTGCCTACCCAGCCGCAGAGTGCTCCCCCGGCACGGCAGCAACCGCGGCGGTCACGACGGAACCTCGCGCCATCCTGATGGTCACCGGGCGGCGTTTCTGCCTACGTCGGATGCGGTATTGCGGACAATCGCCATGATCCACACTTCCTACGGTCGTCGGACCCGCTCGACGCGACAGGCGCCGTCACCTGCCCGCCCCGGTCGGCGAACGTCCGTGGCGCTGCCCCCGCACCTTGACCATAGGAGCCGGTGCCACCCGCCGGCACCCTCGGAAACTACGCATGCGTAAGTGGTCGCGGCTGCGCTCGCGGCGTGCCGCCGGCTTCGGCGGTCTGCGCACTCCCGCCGCCGGCCTCCCGCCCGCGGCGGCAATTTTCATTCTGCCGGCGCAGCGGCGACCACAACGCCCGGGTTGGCGAAGGCGTCAGAGCGTGAAAAGAAATCGAACTTGTGAAAGAACGCCCGTTGAAAATGCTCGCCTTTCGGGCAATTTCGGCGGCTGACGGGCATTCTTTCACAAACTCTCAGTCGCGAAGAAACCGCGACGTCCTTGACAATGTTACGAGTCAGTAATTTCATCCGCGAGAAACTGCGAAGATCGAACGAGCGCGTCCGCGCTATCGGCCAGAGCCTGCGCGGCGCGCACGCGTCAGGCGATCCCGAGCGGATCGCCGTCCGATCGCAGGATCGCGGTCATCTCCCCCAACGTCCGCGCAAGGCCGGCACGGAGCGGCGCGCGGCGATGTCCGCCGCCGGTGCGGTCCATTCCAGATCGACGCGCTTGCGCCAGCCGGCACTCCCGACCGCGCCTTCGCACGCAGCGGCGGCGGACGGTCGGGCCTGCGCAGCATGGCCACGGCCGCGGAGCAGCGATGCCCCCCCTCAGCCGGCCACCACCGCCCCGTCGTGCAACGTGACCCGCCGGTCCATCCGCGCCGCCAGGTCCGGGTTGTGCGTCGCAATCAGCGCCGCCACGCCATGATCGCGCACCATCGCCAGAAGCTGCTCGAACACCACCGCCGCGGTGCCGACATCCAGATTCCCGGTCGGTTCGTCGGCCAGCAGCACGCGCGGACGGTTCGCAAGGGCGCGGGCGATCGCGACCCGTTGCTGCTCCCCGCCCGACAGTTTGCCGGGCAGATGCGCCACCCGCGCGGCCAGGCCGAACGCCCCGAGCAGCTCCCGCGCCCGCTCGGCCGCCGCGCGCTTCGGCACGCCGGCGATCATCTGCGGCAGCATGACGTTCTCCAGCGCCGAGAACTCCCCCAGCAGATGGTGGAACTGATAGACGAAGCCGATCGTGTCGCGGCGGATGGCGGTGCGCTCGGCATCCGACAGCGCGCCGGCGTCGCGCCCGTCGACGATCACCGCGCCGCCGTCGGGCTTTTCCAGCAGCCCGGCCAGATGCAGCAAGGTGGACTTGCCGGCCCCCGACGGCGCCACCAGCGCCACGATCTCGCCCCCCGCCAGGGTCAAGTCGACGCCGCGCAGCACCGGCAGCGCGCCGGCGCCGGTGTGGTAGGTCCGCTGCACGCCGCGCAGAATGAGGGGGTCATTCACTGCGCAGCGCCTCGACCGGATCGGTGCGCGCCGCGCGCCAGCTTGGATACAGGGTCGCCAGCAGCGCCAGCACCAGCGCCATCGCCACCACCCGCGCCACCTCGCCCCAATCGAGCCGCGCCGGCAGATGGGTCAGATAGTACACTTCCGGATTGAAAACATCGACCCCGGTGATCTTCGTCACCAGGTCCTGGATGCGGTCGATGTTGAGGGTGAACGCGATCCCGAGCGCCGTCCCCACCGCGGTGCCGATCACCCCGACCGAGGCCCCGCACATCAGGAAGATGCGCATGATCGCCCCGCGTCCGGCGCCCAGGGTGCGCAGCACCGCGATGTCGCGGGTCTTGTCCTTCACCATCATGATCAGCGACGAGATCACGTTGAACGCTGCCACCAGGATGATCAGGGTCAGGATCACGAACATCACGTTCTGCTCCACCGCGACCGCGGTGAAGAAACTGTTGTTGCTGGACTGCCAGTCGATCACCGTCAGGGGGGCCCCGGGAAAGGCGCGGCGGATCGCCTCCGTCGTGATCCGCACCCGTTCCGGATCGTGCACCATGACCGCAATCTGCGTCACCCCCTGGGGCTTCTGGAAATAGATCTGCGCGGCGGGCAGCGGCATGAACACGTAGCTGGAATCGTAATCGTTCTCGCCCACGTTGAAGATCGCCACGACCCGGTAGGCGCGCACCCGGGGGATGGTGCCGAACGGGGTCGCGGCGCCCTGCGGGGACACCAGAGTGATGCGCCCGCCCACGCCGACGCCGAAGGTCCGCGCCATGCCGACGCCGATCGCGATCGCGTCGTTGCCGGTGAATCCGGACAAGGAACCGGATACGATATGATCGCTGACCGCGTGCAGCTTGCGCAAATCCTCAGGCGAAATCCCGCGCACATAGCCACCGGACGCGGCCCCGCGCGGGTCGGTCAGCAGCACCTGGCCGTCGACCACCGGGATCGCGGCGACGACGCCGGGCAGGGTCTCGATCCGGCGCGCGATCGCCGGGTAGCCGGTGATCGGCCCGGCGGTGCCGTAGACGCCGAGGTCGCCGTTGAACCCCAGGATGCGGTTCAGCAGATCGACCTTGAACCCGCCCATCACGCTCATGACGATGATCAGGGTCGCGACCCCCAGCGCGATGCCGACCAGGGAGAAGCCGGCGATGACGGAGACGAACCGCTCGCCGCGACGGGCGCGCAGGTAGCGGGCGGCGACCGCGCGCTCGAAGGCGTTGAACATGCGGCCCTCTCAGAGCTTGTGGAAGAAATCGAACTTGCGAAGGAAGGCCCCTTTCAAGACGGGGCATTCCTTCACAAACGCTCAGGCGATCCGGGCCGGCACGTCGTCCGCCGCCAGCTCAATCCGTTCGCCGGTGGCGCGGCGCTTCAGTTCCACCTGGCTGGTCGCGGCGCCGCGCGGGCCGACCACGATCTGCCAGGGATGGCCCATCAGGTCGGCATCGGCGAATTTCACGCCGGCGCGGTCGGGACGGTCGTCGTACAGCGCGGTGGCGCCGAGCTTCGCGTAAAGGTCCTCGCAGATGCGGTCGCAGGCGGCATCGCCCGGTTTCAGGTTCAGGATCGCGGCACGGAACGGCGCGATGCTGTCGGGCCAGATGATGCCGGCGGCGTCGTGGCTGGCCTCGATCACCGCGCCCACCAGGCGGCTCACGCCGATGCCGTAGCTGCCCATCTCCGGATGCACCGGCTTGCCGTCCGCGCCGGCGACCGTCAGGCCCATGGCGGCAGAGTATTTGGTGCCGAAGTAGAAGATGTGGCCGACCTCGATCCCCCGCCCTTCGCGCCGGCGCGGCTGCGCCACCTTCTCCCACGCCGCCGGATCGTGCTTCTCGTCGGTCGCGGCGTAGTGCGTGGTCATTTCCGTGAAGAACCGTTCCAGGTCGGTGGCGCTGGTATGGTCGAACCCGCCGGCGCCGCGCGAGAGGTAGTCGATCTCCTCGAACGCGGAATCGTAATGGACCAGGCTCTCGCCGGTCGGGGCCAGGATGATGAACTCGTGGCTGAGGTTGCCGCCGATCGGCCCCGATTCGGCCGCCATCGGGATCGCCCGCAGGCCGAGGCGCTGGAAAGTGCGCATGTAGGCCAGCATCATCTGCCGGTAGCTGACCTCGGCGCCGGCGTAATCGAGGTCGAAGCTGTAGGCGTCCTTCATCAGGAATTCCCGCCCGCGCATCACGCCGAAGCGGGGCCGCACCTCGTCGCGGAATTTCCACTGGATATGGTACAGGATCTGCGGCAGCTCGCGGTAGCTCTTCACCGACTGGCGCATCAGGTCGGTGATCATCTCCTCGTTGGTCGGGCCGTACAGCAGCTCGCGGTCGTGGCGATCGCGGATGCGCAGCATCTCCTTGCCGTAGTCCTCGTAGCGGCCGCTCTCGCGCCACAGCTCGGCCGGCTGGATGGTCGGCATCAGGCATTCCTGCGCGCCGATCGCGTCCTGCTCGGCGCGCACGATGCGCTCGATGTTACGCAGCACCCGGTAGCCGATCGGCAGCCAGGCGTAGATCCCGGCCGAGGTCTGCCGCACCAGCCCGGCCCGCAACATGAGCCGGTGGGAGGCGATCTGCGCCTCCGCGGGCGTTTCCTTGAGGGTCGGGATCAGGCTGTGCGAGAGGCGCATCTGGGGGGCGATCCATGGTCCGGGGGGCAGCGGGATGGGCGGACCCTAGCGGCAGCGGGCTGCGCTGCCAAATGCCCGGATCGCCCCCTGGTTCGGGACATATTTGTGCGCCGCACAAGACCCCTTCGCAAGAAAATCATGATTACGGCAGGAATCCGGCGGAAAAACGCGTGACAGCTACCGCCGGGTACTGTAGCAAAAGAAAGGGCCCGCAAGGCAAAGCCTGCGGGCCCAAGTTTAGGGAGGAAACGCCAGTCACACGGCAGGTCGAGGAGACCTCTCCTCTTCCTAGCCGTGATGATCGCCTCTCTTTTCCCCGCTGTCCAATCGAAATCGCGCCCATCGAGGCGTTTTTTGTGCAGTTCCGACCATATTTGGGCAAAAAACGCGCAGAGGCTGCCCGCACAGGCTAATTGTTGTGCAAAGCCAGCCAACCGTGGCGGAAGCTCAGATAGGGGCTCTGCACCACCCACCACACCACGACCCAAAGCACCGCTGCCACGGCCGTCGTAACCAGCGCCTTCTTCCACAACGCCGGCGCAGTCGGCGCGCCGCGCCAGCCGCTGCGCGGATCCGGCCGCGAGTCGGGATGCGCACCGATCGGCAGCACCGCGAAAATCACGGTCCACCAGATCATCACATAGACGGCTATGCCGGTGACCCAGCTCATCCCTGCCCTCCCCCGATGCGCGCCCAGGGCCCCAACCGGACAAGCGGGGGCCGGACGAGCTGGGGCCGGGCGATCGGGGGCCGGACAAGCAGGCGCCGGAGATGCCGCCCTCCGACCCGCGCCAAGCTTGTCAGGCCGACACCCGCAGCAGATGCACGTCCACCAGCGGCCGCTTGCCCAGCCGCTTGCCCAACGCGCGACGCAAGGCAGCGCGGGCAACCTCCTCCAGCGCCGCATCATCCCGGCGGGAGGCCGCCGGCACGTCGGCCAGGGCGGCGGCAAACTCGGCGGCAATCCGGGCGGTCTCCGGATCTTCGGGCTCGAACAGGCCCGGCGCGCTCACTTTCGGGGTTCCGCGCAGGCGGCCCGCGTCGTCGACCACGAGGCTCGCGAGGACCACGCCGTTGAACAGCATCCGCCGGCGCGCGGCCAGCACCCCGCCGGTGAAGGGCACCAGCCGGTTGCCGTCCAGCACCAACCGCCCGACCGGGACGCTTTCGATCACCTCCGGCCGGTTGGACGACAGGCTCAGCAGATCGCCATCTTCCAGCAGCAGCGGGATGGCGCCGGCATCGCGCGCGAGGTCCGCATGCGCCGCGAGGTGGCGCCATTCGCCGTGCACCGGCACCGCATAGCGCGGCCGCACCAGCCGATAGAGCCGCCGCAGTTCGTCGCGCGCCGGATGGCCGGAGACATGCACGAGGTGATCGACGTCGGTCATCAGGATCACGCCGCGGCGGACCAGGTTGTCCTGCACCGTGCCGATCGCCCGTTCGTTGCCGGGGATCATGCGCGAGGAGAAGATCACCGTGTCGCCCTCGCCCAGCACGACCCGCGGATGGGTGTCGAGCGCGACCCGCGCCAGCGCCGCCCGCGCCTCGCCCTGGCTGCCGGTGATCAGGATCAGCAGGTTGTCGTCGGGCACCGAACCCACGTCGTCTTCCGACAGAAACGGCGGGATGTCGCGCAGATAGCCGCAACTGCGCGCGGCGGCGTCGAGGTTGCGCAAGGACCGCCCGACGAGGGCCACCTGGCGCCCGGCATCGCGTGCGGCGAGGGCGAGGGACTCGACCCGCGCGACGTTGCTCGCGAAGCAGGTGACGGCCACCCGGCCGCGCAGACTGCGGATCAGCACCGACAGGCTGCGCCGCACGTCGGCCTCGCTGCCTGAATGCCCCTCCACCATCGCGTTGGTGGAATCGCAGACCATCGCCAGCACGCCCTGATCGCCGAGCGCGGCGAGAGCCGCCTCGTCGGTCGGCGGGCCCACCAGCGGCTCGGGGTCGAGTTTCCAATCCCCGGTGTGCAGCACGATGCCGGCCGGAGTCGTGATGACCAGCGCCTGGGCTTCCGGGATGGAATGGGCGACGCGGAGGAAGCGCAGGCCGAACGGCGGCAGGTCGAAGGCGCCGCCGGTCGGGATGACGGTCAGCTTCACCTGGCCGAGCAACTGCGCCTCGGCGAGCTTGCGGCGCAGGACCGCCGCGGCGAACGGGGTCGCGAAGATCGGGCAGCGCAACTGCGGCCAGAGCCAGGCGACCGCGCCGATATGGTCCTCGTGCGCGTGGGTGATCACGAGGCCCACGAGCTTGTCGCGTCGCTCGACGATGAAGCCCGGATCGGGCATCATCACCTCGACCTCCGGGTTCTCGGCGCCGCCGAAGCCGATGCCGCAATCAACGGCAAGCCATTTGCCGCCGTAGCGGTAGAGATTGAGGTTCATGCCGATTTCGCCCGTCCCGCCTAACGGCAGGAAGGCAAAATCTCCGGGATCACCATTCATTCGGGTTCGCTCAGCCTTGATTTTTCTTTGGGTAATGTGGGGGCGGGGTTGCGTTCCGCCAACATGCGCAGGCCATCCAGGGTCAGATCGGGCTCGATATGCTCGATCAGCAAGGTGCCTTCGGTGAACAGGGGCGCGAGGCCGCCGGTGGCGATGACCTTCATCGGGCCGCCGAACTCGCCCTTGATGCGGCCGACCAGCCCTTCGATCAGGCCGATATAGCCCCAATAGATCCCGGACTGCATCGCCGGGACGGTGGCGCGGCCGATCACCGCCTGCGGCCGGCCGATGCCGATTCGCGGCAGGCGGGCGGCGGCGTGGTGCAGCGCCTCGATCGACAGGTTGATGCCGGGGGCGATCACGCCACCCAGGTAGGCGCCGTCGCGGTCCACCACGTCGAAGGTGGTGGCGGTGCCGAAATCGACCACGATCAATGGCCCGCCGAAGCGGTGATGCGCCGCCAGTGCGTTCACCAGGCGGTCGGCTCCGACCTCGTCCGGGTTGTCCACCTTGATCGCGAACCCCCAGTCGAGCGAGGCGCGGGCCACCAGCGGCTCGATGGCGAACCACTCGCGGCACAGGCGGCGGAGGTGATAGAGCGCGGCGGGGACGACGGTGCCGATGACCGCGGCGGAGACCATGTCGGCTTTGAGGCCGACCCGGTCCAGGAGCGACAGCAGCCACACGGCGTATTCGTCGGAGGTACGCTGCGCGTCGGTGCGGATGCGCCACACGCCGCGCCAGGCCTCGCCGTCATGGACGGCGAAGACGACGTTCGTATTTCCGGCGTCGATGACGAGCAGCATGGGCGGGTTGTAGCACGTCCGTCGCGGCCGCGCGCACCCCGATCACGCCGACGGTCGCAACGTCCGACGCCGTATCGGCGCCGCCTGCCCGGCCGGGTCGGCCTCGCTACCCGAACAGCGCCGAGGCGGCCGTGCCCGCAGCGGCCACCAGCGGGCCAGGGAACAGGAAGAAGAACAGGGTGAATACGCCGGTGACGGCGGCGACGAAGCCCAGCATGCTCGGGCGGCGGTCGAGCGCCGGCCCCGGTGCGTCGAAATACATCACCTTCACGATGCGCAGGTAGTAGTACGACCCCACGACGCTCGTCAGCACGCCGATGATGGCAAGGGTCCACAGCCCGCTCTGCACCGCGGCGAGGAACACATAGAGCTTGCCGAAGAAGCCGGACAGCGGCGGGATGCCGGCCATGCTGAACATGAAAATCGCGAAGGCCAGCGCGAGGCCGGGATCGGTGCGCGCGAGGCCGCTGAGGTCCTCGATCTTCTCCACCGCCAGGCCCTGGCGGCGCATGGCGATGATACAGGCCCAGGTCCCGGCGCTCATGAAGATGTAGACGATCAGATAGACCAGCACGCCGCGCATCCCGAGCGGGGTGCCGACGGCGAGGCCGATCAGCGCATAGCCCATGTGGCCGATGGAGGAATACGCCATCAGCCGCTTGACGTTGGTCTGCCCGATCGCCGCCAGCGCGCCGAGGACCATGGACGCGATCGAAACGACCTCGATCACCAATTGCCACGACGCCAGCAGGTGGCCGAACGGTTCGGCCATCACCCGCAGCAGCAGCGCCATGGCCGCGACTTTCGGCGCGGTGGCGAGGAACACGGTGACCGACGTCGGCGAGCCTTCATAGACGTCCGGCGTCCACATGTGGAACGGCGCGGCGGAAATCTTGAACGCCAGCCCGACGATCACGAACACCACGCCGACGATCAACCCGGCCGAGGCCTGCGCGGGCGAGCCGAGCGCGTGCGCCAGCACACCGAAATCCATCGTGCCGGAGAAGCCATAGACCAGCGAGATGCCATAGAGCAGCAGCCCCGAGGCCAGCGCGCCGAGAACGAAATACTTGAGGCCGGCTTCGGACGACCGCAGCTCGTCGCGCGCGAAGGCGGCCAGCACATAGAGCGCGAGCGATTGCAGCTCCAGCGCCACGTACAGGGTCATGAGGCTGGACGCCGAGACCATGCCCATCATGCCGACGGTCGCGAACAGGATCAGCACCGGGTATTCGAACCGCGCGATCCCCTGGCGATCGTTGTAGTCGAACGACAGCATCAACGAGAGCGCCGCGCCGATCAGGATCAGCAGCTTGGTCAGGACCGCGAAGGAATCGACGGTGAACTGGCCGTAGTAGCCGATGCCGCCCGGCCTTGTGAGCACGAGCAGGCCCGTCACCAGGAACGCCCCGAGGGTCAGCATGCTGCAAAGCTGGGCGGAGTCCGACTTGCGCAGCACGCCGATCACCAGGATCAGCAGCCCGCAGGCGGCCAGCACGATCTCCGGCAGTGCGAGGGCCCAGTTCATCGGCGTGTCGCCTCCGCCAGTTGCACCCGCGCGGGCAGCGCCGGCGTCGCCATCGCCTGTTCGTGCCGCGCCACCATCTGCGTCACCGTCGCGTCCCAGAAGCTCGTGAAGCTGGACGGATAGATGCCCATCCACAACGCCAGCACGACGAGCGGCGCGAACACCGCGATCTCGCGCGGGCTGAGGTCCAGCATCCCGCGCAGGTCGGGCTTGGTCATGCGTCCGAACACCACGCGGCGATACAGATAGAGCGTGTACATCGGCCCCAGGATCAGGCCGAGTCCGCCCAGAAGGGCGAGCCAGAAATTCACGTGCAGGGCGCCGATCACGACCAGGAACTCACCCACGAAGCCCGACGTGCCCGGTAGCCCGACCGAGGCCATGACGAAGAGCATGAACAGGAAGGCGTAGAACGGCATCCGTTCCACCAGCCCGCCGTAGCGCGCGATCTCGCGGGTGTGCAGCCGGTCGTAGATCACGCCCACCAGGAGGAACAGTGCGGCGGAGACGATCCCGTGCGACAGCATCTGGAACAGCGCGCCCTGGATGCCCTGCACGTCGAAGGTGAAGATGCCGATCGTGACCACGCCCATATGCGCGATCGAGGAGTAGGCGACCAGCTTCTTCATGTCCTCCTGCACCAGCGCGACATAGGCGGCATAGACGACCGCCACGACCGAGAGGGTGAACACGAGCGGCGCCAGCTCGGCCGAGGCCTGCGGCAGCATCGGCACCGAGAAGCGCAGGAACCCGTAGGCCCCCATCTTCAGCAGCACGCCGGCCAGGATGACGGACCCGGCGGTCGGCGCCTCCACATGCGCATCCGGCAGCCAGGTATGCACCGGCCACATCGGCACCTTCACCGCGAAGGAGGCGAAGAAGGCGAGGAACAGCCAGAACTGCATCTTCGCCGGGAAATGCGTGTGCATCAGGGTCGGGATGTCGGTCGTGTGCGCATAGCGCCACATCGCCAGCAGGGCGAGCAGCATCAGCACCGAACCCGTCAGGGTGAACAGGAAGAACTTGAACGCGGAATAGACCCGCCGCGGCCCGCCCCAGACCCCGATGATGAGGAACATCGGGATCAGCACGCCCTCGAAGAAGATGTAGAACACCACGAAATCGAGCGCGCAGAACATGCCCACCATCATCGTTTCCAGGATGAGGAAGGCGATCATGTATTCGCGCACGTAGCGGGTGATCGATTCCCAGCTCGCCAGGATGCAGATCGGCGTGAGCAGGGTGGACAGCAGCACGAACAGCACCGAGATGCCGTCGACGCCGAGCTTGTAGCTCACGCCGTAGTCGGGCAGCCAGGGCCAGGTTTCGACGAACTGGAAGCCGGGGTCCTGCGGGTTCCACTCGAACCACAGCACCAGGCTGACGGCGAACACGATGAGGCTGGTCCACAGCGCGATCCAGCGGGCGTTGGTCGCCACCGTCGCTTCGTCGCCGCGCACCGTCATGAGGACGCCGCAGCCCACCAGCGGCAGCCAGGTGATGAGCGACAGGACGGGAAAGCCGGCTGCGTTCATCACTCTAGCCCCAGATCAGGAAGATGCCGACCAGGACCACAAGTCCGATCAGCATCGTGAAGGCGTAGACCGCGATCGATCCGGTCTGGATCTTCACCGCCCCGCGCGAGCCGTCCACCGCGAGATCGGCGAGCCCGTTCGGTACGCCGTCGATGATCGTCTCGTCCCCGGTCTGCCACAGCAGCTTGCCGAGCGCGAAGGCGGGACGGACGAACAGCGCGTCGTACAGCTCGTCGAAATACCACTTGTTCAGCAGGAACAGGTAAAGCGGCCGGAACTGGCTCGCCAGCCGGACGGGAAGCATCGGGTTCCACCAGTAGAACCAGTAGGCGATGGCGATGCCGAGAAGCCCGGCGATCGAGGGCACGACGTAGGCCCAGCCCGGCAGTTGGTCCATCGCCGTCATCACCTGGTTGCCGGGTGCAAGCACCAGGGTACCGCGCCAGAAATACTGCCAGTGCGGACCGATCACGATCCCATGCAGCAGGAACCCGGCAGACAGCGCCCCCACCGCCAGCACCATCAACGGCACGGTCATCACCCACGGGCTTTCATGCGCGTGCGCCATCGCGTGATGATCGCCGCGCGGCTTGCCGTGGAAGGTCATCAGCAGCAGCCGCCACGAATAGAACCCGGTCATCACCGCGGCCAGGATACCCATGACGAAACCATAGTCGCCCACCGCGCTGTGCGCCGCGAGCGCCGCTTCCAGGATCGCATCCTTGGAATAGTATCCGGCGAACGGGAACACCCCTCCCAGCGCCAGGCTGCCGGCCCACATGGTCACGTAGGTGATCGGGATCTTGCGCCACAGCCCGCCCATCTTGCGCATGTCCTGCTCGTCGGACATCGCATGGATCACCGAACCCGCACACAGGAACAGCAGCGCCTTGAAGAAGGCGTGCGTCAGCAGATGGAAGATCGAGGCCGGGTAGGCGCCCACGCCCTCGCCCAGGAACATGTAGCCCAGCTGCGAACAGGTGGAATAGGCGATCACCCGCTTGATGTCGTTCTGCACGCAGCCGATCGTGGCAGCGAAGAACGCCGTGCTGCCGCCGATCACCGCGACCAGGGTCATCGCCGCCGGCGCCTGGTCGAACAGCGGCGACATGCGCGCGACCAGGAACACGCCGGCCGTCACCATCGTTGCCGCATGGATCAGCGCGGAAACGGGCGTCGGGCCTTCCATCGCGTCCGGCAGCCAAACGTGCAGGAACAACTGCGCGGATTTGCCCATGGCGCCGATGAACAGCAGGATCGCGATCAGCTCGTATACCCGGATCGAGCCGCCGAGGATGTGGTAGCGCTCGGTCTGATGCTGCGCGAGGTGGGCGAAGATGGTCGTGAACCCGATCGACCCGAAAGTCAGGAAGAGCATCGCCACGCCGATCGCGAACGCGAGGTCGCCGATGCGGTTGACCACGAAGGCCTTGATCGCCGCGGCGCAGGCCGCCGGCCGGTCGTACCAGTAGCCGATCAGCAGGTAGGAGCAGAGCCCCACCCCTTCCCAGCCGAAGAACAGCTGCAACAGGTTGTTCGCCGTCACCAACATCAGCATGGCGAAGGTGAACAGACTGAGATAGGCGAAGAACCGGTAGCGCCGGTAGCTGTCGTGCGCCATGTAGCCGACGCTGTAGACATGGATCAGCATCGACACGAAGCCGACCATGGCGACCATCACGGCCGACAGCGCGTCGTAGCGCAGCGCCCAGTGCACGTGGAAGCTGCCGGCCTGGATCCAGGTGGCGATCCGAATCGTCCCGGCCGGCGCACCGCCCCATTCCAGCATCGCCCAGGCGAGCGGCCCGCACACCGCGGCCACCGCCATACCGAGCACCGAGGCCGCCATCGCCGCACGATCGCCGATCCAGCGGCCGAGCAGGCCAGCCACCAGCGCGCCGGCCAGGGGCGCGAACACCGCGAGCATGTAGATCATCGCCGGCGCCCTACCCTTTCATCAGGTTGACGTCTTCAACCTGGATCGACCCGCGGTTGCGGAAATACACCACGACGATGGCGAGCCCGATCGCCGCCTCCGCCGCTGCCACGGTCAGCACGAACATCGCCATCACCTGGCCGGTCAGATCGCCGAGCGCGCCGGAGAACGCCACCAGGTTGAGGTTCACCGCGAGCAGGATCAGCTCGATCGACATCATGATGATGATGATGTTCTTGCGGTTGAGGAAAATCCCGAACACGCCGAGCACCAGCAGGATGGCGCTCACCACCAGGAAATGCCCGACCCCGACCGGCATCGTTCCCACCATGTCAGCGGCCCTCCGGCGCATGATGCGCGTCCGCGGGATGGTGCCCGCCGTGGTGCGTGGGCTCCAGCGGATCGTCGTCGATCGCGTCCGGTTGCGTGAGCCTGGGGCGCAGGATGTCCGCCACCGGCACTCCGCCCCCCAGCGCCATGGTCCGCAGTTCCACCGTCTCCCCCGGCACGCGCGCGTTCTGCACGGCGATGCGCTGGTGGCGGGAACTGCGGCGGTCGCGCAACGTGAGCACGATCGCGCCGATCATGGCGACCAGCAGCACGAGACCAGCCGCCTGGAACAGCAGGATGTATTTCGTATAGACCAGTTCGCCCAGCGCAACCGTGTTGGACACGCCCGCCGGCGCCGGCGCAAACCGCACCGCCGTCGCCGCGGGATGCACGTGCCAGCCCACCAGCACCGACACGAGTTCGGCCAGCAGCAGCACGCCGACCGCGATGCCAACCGGCAGGTAGCGCTGGAGGCCGCTGCGCAACTGCTCGAAATCCACGTCCAGCATCATCACGACGAACAGGAACAGCACCGCAACGGCGCCGACATAGACGATGACCAGGATGAATGCCAGGAACTCCGCCCCGGCGATCAGGAACAACCCGGCGGCGTTGAAGAACGCACCGATCAGGAACAGCACCGAATGCACCGGGTTGCGGGAGCTGACCACCATCGCCGCGCAAAGCACGAGCACGACGGAGAACAGGTAGAAGAAGAAAGTCGGTGCCATCGCGCGCGGCCTAGCGGTACGGAGCGTCGAGTTCAAGCCGGCGGGCGATTTCGCTTTCCCACCGGTCGCCGTTCGCGAGCAGCTTGTCCTTGTTGTACATCAGCTCCTCGCGCGTCTCGGTGGCGAACTCGAAATTCGGCCCCTCGACGATGGCATCCACCGGGCAGGCTTCCTCGCACAGGCCGCAGTAGATGCACTTGGTCATGTCGATGTCATAGCGGGTCGTGCGGCGGGAGCCGTCGTCGCGCGGTTCGGCCTCGATCGTGATCGCCTGGGCCGGGCAGATCGCCTCGCACAGCTTGCAGGCGATGCAGCGTTCCTCGCCGTTCGGGTAGCGGCGCAAGGCGTGCTCGCCCTTGAAGCGCGGGCTCAGCGGGCCTTTCTCGTACGGGTAGTTGATCGTGACCTTGGGGCGGAAGAAATAGCGCAGGGTCAGCCACATGCCGGAGATCAGTTCCCACAGCAGCAGGCTGCGCGCAGTGCGGTCGAGCGTGGCCATCAGGTGCCTCTCAGGCCGGAACGGGCAGGGTGCCGGTGGCAAGCAGCACCCCGGCGGTGATCACCAGCCACAGCAGGCTCGCCGGCAGGAATACCTTCCAGCCGAGCCGCATCAGTTGGTCGTAACGGTAGCGCGGGAAGGTGCCGCGCACCCAGATGAACACGAACAGGCAGGCGCAGATCTTCAGCACGAACCACACCGGCCCCAGCATCGGCAGGATGCCGAACGGGGCAAGCCAGCCGCCCAGGAACAGGATCGTCGTCATCCCGCTCATGAGCATCATGTTCGCGTATTCGCCGAGGAAGAACAGCGCAAAGCTCATGGAGCTGTATTCGACGAAGAACCCCGCCACGATCTCGCTCTCGCCCTCCGGCAGGTCGAAGGGAGACCGGTTCGTCTCGGCCAGGGTGGAGATGAAGAAGATGATGAACATCGGGAACAGCGGGATGCAGAACCACACCGTCCGCTGCGCCTCCACGATCGCCGTCAGGTTCAGGCTGCCCGCAACAAGCAGCACCGAGACGATGACGAAGCCCATCGAGACCTCGTAGCTCACCATCTGCGCCGCGCTGCGCAACGCGCCGAGGAAGGCGTATTTGGAATTGCTCGCCCAGCCGGCGATGATGATCCCGTACACGCCCATCGAGCTGATCGCGAACAGATACAATACGCCGACGTTGATATCGGCGATCGCCCAGCCCGCGTTCACCGGAATGACGGCCCAGGCGATCATCGCGAGCCCGAAGGTCAGCATCGGGGCAAACAGGAACAGCGCCCGGTTGGCCCCCGACGGGATCACGGTCTCCTTCATGATCATCTTGAGCGCGTCGGCGAACGGCTGCATCAGCCCGAACGGGCCGACCACGTTCGGTCCGCGCCGCATCTGGATCGCCGCCAGCACCTTGCGTTCGGCGTAGGTCAGGTACGCCACGCCGATCAGCAGCGGCACCAGCAAGGCCAGCGCCTCGGCGAGGACCAGGATCAGGTGGCCAGGGTCGGTGTCCCAGAAGCTCATGGCGCGTTCACTCCGCCGCCAGGGCGACCGGGGCGAAGGTCGCGGCGCACTCGGCCATCGTGGGGCTGGCGCGGCTGATCGGATCGGTCTGGTAGTAGGTTTCGATCGGCGGCGCGAACGGCGCCTCGCCCAGCGCCGCCGGATCGCCCGGCGGGCCGGCCGTGTCGGAGCAGCCGAAGCGCGGCAGGAAGCCGACCCGGTCGAACACCGGGTTCACCTGGCCGAGCCGCAGGCGCAGCGCCGCCAGATCGTCGTAGGGCAGCGTATGGCCGACATGCGCGCTCAGGGCGCGCAGGATTTTCCAGTCCTCGCGCGCCTCGCCGGGCGGGAAGACGGCCATCTGGGCACGCTGCACCCGGCCTTCGGTGTTCACGTAGGTGGCGTCCTTTTCGGTGTAGGCGGCGCCCGGCAGGATCACGTCGGCCCGCGCCGCGCCGCGATCGCCGTGGTGGCCCTGATAGACCACGAAGGTGTCGGCGCCGATACGCCCCGGGTCGATTTCGTCGGCGCCGAGCAGGAACAGCATGTCGACCCCGCCGCCCAGCATCTCCGCCACCGCCTTGCCGCGCGGTCCCGGCACAAAGCCGAGATCGAGCCCGCCCACCAGCGCCGCCGCCCGGTGCAGGACGTTGAAGCCATGCCAGTCGGGGCTCAGCGCGCCCGCGTCGGCGGCGAGCTTCCAGGCCGCCGCCAGCACCGCCGCCCCGTCCGGTCGCGCCGTCGCGCCGGCGCCCAGGATCACCAGCGGCCGCTTCGCATCCCGCAGCACCGCCGCGGCATCGCCGAGCGCCCCCGGCCCGTCCCCCAGATGGCGCAGCGGATAGGTCAGATCGGCCGCCGCGCCCACCAGCCCGATCGGGATGCCCGCCGCCAGCCAGCGCTTGCGGATGCGCGCGTTCAGCACCGGGGCCTCGCGGCGCGGATTGGTGCCGATCAGCAGGATCGCATCCGCTTCCTCGATGCCGACAATGCCGCTGTTGAACAGGTAGAAATCGCGCCGCCGCGGATCGAGCCGCTCGCCGCGCTGGCGGCAATCGAGGTTCTCCGACCCGAGCGCGCCCATCAGATCGCGCAACGCCAGCATGGATTCCGCATCGCACAGGTCGCCGGCGATGGCGCCGATCTTCTCCGGCCGGGTCGCGCCCACCCGCGCGGCCACCGCGGCGAAGGCCTCGTCCCAGCTTGCCGCCACCAGCTTGCCGTCGCGCCGCACCCAGGGGCGATCGAGCCGGCGGCGCTTCAGCCCATCGACGGCGAAGCGCGATTTGTCGCCCAGCCATTCCTCGTTCACGTCGTCGTTGGTGCGCGGCAGGATGCGCAGCACTTCCGGCCCGCGCGAATCGATGCGGATGTTCGACCCCACCGCATCCAGAACGTCGATGCCGTCGGTCTTCGCGAGTTCCCACGAACGCGCAACGAAGGCATAGGGCTTCGACGTCAGCGCGCCGACCGGGCAAAGATCGATGATGTTGGCGGACAATTCCGACGACAGCGCCTTTTCGACATAAGTACCGACCTCCATGCCCTCCCCGCGCGCGGTGGCGCCGAGATCGGGCACGCCGGCCACCTCGGTGATGAACCGGATGCAGCGTGTGCAGTGGATGCACCGCGTCATCACCGTCTTCACCAGCGGGCCGAGGTTCTTGTCCTTCACCGCACGCTTGTTTTCCGCATAGCGCGAGCCGCCGGCGCCGTAGCCGAGCGCCTGGTCCTGCAGGTCGCATTCCCCGCCCTGGTCGCAGATCGGGCAATCGAGCGGGTGATTGATGAGCAGGAATTCCATCACCCCGCGACGCGCCTTGCGCACCATCGGGCTGTCGGTGTGCACCACCATGCCCTCGGCGACCGGCCAGGCGCAGGAGGCGATCGGCTTGGGCGGCGCCTTCTCGATCTCGACCAGGCACATGCGGCAGTTGCCGGCGATCGACAGGCGTTCATGGTAGCAGAAGCGCGGGATTTCGATGCCGGCGGCTTCCGCCGCCTGCAACACGGTGGCGCCGGCGGGGACGTCGACTTCGATGCCGTCGATGCTGAGCTTGGGCATGGGCCTACTCCGCCGCCAGCGGCATCGGGGCGCCGGACCGTTGCCGGTAGGCCGCGATCCGTTCTTCCATCACCGGGCGGAAATGCCGGATCAACCCCTGGATCGGCCAGGCCGCCGCATCGCCCAGGGCGCAGATCGTGTGGCCTTCCACCTGCCGGGTCACCTGTTCCAACGTGTCGATCTCGTCCGGTTCGGCGCGGCCTTCCACCATGCGGTACATCACCCGCATCATCCAGCCGGTACCTTCCCGGCACGGCGTGCACTGGCCGCAGCTCTCGTGCTTGTAGAACTGGCTCAACCGGGCGATCGCGCGGATGATGTCGGTCGATCTGTCCATCACGATCACCGCCGCGGTGCCGAGCCCGCTGCGCACTTCGCGGAGGCTGTCGAAATCCATCAGCACCGTGTCGCAGATCGATTTCGGAATGACCGGCACCGACGCCCCGCCCGGGATCACCGCCAGCAGGTTGTCCCACCCGCCGCGCACCCCGCCGGCGTGCTTGTCGATCAGTTCCCGCAACGGGATGCCGAGTTCTTCCTCCACGTTGCAGGGCTTGTTCACGTGGCCGGAGATGCAGAACACCTTCGGCCCGGTGTTGCCCTTGCGCCCGATGGCCGCGAACCAGGCCGCGCCGCGGCGCAGGATGGTCGGCGCCACGGCGATGCTTTCGACGTTGTTCACCGTGGTCGGGCAGCCGTACAACCCGACCGCCGCCGGAAACGGCGGCTTCATCCGCGGCATGCCCTTCTTGCCTTCCAGGCTTTCGAGCAGCGCGGTTTCCTCGCCGCAGATATAGGCGCCGGCGCCGCGATGGAGGAACACGTCGCAATCGTAGCCCGAGCCGCAGGCGTTCTTGCCGATCAGCCCGGCTTCATACGCCTCGGCGATCGCCGCATCGAGCACGAGCGCTTCGTTGTGGAACTCGCCACGGATGTAGATGTAGGCGGCAACGGCCCCCATCGCGAAGCAGGCGATCAGGCAGCCCTCGATCAGCTTGTGCGGATCGTGGCGGATGATGTCGCGGTCCTTGCAGGTGCCGGGTTCGGATTCGTCGGCATTCACGGTCAGATACGCCGGCCGCCCGTCCGACTGCTTGGGCATGAACGACCATTTGAGGCCGGTCGGGAATCCGGCGCCCCCGCGCCCGCGCAGGCCCGACGCCTTCATTTCGTCGACGATCGCATCGCGTCCGCGCGCCAGGATCTCCTTCGTCCCGTCCCAGTCGCCGCGCCGCCGCGCCGCGGCCAGCCGCCAGTCGTGCACGCCATAGAGATTGGTGAAGATGCGGTCCTGGTCAGCCAGCATTCGCCTCAAGCCTCCGGCGCGAAAGCAAGGGTGGTAAGCGTGGTCGGCCCGCCCTCCGGCGCAGAGGTCTGCCGCCCGATCATCGAGCCGGGCGCCGGCGGCTTGCCCTCGCGCAGGGCCGCCAGCAGGGCGCGGGTGCGCTCGGCGTCCATGTCTTCGTAGAAATCGTCGTTCACCTGCAGGACCGGCGCGTTGACGCAGGCGCCGACACATTCCACCTCCGTCATGGTGAACATCCCGTCCGCGCTCGTCTCGCCCCAGCCGGCGATCCCGGTGAACTCCCGGCAGGCACGCACCACCTCGTCCGAGCCGCGCAGCCAGCACGGGGTCGTCGTGCAGCATTGCAGATGCCAGGTGCCGATCGGGCGCAGGTTGAACATGAGGTAGAAGGTTGCGACCTCATAGACGCGGATCGGCGGCATGGACAGCCGCGCCGCCACCGCCTCCATCCCCACCCGTGGCACCCAGGCGCTGCCGGTGTGCCGCTTCATCTGCTTCTGCACGATATACAGCAGCGGGAGCACGGCGCTGGCCTGCCGTCCTTCCGGGTATTTCGCCAGATGCACCACGATCTCCGACTCGCTTTCCGCATCGAATGCGAAGCTCGCCGGCTGATACGCCTCCTGCCCGGGAGGAACCTCGGTCTGATCCGTCATGCCATGCTACCTGTCGATCTCGCCGAATACGATGTCGATCGAACCGATGATCGCCACCGCGTCGGCCAGCATGTGCCGCTTCGCCAGATGCTCCATCGCCTGCAGGAAGGCGAAGCCGGTGGAGCGGATCTTGCAGCGATACGGCCGGTTGGTGCCGTCCGCGACCAGATACACGCCGAACTCCCCCTTCGGGCTTTCGGTCGCCGTGTAGGTCGCCCCCGCCGGCACGTGGAAGCCTTCGGTGAACAGCTTGAAATGGTGGATCAGCGCTTCCATCGAGCGCTTCATCTCCGCGCGCGGCGGCGGGGTGATCTTGTTGTCGTGCAGCTTCACCGGGCCGGCCGGCATCTTCTGCAGGCACTGGCGGATGATCTTCACGCTCTCCCGCATTTCCAGCAGTCGGACCAGGTAGCGATCGAAGCAATCGCCGTTGCGGCCGACCGGGACCTGGAAATCGACCTCGGCATATTTGTCGTACGGCTGCGCGCGGCGCAGATCCCACGCGATGCCCGAGGCGCGCAGCGGCGGTCCGCTCCAGCCCCAGGCCAGCGCGTCCTCCGGCGACATCACGCCGATATCGACCGTGCGCTGCTTCCAGATGCGGTTGCCGGTCAGCAGCGATTCCAGCTCGTCGAGGAATTTCGGGAAGACTTCGGTCCATTCCCCGATCCGATCGGCCAGGCCCGCCGGCATGTCGCGGTTTACCCCGCCGGGGCGGAAGTAGTTCGCGTGCAGCCGCGCGCCGGAGACCGCCTCGTGGAATTCCATCAGCAGTTCGCGTTCCTCGAACCCCCACAGCGGCGGCGTGATCGCGCCCACGTCCAGCGCGTAGGTCGTCACGTTCAGCAGGTGGTTCAGGACCCGGGTGATTTCGGCGAACAGGGTGCGGATCCATTGCGCCCGCGGCGGCGCCTCCACACCCAGCAGCTTCTCCACCGCCAGGACGAAGGTGTGCTCCTCGCACATGGGGGAGACGTAGTCGAGCCGATCGAAATACGGCACGTTCTGCAGATACGTGCGGTACTCCATCAGTTTTTCGGTGCCGCGATGCAGCAGGCCGATATGCGGATCGGCGCGCTCCACCACCTCCCCGTCCATCTCCAGGATCAGGCGCAGCACGCCGTGCGCGGCGGGATGCTGCGGGCCGAAATTGATGGCGTGGCTGTCGATCTCGATCTGCTTCGTCTGGCGCGCGGCCGGGGTGATCTCGCTCATGGCCTCAGCCCTTCCCCGGCGGCAACGGTTCGACCGCGGTGCGCGTCACCTGCGCGCGCGTCTGGTGCACCTTCTCGTCGCCCGGCAAGGTGGTGACCGCTTCCCACGGCGAGATGAAATCGAAGCTGCGCCAGTCCTGGGTCAGCCGCACCGGCTCGTAGACCACCTGCTTGCGCTCCTCGTCGTAGCGCACTTCCACGTAGCCGGTCAGCGGGAAGTCCTTGCGCAGCGGATGGCCCTCGAAGCCGTAGTCGGTCAGGATGCGGCGCAGGTCGGGCTGGCCGGAGAACACGATCCCGAACAGATCCCACGCCTCCCGCTCCCACCAGGTCGCGGCGGGCCAGACGGTGTGGATCGATGGCACCGGGGTCCGTTCGTCGGTCGTCACGATCACCCGCAGGCGCCGGTTCAGCGCGATCGACAGCAGGTTGTACACCACGTCGAACCGCTGCGCCCGCTCCGGCCAGTCCACGCCGCAGAGGTCCATCATCTGCGCGAACGCGAAGCGCGGATCGTCGCGCAGCACGGTCATGAGCGCGACGATGTCGTCGCGCGCCGCCGCCACCACGACCTCCCCGCCCTCGATCCGCACATCCGCGAGGCCCGGCACCGCGCCGAGCATGGCCGCGAGCGTCTCGGCCGGAGTCGGCGGGGCCGCCGGAGTGGCCGCCGGCACCTCCGCCTCAGCCACGAAGGATCGTCCCGGTGCGGCGGATCTTCTTCTGCAATTGCATGATGCCGTACACCAGCGCCTCCGCGGTCGGCGGGCAGCCCGGCACATACACATCGACCGGCACCACCCGATCGCAGCCGCGCACCACCGAATAGGAAAAATGGTAGTAGCCGCCGCCGTTGGCGCAACTGCCCATGCTGATCACCCAGCGCGGCTCGGGCATCTGGTCATAAACTTTGCGTAACGCCGGCGCCATCTTGTTCGTCAGCGTTCCCGCCACGATCATCACGTCCGACTGCCGCGGCGAGGCGCGCGGAATGATCCCGAACCGATCCAGATCGTAGCGCGGCATGTAGGCGTGGATCATCTCCACCGCGCAGCACGCGAGCCCGAACGTCATCGGCCACAGGCTGCCGGTGCGTGCCCAGTTCACCACCTTGTCGAGATTGGCGACCAGGAAGCCCTTGTCGGCGATCTCCCCGGTGATGCCCTTGATCACCGCGTCCTGCTCCGGCCCGGGCGGGAGAGGATCGCGATTCCAGGCGATGGCGGTGCCGCTCATGCGATCACTCCCATTCCAGCGCGCCCTTGCACCATTCGTAGATGAACCCGACGGTCAGCACGCCGAGGAAACCCATCATCGACAGGAACCCGAACAGGCGGGTCGCGCCCAGGCTGACCGCCCAGGGGAACAGGAACGCCACTTCCAGATCGAAGATGATGAACAGGATCGCCACCAGGTAGTAGCGCACGTCGAACGGGCGGCGGGCGTCGTCGAACGCTTCGAATCCGCATTCATAGGCCGAGAGTTTTTCCGGGTACGGCTTCTGCCGCGCAGCCAGCAACGAACCGCCGACCATGGCGACGGCGATGACCCCGGCGATGACCATGAACACCAGGATCGGCAGATAACCCGGAAGAACGTACGGCATCCACGCTCCTATTCCCCGGGCCTGCCGCAGCAACCGCCCCGACGACCCGGCCAGCACATCCGCCCCCGCGGCGGCGCACCGGACCTTAGCCCGTTCCATTGTGCACCGCCATATACCCTGAGCCCCGCGGCACCGCGAGACAGCACCGGAATCGGAAAGAAAAGGGAAACGGCCGTGGCTGCCCGCCGCTGGCGCGAGTGACGGGGCTCGAACCCGCGACCTCCGGCGTGACAGGCCGGCGCTCTAACCAACTGAGCTACACCCGCAGCGGCAGCGCCGTGCGTTTAGGCGCCGGGTCCGTGCCCGTCAAGCCGAGGGATCGATGCGGGATCCGGCGCCGGCGGGATCGGGACCGGGATGCGCGGCACGCGCAGATCAGCGTTGACTGAGCCGGCCTTCGGCGATCACCCGCTCGTGCCCGTCGCTCATGTGCTTCACGCGATAGGCGCAGTCGCGGCCTTCGAACGGCAGGCAGCGCACCACGACATAGGGCCCCCGGGGCACATTCTCGCCGGTTGCGGCGGGAACGAACGCGACTTGCTGGCCGGTGGCGAATTTATAGGTCGGCGACATCATGTGCCTCCGCCGCGGCGCATCCCCGCGGGTAACCCTCCAGGGAGGGGACCGGCGCCGCCCGGGATGGGCGGCGCCGGCAGAATTTCCTCAGGCGCGCTTGAGATTGACGGCCGAGAACTTGCCCTGCTGCCCGCGCTCGAGGTCGAAGGCCACCTTCTGCCCCTCGTTCAGGCTGCCCATGCCCGACCGCTCGACGGCCGAGATGTGCACGAACACGTCCTTCGAGCCGTCATCCGGCTGGATGAACCCATAGCCCTTCTGGCCGTTGAACCACTTCACTGTTCCGGTTGCCATGGCACCGTATTCTCCGAAGACTTGGCGACCCGCACCGTGCGGGCCGATCTTACTTTTCCATTCAGGGAACACAAATGCGCCGGCTTCCGCCGACAAGGCACGCGAGCCCGACCGAAAAGCGCCAATTGGCGGCATATACGCCGATCGCGGGGAAAATACCAGGGCCGGGTCGGCCCCGCTTGCGCGAGTCTCACGCGACGCCCGCCCCCGGAACGCCCCCCGGAAGCGCCCACCCGGGGCGCGCCTTGGCGACGCCTACATATGCCCCACGTCGTCGGGCACCGTGTAGAACGTGGGGTGCCGGTAGGGCTTGGTGGTTCCCGGCGCGAACAGCGGCCCCCTGTCGCCCGGATCGCTCGCGGTGATCGCCGCCGAGGGCACGACCCAGATCGACAGCCCCTCCCCGCGCCGCGTGTAGGTGTCGCGCGCGGCCTGCAACGCAAGTTCCGCGTCGGCGGCGTGGATCGAGCCGACATGCTGGTGCGCAAGCCCCGTGCGGGCGCGGAGGAACACCTCCCACAACGGCACCGCGGCCTCGGTCATGCGGCCGCTCGTGCCGGCGCGGGATGCGGCCCAGGGTGCGGCGCGGCGTGCTTCGCGGCATAGGCCGCGGCGGCGGCGCGCACCCAGGCCCCGTCGGCATGGGCCTGGCGCCGCGCCTCCAACCGTTCCCGGTTGCAGGCACCGCCGCCGGCGAGCACGCGGTGGAACTCGTCCCAGTCGATCGGGCCGATCTGCCAATGGCCCGTCTCCGCATCGAAGCGCAGCGCCGGGTCGGGCACCGCTAGCCCCAGGTACTGCGCCTGCGGCACGGTCGCGTCGATGAACTTCTGCCGCAGCCCGTCGTTGGTGAAGCGCTTGATCTTCCAACGCATCGACCGGTCGGAATGGCGGCTTTCCGAATCGGGCGGCCCGAACATCATCAGCGCCGGCCACCACCAGCGATCGAGCGCGTCCTGCGCCATCGCGCGCTGCGCGTCCGTGCCGCGGCACAGGGTCAGCATGATCTCGAAGCCCTGGCGCTGGTGGAAGCTCTCTTCCTTGCAGATCCGGATCATCGCCCGCGCGTACGGGCCGTACGAGCAGCGGCACAGCGGGATCTGGTTCATGATCGCCGCGCCGTCCACCAGCCAGCCGACCGCGCCGATGTCGGCCCAGCTCAGGGTCGGGTAATTGAAGATGGAGCTGTATTTCGCCCGCCCGCTCAGGAGCTGGTCCACCAGCTCCTCCCGCGCCGCGCCCAGGGTCTCGGCGGCGGCATAGAGATAGACGCCGTGGCCGCACTCGTCCTGCACCTTGGCAAGCAGCGCCGCCTTGCGCCGCAGGCTGGGCGCGCGAGTGATCCAGTTGCCTTCCGGCCCCATGCCGACGATCTCGGAATGCGCGTGCTGGCTGATCTGGCGGATCAGGCTGCGGCGATAGGCCTCCGGCATCCAGTCGTTGGGCTCGATCTTGTCCTCGGCGTCGATGCGGGCCTGGAAACCGGCCTCCAGCGCCGGCGCTTCGTCCGCGGCGTCACGCCGATCGAGGGGGTCGCGCTGGTCGAGGGCCTGGCTGTACATGCCGTATCTCCGTCGCAAACGTCTCCGTCGCCCGCGGGCCATCCTAGCGCCGGGGCTGGCCGGGCCGCAAACCGGCGCCAGTGTCCTGCCACTGAAATGCCCTCCATTTCAGGGATCGGCAGGCCACTGAAAACAACGAGCCAGTGTCCCGACGCACGA
>JABBNW010000027.1 GCA_019352115.1 Pseudomonadota bacterium
AGGCTCTGCCAGGCAAACGAGGCAAAATATGCACTATCCTAGCGCATATGGGGCAGCGCCCCCTGGCCTTGCTTTCTTGCTTGACGTCGCCGCGCAGGCGGCCAAGCCTGGGGGCATGAACGACGCGCTCCCCATCGATCCGCTTGCCCTGCACCAGGGTCTTCTGACCATCGATACGCATATCGACATACCTTGGCCGACCGGGCCTGATCCGTTCCTGGACGGGACGCGCAAGGTGGATCTGCCGAAGATGCGTCGCGGCGGTCTGTCGGCTGGTTGTTTCGTGGCTTATGTGCCGCAGACTGCGCGCACGCCGGCGAGCGAGTTGGCGGCGTATGAGCGTGCGACGGCGATGTTGGCGGCGATCCATCGCCTGGCCGCCGGTGCGCCTGGCTTGCCGGCGCGTCTGACCGTGACGGCCGACGAGGTGGTGCGGGCGCGTCAGGACGGGGTGCTGGCGATCATTCCGGTGGTGGAGAACGGGTTTGCCATCGGCACCGACCTGGCCAGGCTGGCGCGGCTGCGGGCGCTTGGCGCGCGCTATCTGACGTTGACCCACAACGGCCACAACGCGCTCGCCGATTCGGCCATTCCGCGCGCCGATCTGGGGGAGCGTGCGGCCGAGCATGGCGGGCTCAGCGCTTTCGGCCGGGCGGCCGTGGCGGAGTTGAACCGGCTCGGCATGTTGGTCGATGTCGCGCATGTCTCGCGCGCTACCATGCTGGACGCGGCGGAGGTGTCGCGCACCCCGGTGTTTTCCAGCCATTCCTGCGTGGCGGCGTTGTGCCCGCATCCGCGCAACATGGAGAACGCCCAGCTTGACGTGCTGGCCGAGGTCGACGGGCTGATCCAGATCACTGCCGTCTCCGCCTTCCTGAAGCCGCACGCGCGGCCGGAGCAGGTGACGGTGGCGGATTTCGCCGATCATATCGATTACGCGGTGAACCGGATCGGCATCCGCCATGTCGGCATCTCGTCCGATTTCGACGGCGGCGGCGGGTTCAGCGGCTGGAACGATGCCGGGGACTGCCCGAACATCACGGCTGAACTGATCCGGCGCGGCTACGACCGGGCGGCGCTCGACTTGCTTTGGGGCGGTAATTTCCTCCGCCTGCTGCGGGTTGCCGAGGCGCACGCGGCGTGATCCCCACCGTGCGCCTGCCGGACGGGACTGCGGTGCCGGCGCTCGGCCAGGGCACGTGGCACATGGGGGAGAGCCGTGCCCAGGCGGCGGCCGAGGTGGCGGCGCTGCAGGCCGGCATCGCGCATGGGCTGAGCCTGATCGATACCGCCGAGATGTATGGCGACGGCGGCGCCGAGCGGATCGTGGGCCAGGCGATCGCCGGCGTGCGCGACAGCGTGTTCCTGGTGAGCAAGGTGCTGCCGCACAACGCCTCGGCCAGCGGTGTGGCGAAAGCGTGCGCGGGCAGCCTGCGGCGGCTCGGCACCGACCGGATCGACCTCTATCTGCTGCACTGGCCCGGCGGCCATCCGCTGGAGGAGACGGTGGCCGCGTTCGAGCGCCTGCGGGAGGCGGGGAAGGTCCTGCGCTGGGGCGTATCCAATTTCGATACCGACGACATGGAGACGCTGGCCGCCCTGCCGGCGGGTGCGGACTGTGCGACCGACCAGGTGCTGTACTACCCCGACCAGCGCGGGATCGAGTTCGACCTGCTGCCCTGGTGCCGGGCGCGGAGGATGCCGGTCATGGCGTACTCGCCACTGGGCCAGGCCGGACGGCTGTTGCGCTCCCCTGCGCTGGCCGCGGTGGCGCAGCGCCATGGGGTGACGCCGGCGCAGATCGCGATCGCCTGGAGCCTGCGCGACGGCAACACGATCTCGATCCCCAAGGCTGCCACCGCGGCGCATGTGCAGCAGAACGCCGCGGCGGCGGCTATCGCGCTGACGCCGGCGGACCTGGCGGAGATCGACGCCGTCCATCCGCCGCCGCGCCGCAAGCAGCCGCTCGGGATGCTGTAGGTACCGCATCGGCGCTGCCGCTGGCCTTTGCCGCCCGAGGCCTACGCTGCGGCGCTTATCACGGCCCGGCGACCGGTAGCTGCCAGCCCTGCCGTGCGCTGACCATGCGGAGCACGAAGCAGGTCGCTCCGCCCAGGATGGCGGCGTTGCGGGCCGGCAGGCCGAGCGCGCGCGCGCCCACCATGACGGCCGAGCCCGCCAGCGCCGCGGTTGCGTAGAAATCGACCCGCAGCACTGCCGGCACCTGGCCCAGCAGCATGTCGCGCGTGGTGCCGCCGCCGACCGCGGTGATCGTGCCGAGCAGGACTGCGACCAGTGGCGGCAGGCCGGCGCGAAGGGATTTCTCGACCCCGGCGACGGCGAAGAGCCCGAGCCCCGCCGCATCCAGGCCCAGCAGCAGTCCGTCCGGCAGCCGCGCCCCCAGCGGATGCAGGGCAAAGGCGAGTCCGCCGGCCAGCAACGCAAGCGCCGGGTAGCGCGCATCGCGCAGGGCTGCCGGCGGCACCGCGCCGATCAGCACGTCGCGGATCATGCCGCCGCCGAATGCGGTAACGCCGGCGAGCACCATCACGCCGAGCAGATCGAGCCGCGCGCCGATCGCCCGCAGCCCGCCTTCCAGTGCGAAAACAAAGCTGCCGGCAAGATCGGCCACGAGCAGCAGGGTGACGGCGCGGCCCCGCGGCGCCGTCATCGGCGCGGGTCCGCCCTTCGCGGGGGCGGGCCGGCGAGGGGTGGCACGATGGCGGTCCGATCCATCGGCGGGCTCCTTCCCTCGCGATTGCGGCCAAAGAGGATGGCGGATTTGGCGGGCGCCGCAGCACACCAGGTGGGGCCGGATACCAAGCGGCCTGGCCGCGGACAAGCCGCCCGGCCGCTGCCTTGCTCCGCTGCCCCCGCGGGGCTAGAAGCCTGCACCCTTAGCGAACCCGGAATGCGAGAATGAAGCAGCAGGCGAACCTGATCCGTGCCGGCCAGGTGATCGAGCACGAAGGCCGTCGCTGGACCGTGCTCAAGCAGCAGATCATCACGCCCGGCAAGGGTGGCGCCTTCATCCAGGTGGAGATGCGCGACCTGAAATCCGGCAACAAGACGAACGAGCGCTGGCGCACCGCCGACACCGTCGAACGTCTGACGACCGACGAGAAGGACTACACCTACTCGTACACCGACGGCGACAACATCGTCCTGATGGACCCCGAGACGTTCGAGCAGACGCATATCCCGCTCGCGCTGCTCGGCGACGCCGCGCCGTTCCTGCAGGACAACATGGCCGTCACCGTCGACCTGGTGGAGGGCGAGCCGGTCGGCATCCATCTGCCGGCGACCGTGGTGCTGGAAGTGGTCGAGGCCGATCCGGTGGTGAAGGGCCAGACCGCCGCGTCCTCCTACAAGCCGGCGCGGCTGTCGAACGGCGTCAAGACCTCGGTGCCGCCCTTCATCGAGACGGGGGAGCGCGTGGTGGTGAAGACCGAGGACGCGAGCTACGTCGAACGCGCGCGGAGCTAGCCGCGCTTGGCGTTCCGGCTTTCCCCGCACCTGACCGTGATGGCCACCGCCGCGCAGAAGGCGGCGAAGCGGCTGTTGCGCGACTTCAACGAGGTCGAGCAGCTCCAGGTCAGCATCAAGGGCCCGTCCGATTTCGTCTCCCAGGCCGATCTGCGCTCCGAGGCGATCCTGCGCGAGGAACTGGGCAAGGCGCGCCCGGGCTATGCGTTCCTGATGGAGGAATCCGGCGCCTCCGGCTCGGAGCGCTGGACCTGGCGATGGGTCGTCGATCCGCTCGACGGGACCACGAACTTCCTGCACGGCATCCCGCACTGGGCGATCTCGATCGGGCTCGAAAAGCGGCTGGAGAACGGCGGGTCGGAAATCGCCGCCGGGCTGGTCTATGCGCCGGCGTCCGACGAGATGTTCTGGGCGGAGAAAGGCGGCGGGGCGTTCGTGAACGAGCGCCGGCTGCGGGTCTCCGCGCGGCGGGAGCTGAAGGAGGCGGTGTTCGCGACCGGGGTGCCGTTTGCCGCCGTGGCGCCGGCCAACCGGGCGGCGTTCACCCGCACCCTGGCCGGGCTGATGCCGCGCGTCGCCGGCATCCGGCGGTTCGGGGCGGCCGCGCTCGATCTCGCCTGGGTCGCGGCGGGACGCTACGACGGGTATTGGGAACTGGGGCTGAAGCCGTGGGACCTCACGGCGGGATTGCTGCTGGTGCGGGAGGCGGGCGGCTACGCGACCGACCCCGACGGCGGCGACGATCCGCGCGAGAGCGGCGACGTGGTGGCCGCCAATCCGCCGCTGCACCCCGTGCTGCGCGACGCGGTGGCGGCCGGCCGAGTGGTGCCGCCGCGGCTGTAATCCTCGCGCTTCTCCCCTCCCCCTGCGGGAGGGGCCGGGGGAGGGGGCCAGCCCGCTCGGCCAACCGCGCCCGCGTTCAGGCCCGTCCGTAGGTATCTTCCAGCCGCACGATATCGTCTTCGCCGAGATAGGCGCCCGACTGCACCTCGATCAGCGCCAGCGGGATCTTGCCCGGGTTCTCCAGCCGGTGCACGCAGCCGAGCGGCAGGTAGATGCTTTCGTTCTCCTGCACCAGCACCACGTCGTCGTTGCGGGTGACGAGCGCGCTGCCGCTGACCACCACCCAGTGCTCGGCGCGGTGGTAGTGTTTCTGCAACGACAGCTTCTGGCCCGGGTGCACGACGATCCGTTTCACCTGGAAACGATCCCCGGAGATCAGCGATTCGTAGAACCCCCACGGCCGGTACATGCGGTTGTGCGCGACCGCTTCCTTCCGTCCCGCGGCGCGCAGGCGATCGACCAGCTTCTTCACGTCCTGGGACTGGCCCCGATGCGCCGCCAGCACCGCGTCCTCGGTGACCACCACCACCGCATCGCGCAGCCCGACCACGGCGGCCAGCATGCCGTCGCTGCGCACGTAGCAGTTCTCCGCCCCCTCCAGCACGACATCGCCGACCGCGACGTTGCCGGCTGCGTCCTTGGCGCCCAGCTCCCACAGCGCGGTCCAGCTGCCGACGTCGGACCAGCCGAGCTCGGCCGGCACCACCGCGGCGTGGCCGGTACGTTCCGCCACCGCATAGTCGATGCTGATGGACGGGCAGGCGGTGAACGCCGCCGCCTCCAGGCGGATGAAATCGAGGTCCACCCGGCGCCCTGCCACCGCTTCCCGCACCGCGGCGAGCACCGCCGGCGCGTGGGTCTGCAACTCGGCGATCAGGGTGGCGGCGGTGAAGACGAACATCCCGCTGTTCCACAGGTGCCGCCCGGAGGCGACCAGGTCGGCGGCGCCGGCGGCGTCCGGCTTTTCGATGAAGCGGGCAACCGCGTGCACGCCGGCCAGGCCGGGCAGGGGGGCGCCGGATTCGATGTAGCCGTAGCCGGTTTCGGGCGCGGTGGGGCGGGCGCCGAAGGTGACCACGTGGCCGGCGACAGCGGCGGCGGCGGCGGCTTCCAGCGCGCGGTGCAGCGCGCCGACATCGGCGATCGCGGCATCCGCGGCCATCATCCACAACACGGCATCGGGGTCGGTTTCCGCGACCAGCAGCGCCGCGGCGGCGATCGCGGGGGCGCTGTTGCGGCCGACCGGTTCCAGCACGATGCGCGCCCCGTCCACTCCGGCGGCGCGCAACTGCTCGGCGATCAGGAAGCGGTGCTCCTGGTTGCACACCACGATCGGCGGGGCGAACCGCGGCCCCTGGGCGCGCAGCGCGGTTTCCTGCAGCAGCGAGCGGTCCGAGATCAGGGGCCAGAGCTGCTTCGGGAAGCTCTCGCGCGAGACCGGCCACAGCCGGGTGCCGGAGCCGCCGGAGAGGATGACGGGGATGATGCGGGCAGCGGACACGCGGCGGCCTCCGTTGGCGGGAACGGGGCAGGTATTGGCAGCGGTCCGGGGGGCTGTCCATCGTCTGCCGGTGGCGGGTTGATTTGTTCGGTTTGGGGGCCGCGATCTGTCCGTCATGTTCTAGTTTTGTCTCAGGGCTTGTCCAGGAACAGCCCGGCCGCGCTGAAAGCGCGTCATGCGGCGTTGTCTTTGCGGCAGGGTCCCTGCGGCTCTCGATGATCACGACGCCCTGCAGGCGGGCGCTGCTTCGCGTTCCCTGGCATCCCGACAGCGGACATGGGCCGGCGGTCGGCCGTACGGCGGCCTTGGGTGGATTCCGGACCTTTCCGGTGCGCTTGATGAGTGACGGCTCCGCGCCCACTCCGGTCATCCAGGGCTTGGGCCGTCGGCGCCGAGTGAAGCATACCCCGACGGCAGAACAACGGCGATCTTGGGTGCGGGGTGGCTCAAGAGGGTGGAGTAGCAAGCGGGTACTATGCGCCCATCTGTGCCCTTCAATTCGGCCGCGGAAATGCCAGAAGTCAGACATTCGAGCAGTCACAGGGACCAAAGCATACGCTCAGGCGGCGTGCGATGACAGCCTTTGAGCGCGAGGCTGACTTCTGTCATGCTCGCCAGAGGTGGCTTGTCGGCTGCGGTGGCGAACCCGGCCAGGCAAACTCGGCGTGTCACCAAGGCGATGAGGGGATCAAAAGGTTCAGTCACATGGCGTCCGCACAGCAACTCATAGGGCTCGTCAAGAGCCACGCTGAAGGCGACGGTGGTCGATTCTTCGATCTCGCCATGCAGTTGGCTGCAGCCGAGGAGCAGAAGGGCCATGCCCGCCTGGCCGAGCAATTGCGGCAATGGGCGGAGGCCGGACACGAGCCGCCACCGAGCCGCCAGGTCCAGCCAACGCCGCTCGCCGCGCCGAGAGGCGACCTCGCCGGCCTGCTCAGCGCCACCTATCCGTCGGTCAGGCTTAGCGATGTCATTCTTCCAGCGGCCCTTGAGGACGAGGTCACGCAGCTTGTCGTCGAAACCCGGATGACGGAGCAGCTTGAGGAAAAGGGATTGCGCCCCCGACGCCGTGTGCTGCTCGCTGGACCGCCAGGTACCGGCAAGACACTGACCGCGGCTGCGCTCGCAGGTGAGATGCATTTTCCGCTCTTCACCGTGCTCCTTCACGGCCTCATCACGAAGTTCATGGGGGAGACCGCACAGAAGCTCAGGCTGATTTTCGATGCGATCCGGACGACACGTGGTGTCTACCTCTTCGACGAAATCGATGCGCTGGCGGCAACCAGAAGCTCCGAGAACGATGTCGGGGAGGCCCGCCGCATCCTCAACTCTTTCCTTCAATTCCTTGACGAGGATACGGGACCTTCGGTCATTGTTGCGACTACGAACATTGCCGGCATTCTGGATCGGGCGATCCTGCGCCGTTTCGACCTCGTGCTGGCCTACGAAATACCCACGGCCGAAGCCATCGAAAAGGCCATGCGCCGACGACTCCAAGGCTTCGAGATTGCGCGCGTCGCGTGGCCTGACGTCATCCGATCGAGTGTCGGCCTCTCGACGGCCGATGTGATCGCAGCTGCGGAGGATGCCGCCCGACGCGCGGTGCTGCACGGATCAGACATTTTGGAAACTGCCGCGCTGATCGCCTCGCTCGCTCGACGGCGATCACTGCAGGGCATTGGGGGCGAACTGTATGGCCAGGGACCGTCAGCACCTGATTCTAATCGGTCTCGGCCACGCACACGAGTTCAAGGCAAAGGGCCGCGGAAAGACCAAGCGGCCACGTGATGTCCCGGACCGTGCGGGCCACGCCCAAGCACTCCTTCATGCTCTCGACAGCCTACCTGATATCCAAAGCACCGGCGAGCCGGGTGTATACCTCGACGTCCAGGGGCGACCAGGCGAGATCCTGGTCACGAAAAGCCTCAATTCGAGTGGCCTCATCCTGCTCAACTCGAGGCCGCTCGGCGGTGACGACGGACCACCGGCCAGCGCCACAGTTTTCGCTTCAGGCGAGGGGCTGAAGAAGCTGCGCAAGAAGATCGAAGATTTCGAGGTTCGCGATCACCCGATCAGTCACCGGCCTGCGAATGCCGACCTCGTCCAGAGCATCGGGGCTATTGTCGAGGCGGGACTCCGAGCGTTGTGGCGCAGCCCGATCGACCGCTTTCCAGCGGAGAACGGTGCCAGCGCTTGGGAGATATGGCTCGACAAGGGAGAGGCTGAGACCTTCATCGCAGCGGCCAAGGACTTTCGGGTGGCGGTGGGCGCCGATCGCCTTGATTTTCCAGAAGATATCGTGGTCATAGCGACGGCAACGCGAGACGATCTCGCGCTCGCCGTCCGCCGCTTGGGTGGTGTGCGTGCCCTTGCCGTGCCCACCGTAACGGCTGCCACCTTCGATGACATGCCCGTCGAGGACCAGCATGGGTGGCTAGCGAGCCTCCTCGCCGTCACAAGATTTCCCGCCATCGAGGATGCAAGCTACGTGACCCTCCTCGACACAGGCATCAGCCGTGCCCATCCGCTCATCGCGCCCGCCCTTGCCAGCGCCGACCGACACGCCGCGATCCCATCCTGGGGTCCGGAGGACGCCAAAGGACATGGCACCCAGTTGGCTGGCCTGGCATTGTATGGTGATTTGACGTTGGCTCTACAAAACGTCGGGCCACTGGAAATCCGGCACCGACTTGAATCGGCAAAGATCATCCCGGATGCAGGGCACAACCCGCATCACCTGCTGGGCGCCATTACCCGGGCCGCCATCGATGCGGCAGAAACGTCCGGGCCGCGCCGTCGGACCTTTGCCATGGCCAGTACCACGACAGAGGACATGCCGCATGACGGTGCGCCTACATCATGGTCGAGCGAGCTGGACCAGCTGACTGCAGGTGTATCTGGCATACAGCGGAATCCGAGGCTGATGCTCGTCTCCGCCGGCAATACTGATCAAAATCTCTTCACATCCGCCGATTACCTGTCGGTCTGCGACCGCCCCGATCACGAGATCGAATCGCCGGCGCAATCGTGGAACGCAATCTGTGCCGGCGCCTACACCGAAAAGACGATTTTGCCCGCGGGAGAGAGCGGCATCCCGTTGGCGCCTGCTGGCGATCTCTCGCCATCCTCGCGCACAGCCAGTTGGGCGTCCCACTGGCCGATCAAGCCGGACGTAGTGATGGAGGGGGGCAACTGGCAGGTCGCAGGGCCGCCGCCGCCGCTCAGGCATTCCGCCCTTGGGATATTGACGACCGATCATAGCTATCCGATGCGCGTCTTTACGACCTGCCACGATACCAGCAGCGCCACAGCGCTCGCTGCCAGGGCGGCCGCGGAGCTTTGGTTGGATTACCCCCGGCTCTGGCCAGAGACCATCCGCGCTCTCTTCGTAGGCTCGGCACGCTGGACGGCGCAGATGCGCAGTCATCTTCCGGTCAAACCGCCGAAGGGAAGCTTCGCCCCGCTCTTCCAGCGTTACGGCTACGGCGTGCCGGATATGGCGCGCGCTCGCAGAAGTGCGTCCAATGCACTAACGCTGATCATTCAGGACACGATCACGCCGTATAAGGAGAGTGCGACCAAGAGCGCCGAGCACGTCCATAATGAGATGAAACTGTTCGAACTACCCTGGCCTGTCGAGGAACTGCGCAAGTTGGGCAGCACAACAGTGACACTACGCGTTGCGCTCAGCACCTTCATCGCGCCCAATCCTTCCGAGGCGGCACGCGGCTCAAAGTTCCGCTACGCGTCGCACAATCTGCGTTTCAAGTTGAATCGACCGAACGAGGGCATGAACGAGTTTATCTCCCGAATCAGTAAAACGGTCGAAGCATCCGACTTGTTGCCGCTCGACGAAGACGACGGCTGGTCGTTCGGCCGCAATCGCCGCGACGTTGGGTCCCTGCAGATCGACGAGATGCCGTGCAGGGCGTCAGATCTTGCCCGGCGCAATATCCTCGCTGTCCACCCCGTCGCGGGGTGGTGGAAGGGCAAATCGATGTCAAACCCGGAAAAATTGACCGCACGCTTCGCGCTTATCGTCGAGATCGACGCCGAGCACACGTCGGCCCAGATCTACAACGAGACGCTGGCGGCGATCACGGCAGCAAGATCGAAAGCAGAGATCAATGTAGTCGTATGATTGCAAAGAGATCAGGAGCGCGAGTGATAAAGTCCTGAACCACCAGGACAGTGCCGAGCAACCAGTGACTACTACCAACTAAACCGCACCTGGCTCGCGGGAATGCGATTAGTAAAATTTACGCGGATGGGAATGACCGCTTCGGCACCCCCAAGCGCCCAAAGCCGCCATTCTCCGCCCGGCCAACGTCCGTCGCTCCCAACCGACCGATCATAGGCGGCTATGACGCGGCACGGGTCCACCGGCTGCCCGGACTCGGGCGATCGCATGCGGCCGGTTCCGGCCGTCAGGAAATTCTCTGACCGAGCCCTCCAGCCCCCTTACCCCAATGCCACGAAGGGACGCTCCGCAACGGCCCTCGGCCCAAGGCGAACCCGCATCCTTCGCGGCGCCAACTCCGCCAGCGTCACCCGCGCTTACGACACGCCGCCCGGGATCGGCCGCGCTGCGCCGCCCGAAAAAATCTCTTGCCTCGTCCGGGGTAAATGTTCTATATACGTTCGCAGACATGATCCCCGCCCCCTTCATCGACAAGCTTACCGCGATCCTCGCCTGGCTGGCCGAGCGGCTCGCCGAGATACGCGCGCGGAACGCCTTGCGCGACCAGGCGGCGCTCGACCAGGCGGGGGACGATCAAGCGAGCCCCGACCCCACGCTCGCCGAGCCCGTGCTGGGCAATTTCCCCCTCGCGCCAGCTGGCTCCGCGCCGTCCTCGGTGCCCCCATCCCCCCAAAGCCCGCTCCCAAGCGGGTCGGACCGGGATTCGTTCCCCCAATCCCCGGCTACGCTTTCCCCCGCGACGTCCGCCCCCTCGGATGCCGCGATCGTGGCGCCGGCGGCTACGGTCGTTTCCGCAACCAACCCCCTGCCGCACGTCGAAGGAAGCGCCGAAGGAATCGCAGCAGGAAGCGCTGCTGCGCCCCCCTGCGATGTCCACCCGGCCGGTCGCCCTCGCGCGGGCCGGGCCAATCCGGCACCCACATGGCCGGCCGCTCGGTATGGAACCAGCACGCCGCGGCCCACCGCGCGATGGCCGCGCCAAGCGGGCGATCCGGTGGCGCTTGTGCGCGCGGCCGAAGCTGTCGGATGGCACGCAAATTCGGCGCTGATCCAGGCCGGCTTACGCGTGTCCATCTTGTTACGACTACGTAACAAAATGCCCACCGAAAGCCAGGTTCTGTAGGCATGTAGCTCCCAGGTCTCCCGCGCCAGGGCAGGGGCCTCCGGTCCCGCCGCCGACCCGCCATCCCCCCGATCATCCCCGTCCAGCCCACCTTGTCGCCCCTCCGCCCGCCCCCTATCCTCGGCCCATGGACACCCAGCCGCCCGAGTCGCCACCGGGCCACGCCGCGTTCGATCATGTCTTGACCAGCGTCGACGACGCGCTGGCCGAGGCCGAACGCCAGGTGGGCGCGGTCCTGAAATCCCTGCGCCGCCTGCGCCGCGCCGCGCAGGAGGGCGACATCTCCGGCCTGCCCGCCCGCATCGCCGATGCGGCCGACAGCACCGCGCACGCCGTCGCGCCCCTGCGCGCCGCCGCCGCCGCCTGCGACTACGATCTCCCGGCCGCGTTCGCCGACGGCCGCTACCTCGACGAACTGGCCGCCGCGGCCCGCGCCGCTGGCGTCCTGCTGGTGCGGCGCGACGGGCGCATCACCGCCTATCCGGTGGTGCTGCGGCTCGATGCCAAGGCGCAGGGCGTGCGGATCGGCAAGAAGCTGGAACGCCGGGTGCGGCCCGGCTTCCTGGCCGCGCAGCTCAAGAAGTTGCAATCGCGGCCGAACCGCTTCAACGCCCGCGGCTTCCTCGATCGCCTGCTCAAGCCCTATGCGCTGTTCGCCCGCGCCGAGATGCCGCGCTGGCGCCCCGATCAGCCGGGCGACGGCCCGCTGGTCGCGCTCGCCGACCTGCACGAGGCGCTCACGTTCTCCGCCGCCGCCGCCGCCGACTACCCGATCGAGGAATTCGTCTGCGACCTGCTGCGCCTCGATCGCGATCCGGCCGCCCGTACCGGCCGCGGCCATCGCTACGAACTGGCCGGATCGACCGGCAAGAAAGGCGCCCGGCGCCTGACCCTGTTCGACGAACAGGGCGAACAGCACGATTATTTCGCGATCCGCTTCGTCCTGGATCCGTAGGCCATGCAGGACCTGGCGCCCGAACCGCTCGCGCGCGCGGCCTGGCTCGACATCGTCGCGCGCGAGTATCTGGACGGCTTCGTCCCGGCCGGCGGCGGCGCCCTCAAGATCGCGGTCGTCGACGATGCCGAGGTCGCCCCGGTCGGTGCCCAGCTCGCCGCGCTGGCCGGGCAGCGCGGCCTGCGCGCGGTCGCGATCGACGCGGCGCACACCCGGCTGCACCTGCCGCAGGATGTGTTCTTCGCCCTGGCGCGCGCGCTGCCCTGGACGGAGATGGTGCAGACCTATCTGGAAGCCCTGTTCGCGGCCAACGACTACCCCTGGCCGCGCCCCGGCGTCGCCATGGCGCGCCCCGCGCTGGCCGAGGCGCTCCATATCGCCCCGCCGCTGCTGAACGCCGCGATCAACACCTGGCTCACCCGCGGCATCTGGGGCAATCGCGACTACGCGCAGGATTTCCGCAGCGCCCTGCTCGCCTTGTGCCAGGCGGTGCTGGAGACGGACCAGGCCGACGCGGCTCCGGTGCTCGCCTGGCTGCACGGCGAGAAGGTTCCCGCCGCCCAGTTGCGCGCGTCCGGGATCGGCGGGCGCATCACCCGCGCCGGGGCGCGCGCGATGCTGGTCTCGCTGTGCCACTGGGTGCGCCACAGCGGCGCCGGCGGGCTCGTGGTCACGCTCGACGTGCGCCGCCTGCACCACACCGGGCCGGTCGCAGACGGCGAAGTGCGCTACACGCCCGCCGCGGTGATGGACACGTATGAAGTGCTGCGCGAGCTGATCGACGACACCGAAAACCTGCCCGGCCTGTTCGTCGTCGTGCTGGCCAACCCGGGCCTGATCGGCGGCGAGCCGCGCCGCGCGCTCGATGCCTACGACGCGCTGCGCATGCGGGTCTGGCCGGACGTGCGGCCGGGCGCGGGGCAGAACCCGGTGGCGCCGCTGGTGTGGCTCGGCGCATGAACCTGCTGGCGCGCATCGCCGTCGAGGCGCTCCGGGCCGGCGTGCCCAACCGCACCGCGATCCGCCTGATGGGCAACGAACACACGTTGATCGAGGTCGCGTTCGACCAGGCGCTGCACGACGCCTGGGCCGCCGGCGGCAAGCGCAGCGGGCTCGGCATCGCCGGCGGGTTCGGCGCCGGCAAGTCGCATCTGCTCGGCTACCTGGCCGAGGTGGCGCGCGGCCAGCACGGCGTCGTCAGCCGGGTCGCGATCAGCAAGGAAACCCCGCTCGCCCATCCCGCCGCGGTGTTCGCCGCCGCGCTGCGCACCGCCGTGCTGCCCGATTCCGCCGATGACGCGCTGGGCGCGTGCCTGGCGCATCTGCGCGAACACCCGGCGGCGCTGGAAGCGCTGGAGGAGGAGGTCAGCGCCCCCGCGGCCGGCTTCGCCCCGTTCTTCGCCGCCATGCTGTACCTCCTGCGGCGGAGCGGGACCACGGCCGAACTCGTGCGTACGATTGAACGCTTCCTCGCCGGCGGCCGGCCGCCGACCCCGGCGATCCGCCGCGCGCTGCGCGAGGCCGGCGCGCGCGGCACCTTCCCGCTCGGCCCGGTCGAGGCGAAGACGCTGCTGGAGCAGCGCATCGCCTTCGCACCGATGCTGTTCCGCGCCGCCGGCTACGGCCCGTGGTGCCTGCTGCTCGACGAGGTCGAGCTGATCGGCCGCTACACGCCGCTGCAACGGGCGGAGTCCTACGCCCAGCTCGCCACCTGGCTCGGGCTGGCAGGCGCGCGGCGGTTTCCGGGGATCGTCACGGTCTATGCGATCACCGACGATTTCGTGGCCGAAGTGGTCAACCCGAAGCTCGACAGCGAGCGGCTGCCCGAGCGGCTGCGGCTCAAAGGCCGCGCGGAGGAGGCGGCGCTGGCGCTGGCGGCGATCGCCGACATCGAGCGCACGGTGCGCGAACACCGGCTGGCCGCCCCCGAAGCCGCCGAGCTTGCCGCCTGCCACACCAAGCTGCGCGGCCTCTACACCGAGGCCTACGACTGGCCGGCCCCCGCACTGGCGCCGGCCGAGCGCACCGGTTCGCGCCGGATGCGCCACTACATCAAGGGCTGGATCACGCAGTGGGACCTGCTCCGCCTGGTCGGGCGGAGCGATGCGATCGTCGCCCAGACGATGGTCACGAACTACGCCGAGGATGCGAGCCTGGACGCGCCGCCCGTGCCGGAGGACGAGGCCGAATGACCGGCCGCGGGCCGATCGCTCATCGCCACCCCGCCCGCGGCCATAGCGGTCGTCGGCACATCGATCATCGGCACATCGGTGATGGACCCACCGGCTGAGGCCTTCGGCCTGACCTGGCCCGCCCCGTTGCCGCCCTACCAGCAGGCCGGGATCGCCCGGCTGCTCGCCCGCCCCGGCGTGCTGCTGGCCGACGAGATGGGGCTCGGCAAAACGATCCAGGCGATCGCCGCGCTGCGCCTGCTGCTGCGTCGGCCCGCGCCGGGCACGTGCGCTGCGGGGGATGCCGGCGCCCCACGGGACGATGTTCCGCCAGGGGACGATCGCGAAGCGGGGGGCGCGGCGCTCGTGGTGGTGCCGGCCGGCCTCGTGCTGCAATGGCGGCGGCACCTGCGCGACTGGGCGCCCGACCTCGTGCTCGCCACCTGCGCCGGGCCGGCGGCGGAGCGGCGGCTGCGCTGGCGCGCGCCGGCACAGGTGTTCCTGGTGGGCTACGATTCGCTGCGCGCCGACGCCGCGCTGCCGGCGCCCTACGGTCCGCTGCGCCGGCGCTGGCGCGTGGTCGTCGCCGACGAGGCGCAGCGCATCAAGAACGCCGGCACCGATCTCGCCGTCACCCTGAAGGCGCTCGATCGCGAGCGCGCCTGGGCGCTGACCGGCACCCCGCTTGAGAACTGCGCCGACGACACCGCCTCGATCCTCGATTTCGTGGCCCCCGACGCGGGCCACCGCGATGCGCTGCTGGCCGGCATGCGGCGCGCGCTGGGCGACGTGCAACTCCGCCGCCGACGCGCCGAAGTGTTGCCCGAACTGCCGCCGAAAACCGCCTTCATCCTCGCCCCGGACCTCGGCCCGCGCCAGCGCGCCGCCTACGACGCGGCGGAACGCGACGGCCTCGTGTGGCTGCGCACGCTCGGCGCGCGGGTGCAGATCGTGCACGTGCTGGAACTGATCCTGCGGCTAAAGCAGATCTGCAACGCCTGCCCGGAAAGCGGGGAGTCGGCCAAATGCGACGACCTGGCCCGGCGGGTGGCCGCGGTCGCCGCGGGCGGGGAGAAAACGCTGGTGTTCAGCCAGTTCGTCGCCCGCCCGTTCGGCGCCGAACGGCTCGCCGATGCGCTGGCCCCCCTGCACCCCGTCCTGCTCACCGGCCGGATGACCCCGGCGGCGCGCGATCGGGCGGTCGCCGACTTCGCCGCCGATCCGCGCCGGACCGTGATGGTCGCCTCCCTGCGCGCCGGCGGCGTAGGGCTGAACCTGACGGCCGCGTCCGTCGTGTTCCATTTCGATCTCTGGTGGAACCCGGCCTCCGCCGCGCAAGCCGAGGACCGCGCCCACCGCATCGGCCAGACCCGGCCGGTGCAGGTGTTCGCGTATCTGACGCCGGACAGCATCGAGCAGCGGATCGCGTCCATCCTGGCGGAGAAGCGGGCGTTGTTCGCCGACCTGATCGAGGGGGTGGCAGCGGAAAGCCTCGGACGCCTCGATCTGCCCACGTTGTTGCGGGCGGTGGGCGTGTAAGACCGCCAGCGGAACTGTTCGGAACCAAGGCCAAGGGGGTAGCCCTTGGTGCCGGTCCCGGGAGCAAAGCCCGGTGCCCTTGCTTTCGCGGTCGTGCCCTCACGACAGCGCCCGCAGCGCGGCCCGCAGCTGTTCCGGCCCCGGGTCGTCTACCAGACGGTCGAGCCTGGCGTGGGTTTCCCGCCAGGCTGGTACTGCTGCGGCGAGGGTGGCGCGCCCGGCTGGCGTCAGTCCCAGGCGCCGCCGGCGACGGTCCGTCGCGTCGGCCGCCACCGCGACCAGTCCGCGCCGTTCCAGCGGCTTCAGGTTTGCGGTCAGGGTGGTGCGGTCCATGGCCAGCAGAGCCGCGACGCTTGCCATGTCCGCGGGCTGCGGGCGGTTGAGCGACATCAGCAGGGAGAACTGCCCATTGGTCAGGCCGAACGGCCGCAGTGCGATGTCGAAGCGCCGCGCCACCGCGCGGGCGGCGCGTTGCAGATGGAGGCACAGGCAGGTGTCGCGGACCTCCAGGGTCAGGGAGAAGGGCAGGGGATCCGGCGTTGACATCGCCCATTTATATTGATATCAACGTATCTGGTCAAGAGGGGAGGCCGCGCTCGTGCCGACCGTTGCCTTCACCAGCGCGCTGCACCGGTTCCTGCCCGCGCCCGCCATGGTGGTCGCGGGCCCCACGGTCGGGCAGGCGCTCGCTTCGGTGTTCGCGGAGCGGCCGATGCTGCGCGGCTACCTGCTCGACGACCAGGGGGCGCTGCGGCGCCATGTCGTCCTCTACGTGAACGGCCAGGCGGCGGCCGGCCTTGCCGATCCGGTCGGGCCGGCGGACGAGATCTATGTGTTCCAGGCGCTTACGGGCGGCTGAAGGGGAGAAGACGCATGACCGACCGGCTGCACGTCGGCACCCGCAAGGGGTTGTTCGAACTCAGCCGCCGCGGCGGCGGATGGGCGGTGACGGGGACGCATTTCCTGGGCGATCCCGTCTCCGCCGTCCTGGCGCTGGAGGACGGGGCGGTTCTTGCCGCGCTCGATCTCGGTCATTTCGGCGCCAGGCTGTGGCGGCGGGAGCCGGACGGCGCCTGGGGGGAAGTCGCGGCCCCTTGTTTCCCGCCGAAGCCGGACGATGCCGGCGACGATCCGCATCCGTGGACGCTCGGCAAGATCTGGGCGCTGGAACCGGGCGGCGTGCCCGGGCGGGTGTGGGCCGGCACCATGCCGGGGGGGTTGTTCCGCTCCGACGACGGGGGCCGCACCTGGGCGCTGAACACGCCGCTGTGGTGCATGCCGGACCGCCGCCAGTGGACCGGCGTGGCCGGCGGGGAGCAGCCGGCCCTGCATTCCGTGCTGGTCGATCCGCGCGATCCGGCCGCCATCCGGATCGGTGTCTCCACCGCCGGCGTCTGGGCGAGCAACGATACCGGCGCGTCCTGGCGGCTGATCAATCGCGGCATGTATGCCGAATACATGCCGCCGGAGCTGCGGGAAGACCCGATCGTCCAGGACGTCCATCGCCTGGCCCACTGCGCCGCGCGGCCGGAGGTGGTCTGGTGCCAGCACCACAACGGCACCTTCCGCTCCACCGACGGGGGCGCCACTTGGCACGAGCTGACCGCCATCCGCCCCTCCAAATTCGGCTTCGCCGTCGCCGCCCACCCGTGCGATCCGGACACCGCCTGGTTCGCGCCGGCGGTGAAGGACGAGCGCCGCATTCCGGTCGATGGCAAGCTGGTGGTCGCGCGCACGCACGACGGCGGGGCAAGCTTCGAGGTGCTGAGCCGCGGCCTGCCGCAACAGCACGCCTACGACCTGGTCTGGCGCCACGCGCTCGCGGTCGATGCGACCGGCGCGCGGCTGGCGCTCGGCTCGACCAGCGGCGGGCTGTGGCTGTCCGAGGATGGCGGCGGCACCTGGACCATGCCCGACGCGCGGCTCCCGCCGATCGCCGTCGCGCGCTTCGCCGATTGATCGGCGACGTAACTTTCCCCCACGATCACACGGAGGCTCCGACGATGGAAATCCAGCCCTACCTGCTTTTCAATGGCCGGTGCGACGAAGCGATCGCATTCTATCGCGCGGCGCTGGGCGCCGAGCAGGTGATGCTGATGCGCTTCAAGGATTCCCCCGAGAAGCTCGATCCCGCCCGGGTCTCGCCGGCCATGGCGGACAAGGTGATGCATGCGCAGATACGGATCGGCGAGTCGGACGTGCTGCTCTCCGACGGCGCCTGCACGGAAGGGGCGGGCTTCGGGGGCTTCAGCCTCACGCTTACCGTGCGCGACGAGGCCGAGGCCGATCGCGCGTTCGCCGCGCTGACCGAGGGCGGCGAGGTGCGGATGCCGCTGGCGAAGACGTTCTTCTCGCCGCGTTTCGGCATGGCACAGGACCGGTTCGGCGTGGGGTGGATCGTCTACGTGACGCCGTAAGGCCGACCACGCCCGACAGTGACGCACAGGCGCCTGTGTCCACCATGGCGATCACGAAAGGAACACCATGGCAATCGTGCAGAAGATCGTTCCCATGCTGTGGTTCGACAGCCAGGCCGAGGACGCGGCGAAGTTCTATGTTTCGGTCTTCGAGAATTCGGGCATAGAGTTTATGACGCGATACGGCAACGAAGGCTTCCAGGCCCACGGGAAGCCGAACGGTTCGGTCCTCACCGTGGCCTTCCGGCTTGCGGGCCAGGCATTCACCGCGCTCAACGGCGGGCCGCATTTCACGTTCAACGAATCGATCTCCTTCGTGGTCTTGTGCGAAACACAGGCCGAGATCGATCGCTACTGGGACAGGCTGAGCGAAGGCGGCGACGAAAAAGCGCAGCAATGCGGATGGTTGAAGGACAGATATGGCGTCTCGTGGCAGATCGTTCCCGATACCCTGGACGGAATGTTGTCCGGGACGGAGACCGTGCGGTCCGAACGGGTCATGAAAGCACTGCTGCGGATGAAGAAACTGGAGCTGGCGGCGCTGCTGCGTGCATTCGACGGCAGCTAGGCCGGAATTCAAATGGGGCGACCATGAAACTCTATGGTTCTTCTCTGTTTGGAGTGGGTGAGTGGGGCCACCCGCCAGTCGGGGGCAGGGTGCCCGACCTGATCGAGCCTGGCGCCGTGCTCGCCGCCCTGGGGATGTCAGGCCGGGACCGCGAAACGGCTCCCGACCGAACCGAGAAACGCCACAGAATTGGGTGAGATGGGACCGCCCTACCCACACCAGACAGCGAGGAGGCCCTTTTTCTCTCTCCGGCGTTGACACCGAAACACATGTGGCCAGTATGCTTGCCAGTGGCCCGATGGGCCGGTCATCGGGGGAATGTTGGCCAAAAGTCGGCCTTCCCGCGACTTGCTGCTGGCTTAGGGGAGCACATGTGGTCGCCTCAGACTCTCGACGAAAGCCGATCGTGCGCAAACCCGTATCGGTCGCAGAGGACGCTGAAACCAGGGTTCGACGAGAGAGAGACCTGCGGGAAGTTTGCGCCGCCAGGGGCTTCGACATCGCGTATCAGCCTCAGGTCGATCTGCGGACTGAGCGCGTAAGAACCTTTGAAGCCCTGATACGCTGGCATCACCCTGATCGGGGAAATGTATCGCCCGCTGAATTCATCCCGCTGGCGGAGGAGATTGGCCTTATCGGTGAGATCGGGCAGTGGGTTTTGGAGCGGGCGTGCCGGGAGGCGATGCATTGGCCCAAGGAGGTCCGCCTCGCAGTCAATGTTTCGCCGCTACAGATTGCGGACATCGCCTTTCCCGCAGTCGTTGGCGCGGCCCTTGCCGCCGCCGGTCTTTCGCCGTCCCGCCTGGAATTGGAGGTGACCGAGACGAGGGTGATGCCGGACGATCCTGTCACACAGGCCGTCCTGCGTGCGATCGGAGAGTCCGGGGTCGGAATAGTGTTGGACGACTTCGACATCGGCTATTCCACGCTCGGCTATCTTCTCAATTTCCCCATTTCCAAGATCAAGATCGACCGGACATTCATCGATAAGATTCCGCAAGACGAACATCGCCATGAGGCAGCCATTACGATCGTGCGTTCGCTCATCGGACTTTGCAAAGATCTCAGGATTATCTGCTTGGCGGAAGGCGTAGAGACCGAAGAGCAACTGGCGACGCTGATGCAGGCCAACTGCACGGAAATTCAGGGATATCTGTTCGGCAGACCGCAGCCGCTCGCCGAAACCCTGGCAAGTTTGCGAAATATCCCCGACTTGCTCCGCCGGATGAAAGTAAGCAGCGGAAATTCAATGGGCGCGGCACAACAGCCGCAATCGCAGGCAATTCCGTTTCTGCAGATCGCCGAGACGGCGAATGACATCATTTTGGTCACCACTCCGGATCTCGATCCTCCGGGCCCTCTGATAACCTACGTCAATCCGGCTTTCACGCGATTGACCGGCTACACCGTCGCCGAGGCGATAGGACGTTCTCCGCGTATCCTGCAGGGACCAGGGACCAACCGCGCAACGCTGGACAATATTCTGGCGTCGTTACGCTCCGGCCGGCCGGCACATCAGAAAATCTTGAATTTCGGCAAGTCCGGTGCTCCCTACTGGCTGGACATGCACATTGTTCCGCTCCGCGATGCCCAGGGCACGATCACCCATTTTGCGGCGATCGAACGCGACGTCACACTGGATAAGCGGCGTCTGGACGAGTTGGAATATCTGGCCGACCGTGACACCTTGACCGGTATTCCGAACCGGCGCGCCTTCCTGCGGGCAATGAAATCCGTCTGCGATGCAGCCGATGCGCGCGGGCATCCTGCGTCCAAGCTAAAGGGTCCGTGCCTGGCCTTCATCGACATCGACCATTTCAAGCGCATCAACGACGAACGCGGCCATGCGGTCGGCGACGCCGTCCTTTGCGGCATGGCTGACTGTCTGGCCGAGAATGTCCGCCGTGTCGATATTCTTGGTCGTCTCGGTGGGGAGGAATTCGCCGTGTGCATGCCGGCCGTCGCGCTGCAGGACGCAAAAGCGCTCGCGCAACGCCTGCGCTGCGCCGTCGCCGGAGCCGCCTTTGATACGCCAGGGGGCCCAGTGAACATCACCGTCAGTCTCGGCGTCGCCTGCTATAGCCCGGGCGATACCGTCGCAACGCTGCTGGAACGTGCCGACGCCGCGATGTATGTCGCCAAGCGCAACGGCCGCAACTGCGTGCGCGTCGAAGCATCCAAATCGGACGACCGGGTGCTTACGGTCTGAGTCCGGATACTAATATCCCAACGTTATACGTGACATAGCAGCTTGTTGCGCCTATAGTCTCAGGCATGGAACTCTATGAGTTCGGTCCGACCCGCTTGCGATGGGCTGTTCAGGAACGGGGCGTCGCACGCGACCCCGTCACCGTCGCTCTGGGCGCCGGCGCGTATCGCACGGACTGATGTCTCACCATCAACCCGGCGGGAAGGGACCCGGTCCACGCTGGCGTACGATTTGTCGCGGAGCAGTACCGGATCGTCTGCATCCCACCCAGGGGCGGTGGTCGTGCCGTGGACCGAGCATGCCGCCGTGCTACGGTCGTGCGGAGGTCGCTCGCCGGTCCGTCGCACGCCTGGTGCGACCCCGCTCCCGCGCGGCTGACCACCCCACCGGAAGGCCCCTGTCCCAATGCTGCACAGCGACACCCGCATCCTCACCACCCACACCGGCAGCCTGCCGCGCCCGCGCCATCTGACTGAGCTGTATGCCGCCCGCGCCCGCGGCGAGCCGATCGACGCCGCGGAACTGGCCGCCGAGGGTCGCGCCGCGGTGGCGCATGTGGTGGCGAAGCAGCTCGCTGCCGGCATCGACATCGGCAACAACGGCGAGCAGCAGCGCGAAGCCTTCTTCCTGTATGTCCGCCACCGCATGAGCGGCTTCGGCGGCGGCTGGAGCCGCAGAACCTTCGCCGACGTCGCGCATTACCCCGTGTTCCGCGCCTGGAAGACAGCGCATGACGGGCTCGGGGCCTCGGTCAGCAACGCCGACCAGGTGCCGGAAGCGGTGGGCGAAGTGCGCTACCTCGACCGCGCGCTGGTGGAGGCCGAATGCGCCGATTTCGCCGCCGCCCTGGCAGCCGCCGGCGGGGGGCAATTTGCCGAGCCGTTCATGACCGCCCCGTCCCCCGGCATCATCGCCGCGGCCTTGCGCAACCGCTGGTACGAGACGGAGGACGCCTATCTGGACGCGCTCGGCACGGCGTTGCAGGTGGAGTACGAAACCATCGTCGCGCACGGCTTGCTGTTGCAGATCGACGCGCCCGACCTGGCGCTGGAACGTCATGTCTCGTTCCAGGACCGGCCGCTGGCCGAATTCACGGCCTTCGCGGAAAAGGTCGTCGCCACCATCAACCGCGCGCTGGCGGCGATCCCGCCCGATCGGGTGCGCCTGCACGCCTGCTGGGGCAACTACGAAGGCCCGCATGATTGCGACGTCGCCATGGCCGACGTGCTGCCGGCGATCCGCGCGGCGCATGTCGGCGGCTTCGTCCTGCCGGTCGCCAACCCGCGCCACGCGCACGAGACCCGCTGCTTCTCCGCCTTCGCCGCCGATCCGGACAAGGTGGTGGTGGCCGGCGTGATCGACGTGCTGACGAATTTCGTCGAGCACCCGGAGGTGGTCGCGGATCGGATCGAGCTGGTAGCGCGGGCAGTCGGCGATCCGCGCCGCGTGATCGCCGGAACCGATTGCGGCTTCGACACCTCGGCCGGACGCGGGCGGGTGGCGGAGGACGTGGTCTGGGCCAAGCTCGCCGCACTGTCGGAGGGCGCGGCCATCGCCTCCCGCCGGCTGTTCGGCTAGGCGGAGAGCCTGCTTCCCCCGTGCGGGGGCCGGGCCAGGCCGCCGCCCGACGCCGCGGAAGCAACGAAAGCTTAACCCCTCGCCGCTAGCCAGGGGAACATGCGGCTTGCGGACGTACGAGGCTGGTTGTCGAGGCGACCCGCCGCGGAGCAACCTCCGGGGCCGCCGGTGCTGGCACGCCGGCGGCCCGACCCGCCGCCGGAGCCGGAGCCGCAGCCGGAGGTAGGGCCCTGGCCGCCGGCCCGCATCGCGCTCACCAACCGTCTCTGGGGCGAAGGCTTCACCGTGCCGGGCGGGGCGGAGGACGTGCTGCGGCTCGCCACGCCGCTCGGCTTGTCCGCCGCGTCCAGCCTGTTGCTGGTCGGCTGCGGCGCCGGCGGCCCTGCGCGCTGTATCGCGACCCTGTTCGGGGCCTGGGTCGCGGGCTACGAGTCCGATCCGGCGCTTGTGGCCGAAGCGACCGCGATCTGCGCCCGCGCGGGGCTCGGCAAGCGGGTGCGGATCGACGCCTGGGACCCCGCCGCGCCCGCGTTCCCGCCCAATTCCTGCCACCACGTCCTGGCGCTCGATCCGTTCCGCCACGGCCCGACCGGGCCGATCCTGGACGGGCTGATCCGCGCGCTGCGGACCGGCGGGCAGATCACCTTGCTCGCCACCGTCGCCGGCCCCGGCTACGACCCCGCGGCGGAGGAAACGACTGCCTGGGTGCGCCTGGATGGCGGGCTGGCCGCACTGCCGACCGAGGCGTTCATCACCCAGGCCCTGGCCGGGCGTCGCTGCGACGTGCGGGTGGTGGAGGATTTGTCGACCCAGCACATGCACCAGACGGTGCGCGCCTGGCGCGGCCTGGTGCACGGGCTGGGCGATGGGGGCGCGCGCCCGCCCGTCGCCCTGGCCGATGCGCTGGTGCGGGAGGCCGAGCTTTGGCTGCGCCGCGCGCGCCTGATCCGCGCCGGCAACCTGCGCTGGGTCCGCTGGCATGCGATGGCGCGGGTGGGATAACGGCCCGGCGCCGAGGCGGCGAGGTCAGTCGGCCAGGGCGCGCTCCAGCACGCGCACGGAATGGACCGCCTCCCGCCCGCCCAGATCGCGGATCTGATGGCGGCAGGAGGTACCGTCGGCGACAATGAGATCGTCCGGCCCGGCGGCGCGGACCGCGGGCAGCAGCCCGGCCTCGGCCATGGCGCGGGAGGCGTCCTGGGTTTCCGCCTGGTAGCCGAACGCGCCCGCCATGCCGCAGCAGGACGAGGCGATCGGCCGCACGGTCAGTTCCGGCACCAGGCGCAGCGCGGCAAGGCCGGCGGGGAAGGCGCCGAAGGATTTCTGGTGGCAGTGCCCGTGCACATGCGCGCACCCGGCCAGCGGCTTGAACGCCAGCGGCGGCTTTTCGCGGGCCAGGAACTCGCTCAGCAGCAGCGCCCGGCCGGCGAGCGCGTCCGTCGCGGCGCCGGGCAGCAGGGAGCGGAACTCGTCGCGCAGGGTGAACAGGCAGGACGGCTCCAGGCCGATCACCGGGGCGTCGCCGGGGAGTGCCGCCAGGGTGCGGCGGGCTTCGGCCCGCGCGCGATCGACCTGCCCGGCGGCAAGCGCGGTGCGCCCGCAGCAGAGCGGCCGGCCCGGCGCGGACGGCAGCCGGACCCGGTAGCCGGCAGCGGTCAGCACGCGCAGCGCGGCGCGGAGGTTCTCCGGCTCGAACCAGCGGTTGAACGTGTCGGCGAGCAGGAACACGTCCCCGCGCGGGGCGGCCTGGCCCGCCTGCGTGGCCTCGCTGTCGCGGAACGGATCGGCGCGGAACGCGGGCAGGGGGCGCGCGGCCGCCAGCCCGAGCGTCCGTTCGCCGACCCGGCGCAGCAGCGCCGAGCCGTTGCGCAGATTGGCGAGCGGGGCGAGCCGCGCGGCGATCGGGGCGTAGCGCGGCAGCGCCGCGACCAGCCGGTCGCGCAAGGACAGCCCGTGCGCCGCGGCGCGCGCGGCCTGCACCTCGATCTTCAGCTTCGCCATGTCGACGCCGGTGGGGCATTCGCGCCGGCAGGCCTTGCAGGAGACGCACAGCCGCATCGCCTCGGCCAGCGCGTCGGAGCCCATCGCGTCGCGGCCGAGCTGTCCGGTCAGCGCGAGGCGCAAGGTGTTGGCCCGGCCGCGGGTGACATGGGCCTCGTCGCGGGTGATGCGGTAGCTCGGGCACATCACGCCCGTATCGAAGGCGCGGCAGGTGCCGTTGTTGTTGCACATCTCGACCGCGCCGAGCATGCCGCCCAACGGCCCCGGGTGGTCGGACCAGTCGAGCTGCGGGGTGAAGCCCGCCGCCGGCGCGTAGCCGGGCGGATAGCGGAACAGGCTGCGGTCGTCCATGCGCGGCGCGCGCACGACCCGGCCGGGGTTGAGCAGGGCGGCGGGGTCGAAGGCGTCCTTCACCGTCTCGAACGCGCGGGCGATGCGCGGGCCGAACATCGTTTCATTGAATTCGCTGCGCACCAGGCCGTCGCCGTGCTCGCCGCTGTGGGAACCTTTGTATTCGCGCACCAGGGCGAAACATTCCTCGGCGACCGCGCGCATGGTGGCGACGTCGGCCGGCTCCTTCATGTTCAGCACCGGGCGGACGTGCAGGCAGCCGACCGAGGCATGCGCGTACCAGGTGCCCTTGGTGCCGTGCCGGGCGAACACGTCGTTCAGCCGTTCGGTGTAGTCGGCGAGATCGGCGAGGTCGACGGCGCAGTCCTCGATGAAGGAGACCGGCTTGGCGCTGCCCTTCATCGACATCATGATGTTGAGCCCGGCCTCGCGCACCGCGGCGATCGCGGCCTGGAACGGGGCGTCGGTCGCGCGCACCACTGCGCCGGGATGGCCGAGGTCGGCCATCATCGTGTCCAGCTCGGCGAGCTTCGCGGCCAGGGGCGCGTCGGCGTCACCGTGGAATTCCACGATCAGCAGGCTGTCGGGCTCGCCGATCAGCATGGCGTCGATCGTCGGCCGGTAGATCGGGATGGCGCGGCCGAGGTCGATCATGGTGCGATCGACCAGCTCCACCGCTTCCGGATCGAGGGTCACGAGGTGGCGGGAGGCCTCCATCGCCGCGCGGAAAGTCGGGAACTGGCAGATGCCGAGCGCCTTGCGCGGCTTGATCGGGTGCAAAGTGAGCTCGATCGCGGCGGAGAAGGCGAGGGTGCCTTCCGAACCGACCAGCAGGCGGGCCAGGTTATCGCGGCCGGCGGCGCGCGCGGCCGGCGTCAGCGCGTCGATGTTGTAGCCGCCGACCCGGCGGAGCTGGCGCGGGAAGCGGGCGGCGATCTCCTCGGCCTCGGCCGCGCCGAGGGCGCGCAGGCGCTGGATCAGCTCCGCAATCGGGGGCGCGATGTCGGCGCCGAGATTGTCGGTGGTCACGCCGAAGCGATGCCGCGTGCCGTCGGCCAGGATCGCGTCGATCGCGCGCACGTTGTCGGCCATGAGACCGTAGCGGATCGATTTGGAACCGCAGGAATTGTTGCCCGCCATGCCGCCGATGGTGCAGCGGGCGTGGGTGGAGGGATCGACCGGAAAGAACAGCCCGTGCGGGCGCAGCGCGGCGTTCAGTTCGCCCAGCACGATGCCGGGTTCGACGGTGGCGGTGCGCGCGTCGGGGTCGATGGCGAGCACCCGGCGCAGATGCTTGGATCCATCGATCACCAGCGCGCGGTTGACGGTCTGCCCGCACTGGCTGGTGCCCCCGCCACGGGCAAGCACGGGCACGCCGTTCTCGCGCGCGATGGCGAGCGCGGCGGCGACGTCGGCGATCGTTCTGGGCACGATCGTGCCGATCGGTTCGACCTGGTAGATCGAGGCGTCGGTGGCGTAGCGCCCGCGGGAGGCGGGGTCGAACAGGATCTCCGCCTCGGTTTCGCGGGCGAGGCGGGCGGCGAGGGCGGGGTCGCCGAGGGGGGTGAGCGGGCGGGGGGTCATGGGGACCTTCGGCTTCGGGGCGGACAGTGTGGCCGAAGTCGGGGCGGGGCTAAAGGCGGGACGCGGGCGCGGGCGGCATCAGACCAGTTCGACCCGCGCCCGGTGACCGGGAGCGGTGGCCAGACCGTGGTCGCGCGTGAGCAGCGGCGCATCCAGCGCCTCGGCCAGCGCGACATAGGCGGCGTCGCACGCCGTGAGGTTGCGCCGCAATTCCCACACGCGCGGCAGCAGGATGTCGTGCGGATAGCGGTGCAGGGGAAGCAGGGCGAGGTCGTCGAGAGCGGCGCGGCCCCGGGCCGCGGTGATTTCTTCGCGGGCGACGTAGCGGCGGATCACCTGCGCGAGTTCGATATCGAGCAGATGTGGCGCGTGCCAGGTCTGGCGCGGGGCGAACAGCCGCGCCTCCACCGCGCCGGCGGCCGGCGTGTGCAGGAGGAGTTCGAGCAGCGCCGAAGCGTCGGTGACGATCATGCCGAATCTGGCACGCCCGGGTCGGTCATGCCGGGGGCGGGGCGGTCAGCGCGCGTCGCGCTCGGCGCGGACGGCCTGCGCCGGGGTTTCGGCGGGGTTGGTTTCCGGGCGGCGGCGCAACCGGGCGCGCAGTTCCTCGGGCGTCGGGCGTTCGGCGAGCAGGCGGATTTCGCCGAGCAGGTAGTCGGACAGCGACATGCCCGCCAGCGCCGCCCGGGATTTGAGCTGGTGGTGCAGCGGGTCGGGCACGTTACGGAGCTGGATCATGGTCGGCATGTGAAGACGATGGGTGCATGTGGGGCACACGTCAAGCGGCGCATGCCGGGATGCGCGTCCCGGCTGATGCCGCGGCCCGCGGGTCAGTCCGTCATCGCCAGCAGGCGTTCGGTTTCCCGCAGGATGGCCGCGGCAAGCGCTGCGGCCTCCGGCCCCGCATGGCGGGCAAGGCCGATGGCGTGGTGTTCCTCCGCCATTGCCGCCGAGGCGGTGTCCCAGGGCGGGGCAGGGGTGGCGCGCAGTCGGGCAAGCTGGGCGGCGAGTTCGGCGATCGGGTCCGGCGGCGGCCGGTCGGGCGGCGCGGAAGGTGCGAACAGATCGGGCTGGGGGGCGACTCGGGACATAGGGGAAGGATAGCGGGGATCAGGTCGCGGCGGGAACCACGACGCCGCGATCCCGGGCGAGGGTGCGGCGTCGTCGCGGCTGGCGGGGCGGCGGCAGGTTGCCGAACCGGTCGGATCGCGCCCAGGATGGCGCCGCATGACCCGCAACGTTCTGTCCGACTACCTCGCCGAGATCGCGCGCATACGCGCGACCCGCGCCGGCACGGGGGAGATGAGTTACTACCCCGCGCTCGTCGGAGCGTTGAATGCGATCGGCGCCACATTGAAGCCGCGCGTCTTCTGCGTCTCCAACCTGCGCAACCGCGGGGCAGGCTTTCCCGACCTGGGCCTGTTCGCCGGCACGGGCGCGCCGGCACCGGACGCCTGGCCGGAGGGAAGGCCGCCGGAACGCGGGGTGGTGGAGATCGACGATATTCCGGCCGAGCTCGCGGTGAAGCTCGGCAGCGCGCAGGTCGAGCGGTATCTTGCCGCCTACGGGCTGGTGCTGGTCACCAATTTCCGCGCCTTCGTGCTGCTCGGCCGCGATCCGCAAGGGCGGCGCCAGGTGCGGGAGCGGTTCGATTTCGACTGCGCGGACGCCGCCGCGTTCTTCGCCCTGGCACGCGGCACCCGCCGGCCCGCCGGACTCGCGACCCGCTTCGCCGAGTTCCTGGAACGCGTCCTGCTGCACCAGGCACCGCTCGCGCGGCCGGAGGAGGTGGCGTTCTTCCTCGCCTCCTACGCCCGCGACGCGCTGGCGCGGGTGGAGGCGCAGGCGACCTTGCCCGCCTTCGCCACCTTGCGCGGCGCGTTGCAGGAAGCGCTGGGGATGACGTTCGATGGCCCCAAGGGCGAGCATCTGTTCCGCAGCACCCTGGTGCAGACCCTGTTCTACGGCCTGTTCAGCGCCTGGGTGGACGTGGCCCGGGACGGCGGCACGTTCGACTGGCATGCGGCCGGCTGGAACCTGCACGTGCCGTTCGTCGATACCTTGTTCCAGCGCATCGCCACGCCGCAGCAGTTGAAGCCGCTCGGGCTGGAGGAACCGCTGTCCTGGGCGGCGGCGGCGCTGGAGCGGGTGGAGCGGGCGACGTTCTTCAAGCGCTTCGACGAGGCGGACGCGGTCCGGTATTTCTACGAACCGTTCCTGGCCGCGTTCGACCCCGATCTGCGCAAGGCGATGGGGGTCTGGTACACGCCGCGCGAAATCGTGCGCTACATGGTGGAGCGGGTCGATCGCGTGCTGCGCGAGGAGCTTGGCCTGGCGGACGGGCTGGCCGATCCCTCGGTCTGGGTGCTCGACCCGTGCTGCGGCACCGGCGCCTATCTGGTGGAGGTGCTGGACCGGATCGGCCGCACCTTGCGCGCGAAGGGCGAGGGCGCGCTGGCGGCGGAGGATCTGAAGCAGGCGGCGATGACAAGAGTGGCCGGGTTCGAGATCATGCCGGCGCCCTATGTGATTGCGCATTGGCAGGTAGGGCATGCGTTGCGCGCCGCCGGCGCCGCGCCGTTCCAGGGCGAGGAGAGTGCCGCGGTCTATCTGACCAATGCACTGACCGGCTGGGCGGCACCGAATGAGGCGGAAACATCGGATTCGGTGCAGCGCAGTCTGCGCGTGACCTATCCGCCGCTGGCCGACGAGCGCGACAAGGCGGCGCGGGTGAAGCGCGAGCGGCCGATCCTGGTGGTGCTGGGCAACCCGCCGTACAACGCGTTCGCGGGGACCTCGCCGGCGGAGGAATCGGGGCTGGTCGCGCCGTACAAGGAAGGGCTGCAACGCGACTGGGGCATTCGCAAGTTCAACCTGGACGATCTTTACGTGCGGTTCTTCCGGGTGGCGGAGCGGCGGATCGCGGAGGGGACCGGGCGCGGGGTGGTGTGCTTCATCAGCAATCATTCCTGGTTGTGGTACCCGTCGTTCGTGGTGATGCGGCAGCGGATGCTGCGCGAGTTCGACCGCATCTGGGTGGATAATCTGAACGGGTCGAAATTCGAGACCGGGAAGGTGGCCCCGGACGGGAGTCCCGATCCGTCGGTGTTCAGCACGGAGGCCAATCGGGAGGGGATACAGGTTGGTACGGCGGTGGCGCTGCTGG
>JABBNW010000282.1 GCA_019352115.1 Pseudomonadota bacterium
ACGCCCACTGCCGGGGCAGCACCGGCGCCGAGGCTGCTCGCCTGGATCACGCCGCCCGCTTACACCGGTCTGGCGCCCGTCTATCTGCGCCCCGGGGTCCCGCCGGCGCCGATCCCATCCGGCTCCCGCCTGGCGGTGAGCCTTGCCGGCGGGTCGGGGCGGCCAGCAGTGCACCTGGACGGGCAGCGGCTGCCGGTCCGCCGGATCGGCACGGACGGGTTCTCGGCCGGCGCGCCCGTCATCACGAGCGGGCGGCTGGCGGTGCGCCGGGGCGGCCGCAGCCTTGGCGCCTGGTCGCTTGATGTGGTGGCGGACCGGCCGCCGACCATCACCTGGGCCGCACCGCCCGGCGCGCTGGCGGTCGACCCGGTACAGACCCGCCTGCCCTGGCGCACCAAGGACGACTACGGGGTGGTGGCGCTGGAAGCGCGGCTCCGCCTCGCCGGCCGGCCGGCCGCGCCGCCGCTGACGGTCGATATCCCGATGCCGGCCGCGGCCGTCAGCGTCGCGGATACGGACGCACAGGCGCCCGACGCTGCACAGGCGACCGACGCTGCACAGGCGACCGGCGCGCGCGCCGGCGGCACCGTCACCCGCAGCGGCGAGGACATCGTCGATCTGACCGCCAACCCCTGGGCCGGCCTGCCGGTGCGCGCGCGGCTCCTCGGCCGCGACGGCGCGGGGCAGAGCGGGACCAGCGCCACCGTGGCGTTCGTGTTGCCGGCGCCAGATTTCCGCAACCCGGTGGCGCGCGCGCTGGTCACGGTCCGCCAGGCGCTCAGCCTCGCCCCCGACCGGCGGGCACAGGCTGCCGGCGCGATCGCCGGCCTGCTCGCCCGCACCGATGCGTTCGGGCAGGAATACGGAGCGTGGCTGGAGCTGCGGCTGGACGCGCAACGGCTTTTGCTGCCGGCCGGGCACGGGCGGATCGGGCGGGTGCAAGCCAGCCTCTGGCAGGTGGCGCAACGGCTGGAGGACGCCGGGCTCGACCCGTCCGCCCGCGCGCTGGCGCAGGCGCGGCGCGACCTGGGCCAGGCGCTGGACCGTGCGCTGCGCGATCCGTCCGCGGCCAACCGGCAGGCGTTGGAAGCGCGGCTGCGGCGGCTGGAGCGGGCGATCGCCGCCCGGCTTGCCGCCCTGCGCCGCGACCTCGCGCGCCAGGGCATCACGGCCCCGCACACCGCCGCCGCCGCTCATCGGCTGGAGAACATGGCCGAGGCGGCGCGCCGGGCGGTGCGACAGGGCAACATGGCGGCCGCCCGGGCGCGCATCGCGGCGCTGCAACGGCTGCTCGATTCCTTAAGCAACGCCAAGGCGATGGCCGCCCAGGCGCGGCGCGAGCTGGCGGCCCAGCAGCAGGCCCAGCAGGAGCTGGAGGAACTCAACGCCCTGATCCGGCGCGAAGGCCGGCTGGTCGACCATGCCCATCGACGCCTGCAGCAGGCGGGCAATCCACCCCTCGCTGATCCCGCCGCCGCCGATCCCACGGCCCAGCGCGCCGCCGATGCCGGCACACAGCAGGCGCTGCACCACCAACTCAGTCAGTTGATGCACAGCCTGGAAGCGCTGGCCGGCCAACGTCCGCCGAGCCTGGGACGGGCGCGCACGGCGATGGGCGGGGCCGGCACGGCGCTCGCCGTGGGCAACGACCCGGCGGCGGAGGCAGCCGAGCAGGCGGCGATCGCCGCGTTGCAGAAAGGTGGCCAGGAGCTAGGCCAGGCGCTGGCGAAGCAGTTCGGCTCCGGGCAGGAGGGCCAGGGGCGCCAACCCGGCGGCGAACTCGGCCTGGCCCGGCCGGGCAACGGGGCGGACGGTGGCCCGTCCTGGCTGCCCGGCCTCGGCGGCCCGCAGGAGGACCCGTTCGGCCGACAGGAAGGCGCCGGCGGCGACGCGCTCGATCCGCGCGCGCAGGTGACGTTGCCGGGGCAAGGACAGGCCGGCCGCACCCGGAGGATCGAGGAGGAGCTGCGCCGCCGCCAGGGCCAGCGGACCCGGCCGCCGCAGGAGCTTGAGTATATCGATCGCCTGCTGAAGCAGTTCTGATTCGCCGCGGCGCTGGTGCCGGTGGTGACCGCACAATGTGCAGGTCCGGCGCCCCGGGTCGCCTCCCCGCTCCGATCCGCACCCAGCCCGCGAGACGGCGCGACAGGTCGCCACGATCTTGCGGCAAGCCCCGCTCAGAGCGTGAAAAGCAATCGAACTTGCGAAAGAATACCCGTTGAAATTGCTCGGGTTTTCGGGCGATTTTGGCCGCTGACGGGCATTCTTTCGCAAACTCTCAGTCCTCGCCGCGCTCCGCCAGGAACGCCGCCGTCTCCGCCACCGCCGCCGCCAGGCCCACTCGCCGCACCACCACGCCGGCCGGGAACGCCGAGACCAGCCGTTCCGGCGTCCGCCGATCGAGCAGCACGAACACGCCCCGGTCGCTCGCCCGACGGATCAGCCGCCCGAACGCCTGGCGCAACCGGAGCCGCGCGATCCGGTCGTCGTAGCCGCGCGGATCGCCGCCCGACAGATGCACCCGCCGTTCCCGGTGCAGGATATCGGGACGCGGCCAGGGCACCTTCTCGAACACCACCAGCCGCAGCGCGCGCCCGGGCACGTCCACCCCGTCGCGCATCGCGTCGGTACCAAGCAGGCAGCTCGCTTCCTCGGTGCGGAAAATCTCCACCAGGGTCGCGTTGTCCATCGCGTCCACGTGCTGCGCCAGCAGCGGAATCCCCGCGTCCTCCAAGGCCGGCGCGATCCGCTTCTGCACCGCGATCAGCCGCCCGATCGCGGTGAACAGCCCGAGCGCCCCGCCCCCGGAAGCCAGGAACAGCGCCCGATAGGCGGCGGCCAGCGCGGCGATGTCGGTCCCCGCCACGTCCGTCACGACGAAGGCGCGCGTTTGCGCCGCATAGTCGAACGGGCTCGGCAACGCGGCGCGAATCGCCGGCGATGGCAGATGTGGCGCGCCGACCCGTCCCTCCGCGGCATGCCAGGCGGCCTCCGGATCGGCATCGCCGGTGTCGCGCAGGGTGGCCGAGGTCACCAGCAACCCTTGCGCCGGGGCGGCCAGAGTGGCGGCGAACGGCACCGTCGGATCGAGCCAGTGACGGTGCAGGCCCACGTCAGCCTCCCGTGGCGCCTCCCGCCCGAACGCCCCGCCGGAGCGGCGCTCCAGCCGCAGGAACAGCACGTGTTCGGCGCGCACCCCGGGTTCGGCCGGCGGCGCGGCGAGACTCCGCAGCATCGCCTGCCAGGCGCCGAGCGGCTGGATCGCACGGCGCAGGAGCGAGCGGCCGGTGGCCTCGATGCGCAAGCGGGTCGGGCTGTCCATCTCCTCCGCCTCCGTATCCAACCGGGCGAGCAGGCGGTCGCGCAAGGCGGTGAGCGGGACGGCGAGCCGGTCCAGGGCGCGGGCCAGCCGCTCCGCCGCCCCCGCCAGGTCGGCCACGGTGGGGAACAGGTCGCAGTCCAGGGCAAAGCCGGTCGTCTCCGCCTCTGCCCCGGCGCGGGCGAGCACCTGACGGCGGAACAGCCGCAGCACCGCCTCGGTCGGGTTGTCGGCCCGCGCGTCCGCCGGGGCGAGGGCCGCCTGGCCCGGAACGTCCTCCGCAAGCCGCATTGCCCAGCCCGGCGCGGGCAGCGCGCGGGCGGCTTGCAGCGCTGCGTCGAGCATCGTCTCCAGCGGCGCCAGCCCGGCCACCAGATCATCCAGCCGACGGCGCAGCCCGCGCGCGCGCGACCGCCCGCCCTCCGCGCCCAGCAGCCAGCGGCGCAGCTCGGCGGTCTCCGCCCCCGACAGCACGGCGGCGAAGGCGCCGTCCGCGGCGTCGAACAGATGGTGGCCCTCGTCGAACACATAACGGGTCGGCACCAACGCGTCGTCGAGCCCGCCCCAGGCCGCCTGCGCCATCACCAGCGCATGGTTCGCCACGACCAGATCGGCACCGCGGGCGCGGCGGATCGTGTGTTCCACGAAGCAGCGCTTCCAGTGCGGGCAGGCGGCGTGGATGCACTCCCCGCGCCGATCGGCGAGAGCTGCCAACCGGCCGGAGCCGAACAGCTCCACGAACCAGCCTGGCAGGTCGCCACCCTGCAAATCCCCGTCGCGCGTGGCCAGCGCCCAGCGCGCGATCAGCCCCAGCGCCACCGGCGCGCCCAGGCCGAGGCCGCCGGACGCACCGCCCACCGCATCTTCCAGGTTGAGCAGGCAGAGGTAGTTCTCCCGCCCCTTGCGCACCACGACCCGGCGCCGGCGCTCGACCGGGTCCGGATACAGCCGCGCCAGTTCCTGGTCGATCTGGCGCTGCAAATGGCGGGTGTAGGTGCTGATCCAGACCGCGCCGCGGTTCTTCTCCGCCCACAGGCTGGCAGGCGCGATGTAGCCCAGGGTCTTGCCGGTGCCGGTCCCGGCCTCGGCCAGCACGAAAGACGGATCGCCGCGCACCTCCCGGGCGGCAAAGGCCGCCGCGGCGGCACCGGCATAGTCGGCCTGGCCGGGACGCTGCTCGGCGTGCGGGCCAAGCAACGCGGCCAATCGGGCGCGCGCCTCCGCCTCCCCGACCGGATGAGAAGACGGCGGCGGCGGCGGCGGCGCCTCCTGCCATTCCGGCAGGTGCTTCCAGGGTTTCAGAGCATCGGTGGACGGCGCCGCGTGCGGCTGGCCGAGCGCCGCGAGGACGAACGGCGCCCAGAGCCAGGACGCCCCCCCGCCCTTGCCCAGCAAGGCGGCCAGGCCGGCCGCATCGCGATTGAGCGGCAGATCCCGCCCCGCGGCGAGCCGGCGCAGCAGATCGGCGGCAAGCGCGGGCAGCAGCGCCGCCTCGGCCTCCAGTCCCGGTGCCGGCAGATCCTGGTCCAACGCCAGCGCCAACCCCCGCGCCGTCGGGGCAGCCGGCTGCGCAGGCAAGACGAACGCAAACAGTTCCAGCACGTCGAACGCTGGCACCAGCCGCAAACCAAGCCGGCGGAACGTCGCGGGCGCATGAATGACCAGCGGCGGCGGCAACCCGCGCAGCCGCTCGACAACCGCCTCCGCCGACAACAGAAGAAGCTCGCCGTCCGGCGTCAACAACGCCGCACGCCCATGCCCTGCCGCCAACGCCGGCGCAGCAGGAAGCGTGATCCGAACGGACGTCGACAGGTCGGGCGGAATCGTGGGTCCCCTGGGCAGCACAGCGAGGGCACCGTAGCCGATTTAACCGCCGACCGCGCGGCATGTGAGGAAAAAGGCCAGGGGCGCTGCCCCTGGACCCCGCCAAGGGCATCGCCCTTGGAACCCTTCCGTTAGGTTCCGTGCTGGTGGGGGGTGTGTCGGGTCCG
>JABBNW010000283.1 GCA_019352115.1 Pseudomonadota bacterium
CTAGCCTCGGGGCGTGACTGCCGTGCCGCGCCATCATCCGCCCGTGCCACCAATCCCCCGCGACGTCGTCGGGCTGCGCGGATTCCTGCACGCGGCGCGGACCAATGCGCTCGGCCTGTGGCCGCTGGCGGCGTATGAGCAGGACATTCACGCCCGACGCTTCCTCGGCCGCACCACCCTGCTGCTGAACGCGCCGGAGGCGATCCATCGCGTGCTGGTGGACAATCCCGGCAACTACCGCCGCTCCCCGGCCTCGATCCGCATCCTGCGCCCGCTGACCGGCGAAGGGCTGCTGCTGTCGGAGGGCGAGGCCTGGCGCCTGCAACGCCGCACCATCGCGCCGTCCCTGGCCCCGCGCATGTTGCCGCTGCTCGCGCGCCACGTGCTAGCTGTGGCGGAGGAGACGGTGGCGGCGCTGCGCACCCGGGTGGACAGGCCGGTCGATCTGCTGGCTTCGATGCAGGCGATGGCGCTGGAGATCGCCGGGCGCTCGATGTTTTCGGTAGAAACCGCCGGCGCGGCGCCGGCGTTGCGGGCAATGGTGCGGGAATACGGGCTCGATCTCGCGCGCCCGCATCTTGCCGACCTGCTGTTGCCGGTGGCAGTGCCCACCTGGCGCGATCTGCGTCGGCGCGGCTTCCGGCGACGCTGGATGGCGATCATGTCCGGGCTGATCCGCGATCGCCTGGCGAGCCCGCCGCCGGAGGCGCCGCGCGACCTGTTCGACCTGCTGCGTGCCGCGCGTGACCCGGAGACCGGGGCTGGCTTCGCGCCGGACGCGCTGCGCGACCATACCGCGACGATGATCCTCGCCGGACACGAAACGACCGCGGTGACCCTGTTCTGGGCACTGACGTTGCTCGCCGCCGTGCCCGCGGTGCAGGCGCAGGTGGCGGCGGAGGTGCGGGCGATCGATCTGCCGGCAGCGATCGCAGCGGGAACGATCCCGGACCTGCCGCGCACGCGCGCGGTGGTGGCGGAGACGCTGCGGTTGTACCCGCCCGCCTTCACCCTGGCGCGCGCGGCGATCGCGGCGGATATGGTGGGGGGACGCGTGATCGCGCCCGGCACCTTAATCCTGATCGCGCCCTGGGTGCTGCACCGGCATCGCAAGCTGTGGGACGATCCCGGCGCGTTCGATCCCGATCGTTTTGCCCCTGCCGCCCCCCCGCCGCCGCGCTTCGCCTACCTGCCGTTCGGCGCCGGCCCGCGTGTATGCGTGGGCGCGCAGTTCGCGCTGATGGAGGCGACCCTGGGACTCGCTTCGCTGATCGGCGCGTTCGAGATCGCCCGCACCGAAGACCGCCCGGTGCTGCCGGTGGCGATCGTGACGACCCAGCCGGACCACGCGCCCCCGTTCCGGCTGCGGGCGCGCGGCGGCGACTGACGCGATGCCCGCGTTCAGGTCTCGCGCAGGAAGCGCTCGGCCTTTTTGCGCGGCATCGGCGCGGCCGGGCGGTCGCCCTGATCGGTCATGCGGTTCGGGAATTCGCCGAGGTTCTCCTCGATCGCCGCTTCCTCCACCGGCTCGACCGGCGGGATCGCGCCGCCGTGCTGGGTCATCGGGTTGGGGAGCAGGCCGGCGGTGGGGTTGTCGGTGATGGCCTGCAATTCCCGGGCGCGTTCCAGGTATTCGGCCTCGCGTCCCGCGGGCGCGCCGTCTTCCCGCCACATGCGCAGGCCGTGTGCGTGGATTTCACGTTCCGATGTCGTCTTGTTCGCCATGGTCTCACCTCCGCTTTGCGCGGCGCAGGCTGGCGCCGGAGCGCCGCCCCGTCATTGAGGCAGATCAAGCCCCCGCCCGCAACACGCGCCTGCTTGGCGCCGCGCCGGCGCCGGCGCAGACTGAAGCTCCCGCCCCTTGCTGTCAGGATCCCCGCGCATGACCCCGCTTGATGCCCTCCGGCGCCACCAGGACGACCTTGCCGCCATCCGCCACGACCTCCACGCCCACCCCGAGCTTGGCATGGCCGAACACCGCACCGCCGAGATGGTGGCCCGCAAGCTGGAGGAATGGGGGATCGAGGTGCATCGCGGCATCGGCGGCACCGGCGTGGTCGGCGTGTTGCGCTCCGGCAATGGTCCCGGCGCGATCGGGCTGCGCGCGGACATGGATGCGCTGCCGATCGCGGAGGCCTCCGGCGTGCCCTACGCCAGCGGCAACGTTGGCGTGATGCACGCCTGCGGTCATGACGGGCACACCACCATGCTGCTCGGCGCCGCGCGCTACCTGGCGGAAACGCGTGCCTTCAACGGCACGGTGAACTTCATCTTCCAGCCCGGGGAGGAAGGCGCCGGCGGCGCGCTCGCGATGCTGGAAGATAAATTGTTCGAACGCTTCCCGTGCGAACAAGTGTTCGGCATCCACAACCGCCCGGGCATGCCGGTCGGCACGTACGCGATCAGCCCCGGCGCATCGTCCGCCGGCGGCGCCTTCTTCGACATCGTGATCACCGGCCGCGGCGCGCACGGCGCGCGGCCGGAAGAAAGCATCGACCCGGTGCTGGTCGCCTGCCACATCGGCACCGCGCTGCAATCGCTCATCGCCCGCAATCTCTCGCCCTGGAAGGCGGCGGTCCTGAGCGTCACGAAGATCGAGGGCGGCGCGGCCTACAACGTGATCCCCGGCAGCGCCACCCTGGCCGGCACCGCGCGCGCCATGCAGCGCGAAACCCTGGAGATGCTGGAAAGCGGGATCGCGCGCATCGCCAGCAACGTCGCGGCCGCGTTCGGGGCCACGGCGACGACCGACTTCCGGGTGATCTTCGCGCCGCTGGTGAACGATCCCAAGGCGGGGCAGGCGTTCGCCGATGCGGCGGCCGACCTCGTCGGCGATGCCGCGGTGGAGCGCGCCAAGCCGCCGGGCATGGGCTCGGAGGATTTCAGCTTCATGATGGAGCAGGTGCCGGGCGCCTATCTCAATGTCGGCAACGGCGACAGCGCCGCCCTGCATAACGCGAAATACGACTTCAACGACGCGGCGATCCCGTACGGCGCGGCGCTGTTCGCGCGCCTGATCGAACGGGAATTGGCGCGCGGCGCCTGACGGCACGGCGGGCGAGGGGGCCGGGTTCGCGCCTGCGCGCGAACGGGGGAGGAGCGCGGCCTGGGGGGAAACTGCGCTCCATCCCGTGGCCCCCTCACTGATCGTGCCACGCCCGGGCCGTGCACAGGCCCGGGCGGCGCGATCGCGGTTACGGCATCAGCACGTGGTCGACGACCTGGATCACCCCGTTCGACTGGGTGACATCGGCTACCGTGATGTCCGCGACGTCGCCCTTCGCGTCCTTCACGACCAGGTTGCTCGACCCGTTCATCATCACCATGAGCGGTTGGCCCTCGACGGTTTTCAATGTCGCCGTGCCGCCGTCGTGCAGGATCATCGCGCGCAGCTTCGTCGTGGTGTAGTCGCCGGCCACGACGTGGTACTCGAGGATCTTGGTCAGCTCGGCCTTGTTCTGCGGCTTGAGCAGGGTGGCGACGGTGCCCTTGGGCAGCGCGGCGAACGCCTCGTTGGTGGGGGCGAACACGGTGAACGGGCCCTTGCCGCTCAGCACGCCGACCAGCCCAGCCGCCTTCACCGCCGCGACCAGGGTGGTGTGATCGGCCGAGTTCACAGCGTTGGCGACGATGGTCTTGCTCGGGTACATGGCCGCACCGCCGACCATGACAGTGTTCGTCGCGGCTTGGGCGGAGGTCACGGCGGGTCCGGCCAGGGTGGCGGCGGTGAGCGCGGTGGCGGCGAACAGGGCATATTTTTTCATCGGCGGGTCTCCTCGGGATGGCGCGGCGCGCGGCCGCATGTTCCCCATCGCTTGCAGCCCGGCTGGCGGATGCAGGCGGCGCCGAATTTTTTTGCCGCGGAATTTTCCGCCCCCTGCCCCGGGGGCCATTCCGCCGCCGGCCCGCGCGTGCCAGAACGCGCGCCCGCCCCGGGGATCGGCGCCTTGCCGCGCCCCCCGCCCCTCCGACCCGGAGAATTCCATGCCTCGTCGCAAGCCGCGCGGCCGGCCGCTCGACGGCTGGCTGATCATCGACAAGCCGCCGGGGCTCACCAGCACCGACGTGGTCAACCGCGTCCGCCGCGCCTTCGACGCCCAGAAGGCCGGGCACGGCGGCACGCTCGATCCGCTGGCGACCGGCGTGCTGCCGATCGCCTTCGGCGCCGCGACCAAGACCGTGCCCTATGTGATGGACGGCACCAAGCTCTATCGCTTCACTTTGAAGTTCGGGGAGGCCCGCGACACCGACGACGCCGACGGGCAGGTGACCGGGACCTCCGCACACCGGCCGAGCGATGTCGAGATCGCAGCCGCCCTGCCGGCCTTCCGCGGCACCATCCAGCAGACCCCGCCCGCCTATTCGGCGGTGAAGGTCGCCGGGGAGCGTGCCTACGACATGGCCCGCGAGGGCCGCGCCCCGGTGCTGGAACCGCGCGCGGCACGGGTCGATCGCTTCGATCTGGTGGACCGCCCCGACCCGGACACGGCGGTGTTCGAGGTGCAATCCGGCAAGGGCGTCTATATGCGCAGCCTGGCGCGCGACCTGGCGGTGGCCTGCGGCACCCTCGGTCATGTCGCCGCCCTGCGCCGCCTGCGGGTCGGCCCCTTCGCCGAGGCAGCCGCGATTCCACTGGACAAGATCGCCGGTCCGGACCATACGGCCCGGGCTTCCCCGGACCTGTTGCTTCCGGTCGCGACCGCGCTGGCCGACATCCCGGCGCTGGCCCTGACCGAGGCGGAGGCCACCCAGCTCATCAACGGCCAGGCGATCAGCCTGGTGGCGCTGATGGGCCGGATTCCAGGCACGGCCGACCCCGAAGGGGGTCTTGCCCGCGCCATGGCGGGGGGCCGCGTGATCGGGCTGTGCCGTCTGCAGGACGGTTTGTGCAAGCCCGAACGGATCCTCTGATCCCGCACGCGACCCGCAACCCCGATCAGGAGTACCCAAGATGTCGATCACTGCGGAGCGCCGTACGGCGCTCATTTCCGATTACGCCACCGGGGCCGAAGATACCGGCAGCCCGGAGGTGCAGGTGGCCCTGCTCACCGAGCGGATCATCAACCTGACCGAGCACCTGAAAACGCACGCGAAGGATTTCCACAGCCGCCGCGGCCTGCTGATGCTGGTTGGCCGCCGCCGCCGGCTGCTCGACTACCTGAAGGCGAAGAACGCGAAGCGGTACGAGACGCTCATCGGCCGCCTCAGCCTGCGCCGCTGACCGGACGGAGCCCTTCTCCCTCCCCCCTTG
>JABBNW010000028.1 GCA_019352115.1 Pseudomonadota bacterium
AACGGAAGGGTTCCAAGGGCGATGCCCTTGGCGGGGGTCCAGGGGGCAGCGCCCCCTGGCCTTTGCCGCCCACGGCCCCGAACCACCCGGATGGGCGTGCCCCATGCCCGCCGTCAGCCGAGCACGTCCGGCGGCGCGTTGCTGCGCAGGGCGGTGCCGAGTTCGGTGCCGAGGCGGGCGGCGTCGGTTGCCGGTCCGCTCAGGCTTTGGCGGTCGAGGTAGGTGCCGTCGGGGCGCGCCAGGAGGCCGGTGAGGTGGACCGTGCCGTGTGCGCAGCGTGCGTAAGCGCCGATCGGGGTATGGCAGGAGCCGTCCAGCGCGGCGAGCAGGCTGCGTTCCGCGGTGGCGGCGCCGTGTGCGTCCGGGTCGGCGAGGCGCGCTAGCAGTTCGCGCAGTTCGGTATCGTCGGCGCGCACGGTAATGCCGACGATGCCCTGGCCGGCAGCGGGCACGAGAGTATCGGGATCGATCGCCACCGCGGCGTGGTGGTCGAGGCCGAGCCGGCGCAGCCCGGCCAGCGCGAGCATTGTGGCGTCGGCGGCGCCGGCGGCGAGTTTGTCGAGCCTGGTTTGCACGTTGCCGCGCAGCATAACGACCCGCAGGTCGGGGCGGGCGTGCAGCAGTTGCGCCTGGCGGCGGAGCGAAGCGGTGGCCACCGTGGCGCCGGGCGACAGCGTGGCGAAGGGATGCGCGGGGTCGATCGGGCCGACGGCGGCGCGCAGGATCAGGGCGTCGCGCGCGTCCTCGCGGGCCAGCACGCAGGCGAGCACGATCCCGGGCGGTAGTGTGGTTTCCAGGTCCTTGAGGCTGTGCACCGCGCAGTCGATGCGGCGGTCGGCCAGCGCCTCATGGATTTCCTTGGCGAACAGGCCCTTGCCGCCGATATCGGCGAGCCGGCGGTCCTGCACCGTATCGCCGGTGGTGCGGATTACGACCTCCTGCGCGCCCGCGCGGTCGCGCAGGCGTGCGCCCGCGGCGGCGAGAAGCGCGAGGAAGCCGCGTGTCTGGACCAGCGCCAACGGCGAGGGGCGGGTGCCGATCCGCAGCGTCCCGGCGTCCGGGCGGGCATCGGTGCCCGCGGCCGACGGGGGCGGACCGGGGGCGTGCGGCGCGGGCGCTGTGGCCGGGTTCATCACCCTGTCCTATTACCGCCGGACACGAGCGGTAAAGGGGCGCGGGCCGGTCGTGCGGATGATGGGCGCGCTGGCGTGAAGGGATTCGCAGGCTGATGGACCTGGCGGGCGGGCGGCCGGTGCTCGGGATCGAAAGCTCGTGCGACGAGACCGCCGCGGCGGTGCTCGCCGGCGACGGCCGCATCCTCGCCGCGCTGGTGGCGAGCCAGGAGGCGAGCCACGCCCCGTTCGGCGGCGTGGTGCCGGAGATCGCGGCGCGCGCGCATCTGGCGCTGCTGCCCGGGTTGGTGCGCGGGGTGATGGACCAGGCGGGGCTGGGGTTCGCCGATCTCGGCGGGGTGGCCGCGACGACCGGGCCGGGGTTGATCGGCGGGTTGATCGTCGGCAGCCAGATGGGCAAGGGGATCGCGTTGGCGGCAGGCCTCCCGTTCGTCGCGGTCAATCATCTGGAGGCGCATGCGCTGACCGCGCGGCTGCCTGGACTGGTCCCCGGCGGGGCGCCGTTTCCGTATCTGTTGCTGTTGATCTCCGGCGGCCATTGCCAATGCGTGGCGGTGGAGGGGGTAGGGCGGCACGTGCGCCTCGGCGGCACGGTCGACGATGCGGCGGGGGAGGCATTCGACAAGGTGGCGAAGCTGCTCGGTCTGCCCTGGCCGGGCGGACCGGCGCTGGAACGTCTGGCGGCGGCGGGCGATCCGGCGCGGTTCGCGTTTCCGCGGCCGATGCTGGGGCGGGCGGGGTGCGATTTCAGTTTCTCCGGACTGAAGACGGCGGTCGCGCAGACGGTGGCGCGGTTCGGCGCCGGCGCGCTGGAGCCGCGGGTGGCGGCGGATTTGGCGGCGGGGTTCCAGGCCGCGGTGGCCGCGGTGCTGGCGGACCGCGCCGGGCACGCGATGGCGATGTTCGGCGAGCGGCATCCGGGGGTGGCGGGGCTGCTGGTGGTGGCGGGGGGCGTGGCGGCGAACGGGGCGGTGCGCGCGGCGCTGGGCGCGGCGACGGCGGCACACGGGTTCGGGCTCGCGGTGCCGCCGGTGGCGTTGTGCACCGACAACGCGGTGATGGTGGCGTGGACCGGGATCGAACGGCTGCGGCTCGGGCTGGTCGATGCGCTGGACGTGGCGCCGCGCCCGCGCTGGCCGTTGGACGAGCTGGCGGGGGCGGTTGCGGCGCCGCCACCGCCGCGTCCGCCGGCGTGACGCCGGCAACGACGGTCCCGGTGGAGACCGACCTCGGGCGGGGGCGGGAATTCGTGCCCGGGAACGCCTCGGACGCGGTCGTGGATCGAGCGGTTCAGTGCGGTTTGCGGCGCCGGCGCAGCAGCAGGCTTTCCGAGGGCGCGGCGAACACGGGCAGCGCGGCCGGTTCCGGCACGGCCACGCTCTGCGGTCCGCCCGCGCCCAGCGTTCCATAGACCGACATTTCGTTCAGGCCGACGCTGCTGCCGGCGCTGGTCGGCCAGGACGGGTCTGGTCCGACGGCGGTGAACGGACGTAACGTTCGGCCTCTGCTGGGTGCGCAGCAGGGCGGCAACTTGACGCGGCCACTTGGTGGGTAAAAAAATGCGGTAACACGGCATCGGGGCCGTAACGGCGCGGACGCGGCGGGAGTGGAGAGCGGCAATGTTTGGTCACTCGAACGGCGCGGCACCAGATGCCACGCGGCGTGCGCGCGATGAATGGGTCGTGCGGGTGCTTAGCGTTCGCGTCTCCAGCGCCAGGCCGGCGGTGCAAGCAGCGAGCCTCGCCGTGGCGCCGCGGCCAGCCGGGTCGCCGGCGAATGCGCTGACTACCGCTCTGGTGTCGGCGGCGAAGTCGACCAGCCTGCCCGCTGACGATGCCGAACTGCCCGATCTTCTAACCGGTTTCGCGCCGCAGTTCATCGCAGCAGTCCTGGACGAGCCGGAGATGTCGACCGGCGATCTCGCGCCCGGCGTGTCGATCGCGCCGCAGGACCAGATGCTCGGGGTCGCTGATCTGCTCGACACTGCTGGCCGCAAGCTACAACGCTGGTCGGGGTTGCTCGACGAAGCGGAGGCAGCCAAACGCCGGTTGGTATCGCCGGAGTCGGAGGAGGGCGAGTCGGATGCCAATTCCGAAGTCGTCGCCGGGTACAACACGAAGCGGGCGGAGGGGCTTGACATGCAGGCGGAGATCGCCGCGATGCTGACGGAAATTCGCGGCGCCTGCAAAGGGCTTGCCGGGTCGAGCGGGGCAGAGACATGAGCGACGCCGAGCTGACGCGCCTGCTGTCGACGCGCGCACCCGGATATCGTTATCGTTTCGTTTTCGACGGCGTGCGCCAGCCCGGCCTGCGGCTCGTGCAGGTACGGCCTCGCGCCGCAGACCGTGGTGCCAGGGACGAAACCGGCGATGCGATTGTTGGCGCGGTGCTGGTGGAGGACGATTTCCGGGTTGTGTTCTGTGGCCAACATGATCCGGCCGATCTTCTCGCGCGGATCGTCGGCTGGGCGAGGGACGCGACTCCCGGGACGCCGGCCGTCGCGGCACTGGTCGGCGCCGGCGCAGCACGGATCGATGCCGCCGTGGTGAATGACGAAGCTGTTCGTGCAATCGAGCTCGATCGGCTCACGATCTATCGGGACAAGGCAGTGTGGACCGGTCTCGCGCGCGCCGACCATGCTTCGGTGGCCGCCGTGCTCGGTGGCTGCCTTCCCGGTGAACGTCTGTGGTTTTGGATGACGGACGCGCCGGGTAAGTCCGGTCCGCCGCTGCTCGTGCAATCGGTCGTCTCGGATCCGAACCGGGATTACATGAATGCGCTGATCGACGTTGCTGAGGCTGACGGCGCCAGGCGGCCCAAGACGGGCATCGTCTACGCCACGGAGGACGGGATCCTGCAGTTCATCAGCCCGCACCTCGATGCTGCGCTGCTGCCTGTGCTTGCTGATTGGGTCAGACGGAACATGGCGGAGCACCCGGCGCTCCGGCGGCTTGTGGGCTGCCGCTTGGTGCGCGCCGCGCTCGGCAGGGCCGCGGAGGTGATCGAGCAGCCCGCGCTGTGGGATGGCATCGATCGGTGGCCCGGACCCGCGACATCCGCCGAGACGGATACGATTCTTGCCGGGTTGCGGCCCGGCGCCGAATGTTGGTTCTGGCTGACAGGCACCGCACCATCGGGCATCTTCCTTTCGCTTTCCGCGGTTATCGATGATCCCGATGGCTCGGCGTTCGCCGCGCGCGCTGCCGGGCTGTATCGCCGGTTCCCGAAATCGCATGTGGACGCGGTTGCCGGGGTACTTCGCTGCCTTGGCGGCGGCTCGCTCGTCTTTACGACGCAGGGGGTCGACGTGGCGCAGTGGCCGGTGCTGCGACAGCGCCTGGCGAAGCGGCATGCCGCCGCGGCGCCGGCGATCGCCGCGGCGGAACTCGAGGCGGTAGAGGCCACGTAGAGTTTTTTCAGCCTGAACTGTGCAGGCAACCTGACAAGCCGGGAGGTGATGCGCCGTGGGACAATGCTGTGGTGCTTCGAAAAAAGGCAAGAACGTCAAGGTGTTGAACGTCCGGCAGGACGATCTGGATGAAATCTCGGACGAGCTCAAAACATCGCCGGACGTGGCCATGGCCCAGGAGGCGGTGCGGGACTTGCCCAGCACGAAGAAGTCAGCGCGAAAAATCGAGGAAATGACCAACGATGCGCTCGATGACAAAGGCCTGTCGCTCGATGCGCACGAAGTGCTGTTCAAGAGCAAGACCGAGATACTGGAGGGCGTGATCGGCATTCAGGTTGCCGAATCGGAGAATCCCAAACTTGCGGGACTGAAGAGCCTGCCGCCGGAGGAATACTGGCGCTTTCTGATGGATGGCAAGGCGCACAAGGATAATGACAAACACCTCTACGACCGGTCTGCCGGATACATGGCCGGGATGATGAGCGGATTGGAACTGGTGGTGGACCGCATCGACGAGCCGATCTCCGTCGACATGATCAAGGATCTTCATGCGGCGATGAGCGAGCACGTCACGACCGAAGCCGGTTCGGGCCTGGCGCGGAATTTTCCTGGCACTCTCATGGGGCGAAAGAACTTCCAGGAGCAAGGGGTCAAGCGTGGTGAGAACGGCTGGGGCCTCTGCAAGGATTTCACAGACGACGGGATGGATGAACTCGGCGAGCTGCGGGAGGAGTTGCAGGAGGCGCTGGCGGACGATCCGGAGCCCAAGATCAACGCCCCCTATTTCCAGGTGAACATGACGAAACTTGGCGAGAAGGACGTGCCAGTCGTCACTGCCGCGTATCAGATGGATACCGAAACGGCACAGAAAGCGGTCGAAAAGCTGATGACTTGCACGCTCGCAAAATATCAGCGCGATGTGAAGACCGCGGGGGAGGACATCGACGGGAAGCTTGATGCGATCATCGACTGCTGCCGCAAGCTCGGGCAGATCCATCCGTTCAAGGATGCGAACGGGCGACTCATCATGTTCGGTGTGATGACGAAGCTGCTGCTGGAGAACGGGATGCCGCCGACGATCCTGTCGGACCAGGGGCTCATGATCGGACTGGACCGGGACGAATTGCGGCGGCTTATCAAAGAAGGTCAAGAACAGGTCAACGGAATGAAGGACGAGTAGGTTCAGGATACGTGCAAACAATCGGCCACAAGGCCGGAGGCTCGGGAGCGCGGGCCCGCTTTGTGATCTCGCCAACGGTGCTCCGGCTGGCGCGCCCTGTGATCTTCTTCTGAATCTGCCGGATGCTGAGATTGGTGGACGTGGCCAGTGTCTCGATCTCCCCACGCCCCCCTGGGCCGCCCTCTCCCCACTGCCCTTGACCTTGGCTCTGCATGGCTCCGCATCCAGAGAAGTAGTCCATATATGGAGCGGCGCATGCTAGGCGAGGCAGCGACGATCTTGGCGGACGCGGGTGACGGGCTGTCCTTCGCCCAGCGACACGACCCGGCGGCGCGTGCCCGCCTGTCGGCACCCGGGCTGCGGTTTTTTTCAACATCTCCCTCGAATGGGCGCCTTCTGTCGCGCAGCAGCGCAGCCTGCTGGGCGGCGTGGCGGCTTGACCTATCACAAGTGGAAGGGCGGCGCGGTCGGCACGAATGTGGTGGTCTATCGGCCGTCCTTGCTGCCGCCCGTCGTGCAGGGGGATCATTTCGATTACCGCTGGACCGGCGCGGCGGCGCCCCTGGTGGTGAAGCTCACCGGGGTCGGCGGCCCAACACGCCGGCCTGACGGCGTGCCGCAATAATTGCACCCGTAGTCGTTCCAGACGACAGCATACGGCGTGTGGACAGGCCTGGGTCCGATGCGAAAGCGTAACGCTCACAACCAGCGCCATGGATTGCCGACCTCCAGGATCCGATCCCCGGTCGCCCCCGCCCGCCTCAATGCCCGCTGGGAAACTCCGTCGCATGGCGGGCGTTCACCTCCGCGATGGCCGCGAAATCGAAACCGGCGCCGGCCTGCAAGGCGTCGATCTCCTCGAAATACCGGTCCTGGCCGCCGGGCAGGCTCCAGTCCAGCATCGCCGCGTCGGTGGCGCCGACGTTGCTGAAACTGTGCACCGTGCCGTTGGGGACGAAGATCAGGGTCCCCGGACCCACCTCGCGCGCCGGCGCGTCGCCGACCTGCACCCGGTAGGTGCCGGCGAGGACCAGGAAATACTCTTGCTGCTCGCGGTGCAGATGCGGCGGCGGGCCTTCGCCGGGGCGGTGGATGCAGTGGATCGCGGAGAACTGCCCGCCGGTATCCGCGCTGCGCAGCATCACGCGCATTTGCAGGCCGAAGGGGGCGATCGGGGTGACCTCGTCCGGGATGACCACCCGGGCGGCGAGCGGGGCGTCGTCGGCCATGGCGCGGTTCCCTCCATGAATTTCGAGGGGAAGCCTATGCCGGCCGGCCCGACCTGTCACGCATGCGATCGCTATCGAGCCGGGCGCCACCGGGCCGGGCGGACGATCCATGGCCCGGACGCGCCGACGCGCCCATGCGGGCGCGTCGGTCGTCACTCTCGGAAGCCCGCGCGCAACCTTCGGCGGGACGACGGCCGGGCGGACTGGCTTAGCGCGCGCCCGCACCCTCCAGCGCCGCCATCCGGCCGGCGCCGGCGACCTGCATGCGCTGTTCGGCGATCGCGGCCTTCATCGCCTTTTGCAGCTTCTCGAAACCGCGCACCTCGATCTGGCGCACCCGCTCACGCGAGATGTTGTATTGCTGCGACAAATCCTCGAGCGTGGTCGGATTGTCCTTCAGTCGCCGCTCGATCAGGATGTGGCGTTCGCGATCGTTTAACGTTTTCAGCGCGTTCGCCAGCAGGGCCTTGCGCCCGGTCAGTTCCTCGCGATCGCCGATCGCGGTTTCCTGAGTTTCCGTCTCGTCGACCAGCCAATCCTGCCATTCGCCTTCCGAATCGGCGCGTACCGGCGCGTTCAGGCTGTGGTCGGGCGCTGCCAGGCGGCGGTTCATGCTCACAACGTCCTGTTCCGGAACGTCGAGCATGTGTGCGATCTTGGCCACCTGCTCGGGCTGCAGATCGCCGTCTTCGATCGCCTGCATCTGGCCCTTCAACCGGCGCAGGTTGAAGAACAATTTCTTCTGCGCGGCGGTCGTGCCCATTTTTACCAACGACCAGCTATGCAGGATGTACTCCTGGATGGCAGCGCGGATCCACCACATGGCGTAGGTGGCGAGGCGGAAGCCACGGTCCGGATCGAACCGTTTCACCGCCTGCATCATGCCGACGTTGCCTTCGCTGATCAGTTCACCGACCGGCAGGCCGTAGCCGCGGTAGCCCATCGCGATCTTGGCAACGAGCCGCAAATGCGACGTCACGAGTTTGTGCGCCGCGTCCATGTCTTCCTTGTCCCGCCAGCGGCGGGCGAGGTCGAGTTCTTCCTCCGCGGTGAGCATCGGAAACTTGCGGATCTCCTGGAGATACCGCGTGAGATTGCCTTCGGGGGCGATGTTGATGACGGCAGAGGCCACGATCGGCTCCTTTCGCCTGACGGCGTTGTTGTCGCGTGCAGATGTGTCGCTATCACACTGGCACAAGACAGCGACGCCGGGGACTGAATAACAGTCCATGATATGGCAAGGGTCAAACGTTTCGGTGAGGTGCCGCCGCCGCATTGGTCCGTTGCGCGGCAGAGGCAGACCGGACGACCATCGGGGGAAGGGCTTGCCGATCCGCCTCCGACACCGCTGCTTATACCGGACCATTCCAGTCCTGTCAATACCGCTGACCTTTTGCAGGTCAGGGTTGCCCCTCCCGCGGCCCTTCCGCCGCAGCGTCCAAAGCGGCCAGCAAGGCCGCCATGTCCGGTGGTGGCGGGGTCTCGAACGCCAGTGCGGCACCGGTACGGGGGTGCACGAAGCCGAGCCGAGCCGCGTGCAGCGCCTGGCGCGGGAAATCGAGCAGCCGGCCGCGCAGCCCCGCCTCCAGCCCGCGTGCCTGTGCCGGCACCCGGCGCAGATAGACCGGATCGCCCACCAGCGGATGCCCGCGCGCCGCCAGATGCACCCGGATTTGATGTGTCCGTCCGGTCGCCAGCCGACATTCCAGCAGGCTTACCGCCCCGCCGGCCCAGGCGCGCAGGGTGCGATAGCGGGTCAGCGCCTCGCGCCCGCCGCCGTGCGGGCGGATCGCCATCCGCTTGCGATCGCGCGGATCGCGGCCGATCGGTCCCTCGATTTCCCCCACGGTGGGCGCCGGGCAGCCCCAGACCAGGGCCAGATAGCTGCGGTCGGCCGTCCGCCCGGCGAAGGCGGCGGCGAGCCCGGCCAGCGCGACCTCCGTCTTCGCCGCCACCATCACCCCGGAGGTGTCCTTGTCCAGCCGATGCACGATCCCCGGGCGCTGTTCCCCGCCCACCGCGAGCTCGGCCCCGCAATGGGCGATCAGCGCATTGACGAGAGTGCCGTCCTCGTTGCCGGGCGCGGGATGGACGACGAGGCCAGGCGGCTTGTCGAGCACGACCAGGTCGCGGTCCTCGAACAGGATGGTAAGCGGGATCACCTGCCCCTCCGGCCGCGCCGGGCGGGGCGGGGGAACGGTCACCATATAAAGTGCGCCACCGCGCACCGCCTCGGAGGCGTCGCGCAGCGGCGTGCCATCGCGGCACACCGCGCCGGCGGCGATCAGCGCCTGGAGGCGGGCGCGCGACAGCGCGGGTAGGCGCGCGGCGAGGAACCGGTCCACCCGCCCCCCCGCGTCCGACGATTCCGCCCGCACCTGGGCGGGACCGGTTGCCTGCGCGGAGCCGGTCGTCTGCGCGGGACCGGACGCCAGGGCGGGACCGGACCCCAGGGCGGCCTGGGCGCCCGCGGCCCCCGGCGGCGCGGGGAGGGCGGCGGGGCCGGGGGCGGGCGACCGAATGGGCGGCTTGTCGGGCATGGGGGATGCGGATAACCCGACCCGGGTCCGGGCGCGAGGGCGCGACCGTCGGGCGGAAGGAGCGGGGCAGACCATGCGGGTGCTGACGGCGGCGACGATCGCGATGGGGGTGCTGATCCTGCTCGGCACCACCGTGCTGGTGGTGACCATCATCCATCGCGCGGCCGGCCCGGCGCCGGCCGCGCCGGTGGGGCCGATCGCGCTCGTTCTGCACGAGCCGGCGGGGACCGCCATCGCCGGAATCGCGGGTGCGGGGGGCCGACTGGCGATCGCGCTGCACGGCGGCGGGCCGGACCGAGTGGTCCTTGTTGATCCGCGCAGCGGTGTGGTGGCGGGGCGGATCGCGCTGCACCCCTGACGTCTTCCGCGCCTGCCGGCGTTTTCCCGGCAAGATCCGCGCCGGCGTGATCCGCGCAGGGCATGACCCGCATTGGGCATGATCCGCGCTGGCCGTTCGTCCCCCGTTAATCCCTTGCCGCCATGCTCTCCCGCCGGAGGGTTCCCGGTGCGACGACTGACCTGTTTCGACGGGCTGCGCGGGGCGCTGGCAGTCTATGTGATGCTGTCGCACCTGGCGCCGTTTGCCGTGCTGCCCGACTGGATCGCGCAGCCGCTGTCGCACGGCGGCGCTGCGGTCGACGTGTTCTTCGTGCTCAGCGGGATGGTGATCGTCCGTTCGCTGGACCGTTTCGGCTGGCGCGCCGGGCCGTTCCTGCGCGCACGCGCCTGGCGGATCTTCCCGCTGTTCCTGGTCGCGCTCGCCTTCGCGATCGCGCTCCAGCCGCTGGCGCTGCCGTTCCCGGCGATGCCCTGGATCGGCCCGGCCAGCCCGGCGCGGGATATCTGGTCCGGCGGCTGGCCGGTCGCCTGGGCCGGCGACCTGGCGGCGCATCTCACGATGACGCATGGGCTGCTGCCCCATGCCGTGCTGCCCTACGCCTGGGTGAGCTTTCTCGGTGCAGCCTGGAGCCTGAGTACCGAGTGGCAATTCTACGTCCTGCTCGCCGCGTTGGCGGCTGGCCGCGGGCCGCGCGCGCGCGCCGGTCTGCCCTGGCTGTTCCTCGGCCTGGCCGCCGCGGGACTGGCCTGGAGCCACGTCGCACCGCCCGGCTGGCGGTTCAGCCGCGCCTTCCTGGGCAACGAGGCGCAGTATTTCGCGCTCGGCATCGCCGGCGGCGACTGGCTCGACCGGCCGGAGACCGGCCGCCGCCACGCCGGCGTGCTTGGCTGCGTCCTGCTGCTGTGTCTCGCCGCAGGCGGGGCCGGAAAGCTGGCGGCGCCGCTCGTCTGGATCGTCTGCCTGCTCGCCGAGCGGGCGGGGAGCCCGGGGCAGCGGCTGCTGGCGCCGCTGGCCGCCGCGCTGCGCCTGCCGGTCATGCAATGGCTCGGCGGGGTGTCGTATGCGTTGTACTTGGTGAACGAGCCGGTGCAGAAACTGCTCGGGCTCGGGCTTGCGCGGCTGGCGCACGGGAACGCCATCCTGTTCTCCGCGCTGTGGTTGCCCGCTGCGGCCGCGCTGCCACTCGCGACCGCCTGGGCGCTGCATGTGGCGATCGAGCGGCGATGGCGCGGTGGGCCGGCTCCCCGGCTCCGCCTCGCGGCGAAATAGGCGCCTGGGCCCGCGACCCTATCGAGGTGGCCCCGTCGGCGGGAGCAACCGGCGGGACCAGCGGTTGACAGGGATCAACATCGATGGCGTCCCGCAGTTGCCCCCTGTCCGAAGCGCCATGCGCCCCTCTATGCTGCGGGATGCGCTTCCCGCTTGGCGTCTGACAACAGGAATCTGCGCCCGTGCGCCTGCCCGCAAGTTGCGTTGTCGTTGCCGTCCTGCTCCTGCTCAGCGGATGCAAGGTGGCACCTCCGGTTCCACCACCGCCTCCCGTCGCGCCGCTGCCGTTGCCGCCGCTGCGGCCGCCGCCCCCGGCGGAGGCGCGGGAGGCCGCCATCTGGCACTTCGCCCGCTCGCCGGGTGCCTGCACCGCGGCAGCGTCCGGGCGCACCGCCCGGTTGCAGATCACCTTGCGGGCCGGGCATCCGGCGCTGTTCGTGTTCTACGCGGCGCGGGGGATGGTGCGGCACGGTCCGACCGCGTCCGGTGCGCTGGACTTCCACGGGGCGGGTGGCGGCTGGACCGCGATCGCGCGCATCGGCCCGGGCAGTCTTGCCGTGGCCGCGTTGCGACTGGACGACCAGACCGTCGGCCGGGTGGCCCTGCTGCTGGACGGCGGCATCCTTACGCCGGTGGGTGCTGCCGGCGCGCTGCCGGCGTTGCTGCTGCCCCCGGCCGGCGCCGAGGGGCGCCATTGGTATGGTTGTGCCCGCGGCCTGCTGTTCTGATGGCGGCAGTGCCTGGCTGCCTGCCGCGCCAGCGGCGCGCACAAAAGCCTCCGCCTCCGCCTGTGTTCCGCCAATGACCGCGCTCCCGCCCGACCGATTTGCCCCGTTCGTCGCCACGCTCGGCCGCGGCCCCGGCCGATCGCGGGCGCTGACCCGGGAGGAGGCGCGCGAGGCCTTCGCCCTGGTCCTCGCCGGCGCGGTTGATCCAGTACAAGTCGGTGCTTTCCTCATGCTGCTGCGCTATCGCGGCGAGGATACGGCCGAGCTCACCGGGTTGGTGGAGGCGGCGCAGGCGGCGACCCCACGGATCGATGCCGCGGTGATGCTCGACTGGCCGTCCTATGGCGCCGGGCGGAGCCGCGGCGCTCCGTGGCTCCTGTTGGCAGCCCTGGCGCTGGCGCGGGCCGGGGTGCGGGTACTGATGCACGGGAGCGCTGCGTTCTCCAGCGGTACTTCGGTAGGCGCCGGGCTGGCCGCGCTCGGACTTGAGCCCGCGGCAAACACGGATGCGGCCGTGACTGCCCTGGCGCGGGACCGGTTCGCGTACCTGCCGCTGGCGTCCCTGGCACCGCAACTGGACCGCCTGCTCGCGCTGCGTCGGCTGTTCGGGTTGCGCTCGCCGGTGAATACGGTTGCCCGGCTGCTCGATCCGGGGCGAGCGCCGGCCGGCGTCGATGGCGTCTACCGTCCCACCTGCCTGGACGTGCATCTGGGCGTCGCGGAACGGCTGGGCCGGCCGCGCCTGCTGTTGCTGAAGGGCGGCGGCGGGGAAGCGGAGCTGGTTCCGGTCAAGCCCGCCGCGGCTCATCTCTGGTCGGCCGGCGCCGGGCGCTCCGTCGTCGAAATGCCGGCGGTGCCCGGCCTGGGCGCCGCGCCGGTGCCGGAGCCCGACATGGCGCTCTTCGCGGCGATCTGGCGCGGGGACGTGGTGCCGGCGCGTCCGGTGGAGACGGTGCGGGCGACGATCGCGTTGGGACTGCTGGCGCTCGGCGCGGCGGCCACGCCCGCGGCGGCAGAGGGGGAGGCCGCGCGGGTCTGGGCGGGCCGGCGCTGACGCCGTCGGCACGCAGGAAGCGAACCCGGGCACGCGATCGCGCCCAGGCCGCCCCGGGCTTGGCGTCAGGCGTCCCGCCGCTGCTATGTTGGGCGCCCGCCTCTTACCCCCGATTCGCAAGGCCAGCCCGCATGGACAGCTCCCTCCCTTCGCGCTCCGCCGGCGAACACCCCGCCGACGAACACCATGTCGACGAACACCCCGTCGACGAACACAAGGTGAGCTTCGACCTGCTTACCGAGAATCCCGTCTACAAGCCGTTCCGCTATCCCTGGGCCTACGAAGCCTGGCTCACCCAGCAGCGCGTGCACTGGCTGCCGGAGGAAGTGCCGCTCGCCGACGACGTGAAGGACTGGCACCGCAACCTGACCGGCGCTGAGCGCAACCTGCTGACCCAGATCTTCCGCTTCTTCACCCAGGCCGATGTCGAGGTGAACAACTGCTACATGAAGCACTACAGCCGGGTGTTCAAACCGACCGAAGTGCTGATGATGCTGTCTGCGTTCTCGAACACCGAGACCATCCACATCGCCGCCTACTCGCATCTTCTGGACACGATCGGGATGCCCGAACTCGAGTATCAGGCGTTCCTGAAATACAAGGAGATGAAGGACAAATACGATTTCATGCAGGGGTTCTCGGTCGACAGCCGGCCCGAGATCGCCAGGACGCTGGCCGCGTTCGGCGCCTTCACCGAGGGGCTGCAACTGTTCGCCTCATTTGCCATCCTGCTGAATTTCCCACGCTTCGGGAAGATGAAGGGGATGGGCCAGATCATCTCCTGGTCGGTGCGCGACGAAAGCCTGCACTGCGATTCGATCATCCGCCTGTTCCGCACCTTCGTGGGCGAGAACCCCGAGATCTGGACCGAGGGGTTCCGCCGCGATCTCTATCTGACCTGCGCCACCATCGTCGATCACGAGGACGCCTTCATCGACCTCGCGTTCGGCCAGGGACCGGTGGAGGGGCTGACCGCCGCCGAGGTGAAACAATACATCCGCTACATCGCCGATCGCCGGCTGGTGCAGCTCGGCCTGCAGCCGCTGTACCGGCTGGAGCGCAACCCGCTCCCGTGGCTGGACGAGATGCTGAACGCGGTCGAGCACACCAATTTTTTCGAGAATCGTGCCACGGAATACAGTCGTGCCTCGACCGTCGGAAGCTGGGAAGATGCATTCGACGACCCGCCGGCGGCCGGGCCGGTCGGGTCTGTGGCCGTCGCGGTGCCCCCGGTTTCCGGATCGGGCGGATTGCCCCTTGCCGCGACGCGGCCGCGAGCATAGGTTTTCACGCGGAACCCGTCCCATGACGTGCCGCGGGACGGTCGAAATCACGGGGACATGGCGGGCCGTTGACGCAAGCGGTCGGGTCGTGTCGCAAAATGTGGTCCGTGGCGCCTGCCGGGCAGGTCTCCCCAGCGCCGGGGACGCTCCACCTAAGGTTCGCGATGAGGGGTGCCTTGAGTCAGATTGAAGACCATCCAGCCAGGGACTCCGCGGCCCTCGCCTCCGCCCAGGGAGGCGACGCCAAGGCCGGCACGCCGCAGCGTTATACGCGGCGGTTGTCCGACAAGGTGCTGGTGGCCTTCCATCATGCCTGCGATCAGGGCGATTTCGAAGTCGCCGAGCAATTGCTTCATGTGCTTGAAATGATGCTGACCCGGCGGCCCCTCACCCCGGACGGCACCCGTCGGCGCAACATGGAAAGCCTGGTCGCCGCCCACGAGCGGCTGTGGCACCTGCGCCACCCGGAATCGGCCGAAGCCTGAACGCACGCGCGGGCGGTTCCCGCGTTCAACCGGTGCGCCCCACGGTCAGCCGAAGCACGCCGCGCGAAGTTGCGCGAACGCCCGGGTGCGGTGGCTGATCGCCTCCTTCGCGCCGGGTGCCATTTCCCCGAAGGTCGCCACCGATCCGGCCGGACAGAACATCGGGTCGTAGCCGAACCCGAGCGTCCCGCGCGGCGGCCACACCGCCGTGCCGTCGACCCGGCCCAGGAAGCTCGCCGTCTCCCCGTCCGGCCACGCCAGGCTGAGGGCGGCGACGAACCAGGCGCGGCGGTCGGCGCCCAGACCTGCGGCTTCGAGTCCGTCGTTGGCCCGCGCCATCGCGGCCGCGAAATCCTTCCCCGGCCCGGCCCAGCGCGCCGAATGGACTCCGGGCGCCCCATCGAGCGCGGCGAGGCAGAACCCGGAATCGTCCGCCAGCGCCACCATTCCCGCCCCGCACGCGGCCGCTAACGCCTTGATCCGCGCGTTGCCGACGAAATCGGGCGCGTCCTCGTCGGGCTCGGGCAGGCCCAGCGCGCCGGCGGAGACGACGTCCAACCCGAACGGGGCGAGCAACGCCGCGATCTCCCGCAATTTGCCCGGGTTGTGGCTGGCGAGCACGAGGCGGCTGCCGCGGTCGAGCCGGCGCGCCATCACCCGGCGTCCAGCACCGCGCGCTGCGCGGCGAACAGCGCGGTCGTGCCGGTGCGGGCAAGGCCCAGCAGCGCGGTGAACTGCGCCTCCGAGAAGGGCGCCCGTTCCGCGGTCCCCTGCAATTCGACGATGCCGCCATCGCCGGTCAGGACGAAATTGGCATCGGCGTCGGCGCCGGAATCCTCGGCATAGTCGAGGTCGAGCACCGCCTCCCCCCCCACCAGTCCGCACGAGACCGCCGCCACCTGGCCGGCCAGCGGATCGCGCGCCAGCACGTTCATCTTGCGCAAATGGCGGAAGGCGAGCGCGAGCGCGACGTAGGCCCCGGTGATGGCCGCGCAGCGGGTGCCCCCATCGGCGTTCAGGACGTCGCAGTCGAGGGTGATGCTCATTTCTCCCATCGCCTTGCGGTCCACCACGGCGCGCAGCGAGCGGCCGATCAGCCGCTGGATTTCCTGGGTGCGGCCGGACTGCTTGCCACGCGCGGCCTCCCGGTCCCCGCGGGTGTGGGTGGCGCGGGGCAACATGCCGTATTCGGCGGTGACCCAACCCTGGCCGGTGCCGCGGAGGAAGGGGGGCACCCGGCCTTCCACGCTGGCTGCGCACAGGACCTCGGTGTTGCCCATGCGGATCAGGCAGGAGCCCTCCGCATGGCGGGCGAAACCGGGGGTGAGGCTGATCGGGCGGAGTTCGTCGGCAGCGCGGCCGGAGGGGCGCATGGGCAGGGGATCCGTAAGGTCTGTGGGGTCGCGCCGGGATTGTCGCATGTTTGGGGCCTGGGCGGCTATCGCGCGGGCGACGTGGTCGCCTCTCCCGTCCTTGCGGGAGAGGTCGGTTCGCAAAGCGAACCGGGTGAGGGTCCGGCCCCCCGCGCACCCGTTGGCAAGACCCCGAGGGAGGTGACAAGCTGGCCTCCGGCCGAACGGCCGCACGGGGGAAACGCACCATGGTGACCACGGGCAGTGGCGAATACACCTACGAACCGGTTGGCGACTGGGCGAAGCTCCCGCCCGGCTGGTCGTTCAAGGAAATCGGCTCGGTCGGGGTCGATGCCGACGACAATGTCTATGTCTTCAACCGCGGCGAACACCCGATGATCGTGTTCGACCGCGCCGGCAATTTCCTGCGCTCCTGGGGCGAAGGCGTGTTCCCGCGCGCGCACGGGCTGCATATGGCCCCCGACGGGACCGTGTGGCTGACGGACGACGGCGACCACTCGGTGCGCCAGTGCACCCTGGACGGCAAGGTGCTGATGACGCTCGGCCTCCCCGGCAAGCCGGCGCCGTACATGAGCGGGGAGCCGTTCCACCGCTGCACCCATACGGCGATGTCGCCCGAGGGCGACATCTACGTCTCGGATGGTTACGGCAACGCGCGGGTGCACAAATATGCGCCGGACGGCAAGCTGCTGTTCTCCTGGGGCGGCCCGGGCACCGATCCCGGGGAGTTCAACATCGTCCACAACATCACCTGCGACGGCGACGGCTGGGTGTACGTGGCCGACCGGGAAAACCATCGGGTGCAGGTGTTCGACGGCAACGGTCGGTATGAGACGCAATGGAACAACCTGCATCGGCCGTGCGGCCTGTTCATGCCGCCGGGCAAATGTCCGGTCTGCTACATCGGCGAGCTGGGGCCGGGTATGCCGGTCAATCTGAACACGCCGAACCTCGGGCCGCGCATCAGCATCCACGACCATACCGGCAAGCGGCTTGCGCGCCTGGGCGGGCTGCATTCCGGCAGCGGGCCGACCGAGTTCATGGCCCCGCACGGGCTGTGCGTCGATTCGCACGGCGATCTTTACGTGGGCGAAGTGTCCTGGACCAACTGGCCGACCACGAATCCCGGTGTGCCGCGACCCGACAACCTGCGCAGCCTGCACAAGTTCCGCAGGGTCTCCTGACAGGCGCGCTCCCGATCGGCCGGGTCGTCGGACCGGCCGCTACGACCGGATCGCGGGATTGTCCGGATCGACCGCGCGCAGCAGGATGTCGTCAGCGAGCGGCGCATAGCGATCCCACAGCGCGCGCAACGCGGCGACCGGCGCCGGATCCCAGTCGACCCGCAGATCGACCAGCGGCAGGTCGCGCCCCGCCATCACCCGCAGGAAGGCGCTTTGCGCGGGCGCCCGGTTGCCGCCCGCGGCAAGGCCCTCCACCAGGGCCAGCATCAATCGTTCCGCAAGCGGCAGGGCGGGATCGGCCAGCAGCGTCCGCAGCATGGCCGGCGGCACGAGGGCCGAGACGAGGCCGGCGCCGATCGCGCAGGCATCCTGCGCCGGCGCTTCGCTCATTTCGGGCAGGATCCGGGCGCCGCTGTACACCGCGGTATCGCCCGCCGCGTCCAGCACCGCGATCTGCCGCCATTGCGCATGCGGGGTCGCGGCGACCATCGCGTCCACGGTCTCCTGCGCCGTGCGCCCGCCGGCGAGCAAGGTCATTCCATACGCGCCGAGTCGCGCATCGGAGCGGGATTGCGTGAGCACGGCGCCGACACCTGCGGCACAATGGACGACGCGGGCACCGGCTGCCATGGCGACAGCACAGGACACCGCGCCGATGTGGTTCGTGCGCGGGCATCGCGCGATCAGGGAAAAGGCCATTTCTGCTTATGTCACGCTACTTTTACGCCAAGCAACCCGTGCCGGACTCCGGGATAACAGTGGCGCGCGCACCGGATGCTACCGGGCGTGGCTTCGCGACGCTTTTGCTGTCTGTCATGTTTCTGAGCAGCGGCTGGCCGCTGACCAAGCTCGCCATCGATCTCGGTGCAAGTCCGTTGTGGTTCGCCGAGGGCCGTGCCGTGCTTTCGGGCCTGGTCCCGGCCGTGGTGCTGGCGATGCGCGGGCGGCTGCGCCTGCCGCAGCGCGCGGATTGGCCGGCGGTGATCGCGGTCGGCGCGTTCCAGCTCGGCGCGTTCTTCGCCTTCGCCCATCTCGCGCTGGCCTGGGTGGCGGCCGGGCGCACTGCCGTGCTGTCCAACACCACCACGATCTTCGTCGTGCCGCTGTCGTTGCTGGTACTGCGCGAACCGATCCCGGCGCGCCGCTGGCTCGCGACCGGGATCGCGCTTGCCGGCGTCGCGGTGCTGATCGGCCCCTGGGCGATCGACTGGGGCGCGCGGCGCACCCTGATCGGCAATTTCTTCCTGCTCGCTGCGGCGCTGAGCTGGACCGTCGCCATCCTGGTGCTGCGCCGTGCGCCGCCGCGCTCGTCGATGTTCGCGCTGCTGCCGTGGTGCTTCTTGATCGGCGCGCTGGTTCTGGCGCCGCTGCTGTGGTGGGAGGAGCCGCACGGCGGCATGGGATCGCACTGGGGGGCCTGGGCGGCGCTCGGCTACGTCGGGCTGATCGCCGGGCCGCTCGGCACCTGGGGGGTGATCGAGGCGACGGTGGTGCTGCCGGCGGTGGTGGCCTCGGTGGGCTTCCTCGCCACGCCAGCGTTTGGCATCCTGCTGTCGAACTGGATATTGGGGGAACCCATCACGCCCGATCTGATCCTGGGAACCGCGCTGATCCTGGCCGGCGTGGGGCTGGCTGCGTGGCCGGCGCGACGCCGATGATCCTGCACGCGATCGAGGCCGGCACCGGCCGCCCCGTCGCCTTGCTGCACGGGCTGTTCGGCTCGGCGCGCAATTTTGGCCTGGTGCAACGGCGGTTGGCCGCGACCCACCGGGTGATCGCGCTCGACCTGCGCAACCACGGTGCGAGCCCGCATGCCGCGGCGATGGACTATCCCGCGATGGCGGCGGACGTGATCGAGACCCTCGCGGCGCGCGACGCGCTGCCCGCGGTGCTGATCGGTCATTCCATGGGCGGCAAGGTGGCGATGCGTGCGGCCCTCGATCGGCCCGCGGCGGTGACGGCGCTGCTGGTCGCCGATATCGCCCCGGTGGCGTATCCGCCGCATTTCCAGGCGATCGCCGCGGCGATGGCGGCGGTGCCGCTGCGCCCGGGCCTGACCCGCGCGGGGGTCGACGCAGCGTTGGCGGATGTGGTGCCAGATCCCGCGCTGCGCGCGTTCCTGCTACAGAATTTCGTGCCCGGCACGGGGACGGATGCGCGACCGGCGTGGCGGATCGGGCTCGATGCCATCATCGCGGCGATGGGCGTGATCGGCGGGTGGGACGCACCGGCGGACGCGCGCTACGCGGGGCCGGTGCTGGTGCTGTCGGGTGCGCAGTCCGATTACGTGTTGCCCGAATATCGCGGGCTGTTCCGCGCCCTGTTCCCGGCCTGCCGCTTCGTCTCCCTGCGCCATGCCGGGCACTGGCTGCACGCCGACAACCCGGAGGGATTCATTGCCGTGGTAGAAGAATTTCTGCACGCGCCCGCCGTGGCCGGAGGCTGACATGCACCTGACCGAGGAAGAACGTGCCCTGGCCGCCGGCGCCGCCGGCCCCGCCAGGCAATGGGCGATCGGCCATCAGATCGCCGTCGGCCGCTACCTGGGCGCAGCGGATTTCGTCCTCGTGTCGCAGGCGCATATCATGGCGGACACGGAATCGCTGGGCGAGGCCGGTGTTGCCTGGCTGGAACGCTGGGCCGCGCTGCCGGAGACCGATCGCCAGGTCCGCATTCCCACCATCACCGACCCGCGAGGCACGGATTTCGCCGCCGCCGCGCGGCTGCGCCAGCAGGACTGGATGCTGGCCCTGGAACGCCGCGCCATCGCCGCGTTCCAGGCGCTGGGCATCCTGATGACCGACACCTGCATCAACTACCAGACCATCATGCCGGCGGTGCGCGGCGAGCACATGGCCTACGGCGATACCGGCGTGGTGATCTACACCAACAGCGTGCTCGGCGCGCGTTCCAATTTCGAAGGCGGACCGTCCGCGCTGGCCGCTGGCCTCACCGGGCGGACGCCGCGCTACGGCTACCATCTGGACGCGCATCGCCGCGCCAGCCTGCACATCGCGGTGCGCGACACGCCGCGCGCGTTGCACGAATGGGGCGCGCTCGGCGCGCTGGTCGGGCGGCTCGCCGGCGACTACTGGCAGGTGCCGGTGCTGAGCGGGATCGACCGCGTGCCCGGTTCGGACGAACTCAAGCATTTCGGCGCCGCGTTGGCGAGCTATGGATCGGTGGCGCTGTTCCACATGGTCGGCATCACGCCGGAGGCGGAACGTCTGTCCGATGTGGCGGATCCGTCCCTGCCGCTGCGCGCGACCCTCGGGGCCGAGGACCTGGCGACGTTCCGGCGCGGCACCGACCGCGGCGCGGGGGAGGCGGTGGATGTCGTCGTGTTCTCCGCCCCGCAGCTCAGCCTGTTGGAACTGCGCGATCTCGCCGGCTTGCTCGACGGCCGGCGGACCACGGTGCCGCTGCTCGCGGTCACCAGCCCGCAGGTGAAGCCGGACGCCGACCGCATGGGACTGACGGCGCGCATCGAGGCTGCCGGCGGGATGTTGCTGGCCGGGATGTGCTTCTACCAGAGCTACGCGCGCGAGATGGCGGAGGCGAACGGCTGGCAGCGGCTCGCCACCAATTCCGCCAAGCTGGTCAATATCCTGGGCGGCTACGGCTACCACCCGGTGCTGGCGTCGATGGAAGCCTGCGTGGCTGCCGCGTGCGATGGGAGGTTGCCGTCGTGACGAGTTTCGTGGCCGCGGCGGGCATGGGCGCGCCGGTGCGCGGACGGGCGCTGGTCGCCTCGGACGGGTTCTCCGCCCGCTACGATCTGGATCGGCTGCGCGGCGTGTTCTCCCGTCCCGATCACGCGCTGGCGGGGCAGTCCTATGTCGGGCGCATCCTGGTGCTGGATGGGGCGAAGGGCGGCGTCGCCACCGCGTGGATGCTGCACGAGATGGCGGCGCGCGGCATCGCGCCGGCGGCGCTGGTGCTGAACCGGGTCAATCCGATCATGGTGCAGGGCGCGGCGCTGGCGGGGTTCACCCTGCTGTCCGGGTTCGATGTCGATATCACCCGTGCGGTGCCGGACGGGGCGGAGGTGGAGGTCGATCCGCTGGCCGACCCGCCGGTGCTGCGGCTGCTCGGCTGACCCGGGCGGTCAGCGCGCGACCACCCGGTTCTGATAGACCATCAGATGGGCGAAGGCGGTCGCAAGCAGCGGTGCCGCCACGCCGAACCCGCGTGCGCGGACCAGCATGTCGCCGACGATGTGCTCGGCCTCGACGGGCAGGCCTTGGGTCAGGTCGCGATACATCGATGACGCGAGGCCGGAGCCGGCGGCGGTCAAGGTCGCCTCCGTGCGTGCGCGGAACGCAGCCTCCGGCGGAAAGCCGGCGGCGGTAGCGACGGCAGCGCATTCGTCGAGCATCTGCCGGGCGAGATCGGCGCCGCCGGGCGCGGCCGCGATGTCGCCCACCATGCCGCGCAGCAGGCAGGTGATGGCGCCGAGTGACGCCAGCATCACCCATTTCTCCCACATCGCCTGCAGGATCGCGGGCGAGGCCGCGGCGGCGAACCCGGCCCCGCCCAGGGTCGCGTCCAGCGCGGCGATCCGGTTCGAGGGGGCACCGTCCAGCTCCCCGTAGGTCAGCTTCTGCATCTCGTTCAGTTGGACGATGCGCCCGTCCGGGTCCAGCATCGTCGCCACGTAGCAGACGCCGCCCAGCAGGCCGGCCGCGCCGAATCGTTCCCCGATCGCATCCAGATGACGCATCCCGTTGAGCAGCGGCACGATCGTCGTGGCGGGACCGATTGCGGGCGCGACATCGGCCAGCACCTGGTCGAGCGCGAACGCCTTCACCGTCAGCAGCACAAGATCGTACGGTGCGGCGATCCGTTCCGCGGTCACGAGCTGCGGGGCGAGCGCGAGGTCGCCGTGCGGGCTCGTGATGCGCAGCCCGTCGCGGCCCAACTGCGCGGCGCGCTGCGGGCGCACGAGGAAGGTGACGTCGCGCCCGGCCTCGGCCAGCCGGCCCCCGAAATAGCCGCCGATCGCGCCGGCGCCGGCCACCAGGATGCGCATCTTGTGCCTCGTTCGTCGCGGGGACCGGACGCGGGATGCGGCCGGTGCTTGCGGGCCGGGAAATTACCAGCATATGCTGGTAACGGAGGATGTAGGCAGATGGCGATATCACGTCAAGCCGGTGCGCCTCGGACGGCGGCGCCGGCGGATGCGGGGTTGTGCAACGGGGCGGCGCTGCGCCGGGCGAACCGGCGGGTCTCGCTGCTCTACGACCAGGTGCTGGCGCCGTGCGACCTGCGCGCGACGCAACACGCGATCCTGGTGCGGCTCGCTCGCGCGGGGGCGGCGCCGGCACTGGGGGAACTGGCGCGTGCCCTGGTGATCGATCCGTCGGCGCTGGCGCATAATCTTCGGCCGTTGGAACGCGACGGACTTGTTGTACTGGCGGACAACCCGCGCGACCAGCGCAGCCGGCTGGTGCGGCTGACGCCGTCGGGTCGCGCCAGGCTCGCGGAGTCACGGGCGCTGTGGCGGCAGGCCCAGGCGCGGTTCGAGACGGCGTTCGGGCCGGATCGCGCGGCGCGTCTGCGGGCGGCGCTGGACGAGCTGGCATCGGACGCGTTTGCCGCTGATTTCGCCGCGGCGGCGGGAACGACGGCGGGCGTCTCGCCGGCAGCGGTGCGGCGCGCCGCGCGAGGTCCGGGTCGGGCGGAAAGCGGATCGGGTTGATCCGGGTCATGCCGCCCAGCTCTGGGCGCGCGCGCAGACGTGCGCTAGCCTTCCGACAAGCAACATGCGGGAGGAAACCACCCATGGGCATGACCATCACGGAGAAAATCCTCGCCCGCGCGTCCGGCGCCGCCACAGTCGCGCCCGGCGATGTGGCGGTGGTGGATGTGGACACCGCCGTCCTGCTTGATCTCTCCTTCCTCCCCGAAGGCTGGCGGGAGGTACTCAAAGTCCACGATCCGTCCCGCATCGCCATCATATTCGACCACCTGGTGCCCGCCGCCACGGTGCAGGCCGCCACCTGCCACAAGACCGGGCGCGAATTCGCCGCCAAATTCGGCATCGCGCGGCTGCACGACGTCGGCCCCGACCAGGGTATCAGCCACGCCGTGATCGCCGATCGCGCCTATGCGCTGCCCGGCAAGGTGCTGGTGAACGCCGATTCCCACACCTGCGCCGGCGGGGCCTTCAACTGCGCCGCACGCGGCGTCGGCGGGCCGGACATGCTGTGGGCGGTCACCACCGGCACCGCCTGGTTCCGGGTGGGGGAAACCATCCGCTACGATTTCACCGGTGCGCTGCGCCCCGGCGTCACCGCGAAGGATTTGTTCCTGCACATCGCCGGGACATACGGCGCGCATGTGAACCAGAACGTGGAATACGGCGGCCCGGGGATGTCGGGCCTGTCCATCAACGCCCGTCGCACGCTCGCCACCATGGGCGCGGAGCTGTCCGCCGAGTTCACCATCTTCGAGCCCGACGATACGCTGATCGACTACGTGCGTGCCCGCAACGACCGCCCGTTCGAGCCGGTCTGGCCGGACGCCGATGCCACCTACCGGGAACGTCGCACGATCGACCTCGGGACCCTGCAACCGCTGGTGGCGCTGCCCGATGCGGTGGTGAACCAATCGGTGCCGGTGGGGCAGGTCGCGGGCACGAAGATCGACCAGGCGTTCATCGGCTCCTGCGCCAACGGCACCTTGGACGATCTGGAGATAGCCGCGCGGGTGGTGCGCGGGCGCAAGGTAGCGCGCGGCACAAGGTTCATCGTGACGCCCGGCACGCAGGCGATCTTCCGCGCCGCGCTGCGGGCCGGCTACATCGAAACCTTGCTGGAGGCGGGCGCGGTGGTCACGCCCGCCACCTGTGGCGCCTGCATCGGCGGGCACATGGGCGTGCTGGGGCCGGACGAGGTCTGCATCACCGCCAGCACGCGGAACTTCAAGGGACGGATGGGCGATCCCTCGGCGCGCATCTACATGGCCTCGCCGGCGACGGTGGCGGCCTCGGCGCTGGCTGGGAAGATCGCCGGGGCGGAGGAGGTGTTCGCATGAGCGGCGCACGCGTGTGGTGCTTCGGCGATAATATCAACACCGACCTGATCCTGCCGGGTCCCTATCTTTACCGCAGCCCGGAGGAGCAGGCCCGCGCGGTGTTCCAGGCCAACCGCCCCGGTTGGGTGGATCAGGTGGCCCAGGGCGATGCGATCATCGGCGGCTTCAATTTCGGCATGGGATCGAGCCGGCCGGCCGCGCGGTCCTTGCGCCTGTGCGGCGTCGGGTTCGTGCTGGCGGAAACGATCAACGGCCTGTTCTTCCGCAACAGCGTGAACTACGGCCTGCTGGCTTGCGAGTGCCCCGGCGTCGCCGCCGCCTTCACCGAGGGCGATACGGCGGAGCTGTCGCTGGCCGACTGGACGGTGCGCAACACGCGCAGCGGGCACGTGCTGGCGGTCACGCCGGTGCCGGCGCAGTTGCTGACGATCATGCAGTCCGGCGGCATCTATCCGCTGATGGAAGCGCGCGGGTTGATTGCCGCACGCGGCGGGTAGCGTCGCGTCGCCACCAGCCGGGGGCGGGGGCTACGCGACGAGGGCGGTAACGGCCTCGACCAGCCCGGCGAGATCAGGCAGGACGCGCGAGGCCGCGGCTGGGTCGTCGCCGGTGCGGTCGCGGTCCACCCAGACCCGCGCGATGCCGAGACGGCGCGCCGGTTCGATGTCGTGGAACCAACTGCACGCGGCGTGGACCCAGTTGGCACGGCCAACTCCGCTCGCTTGCTCGAACCGAAGAAAATGGCCGAGCCCCGGCTTGTAGCCGCCGACCTGCTGGGCGGTGATGACGAGGTCCGGCGGATGCGGCAGGAACCGCTCGCGCGTCTGCGCAAATAGATCGTCGTCGCAATTGGTCAGGATGCCGATTTTGAACCCGGCGGCCCGGAGCGCGGCGAGCGTTCCCGGCACATCCGCGTAGAGCGGTTGCGCGCCCCAGCGGCGCGCGAGCACGTCCGTCTCGGCGGCGGGGAGCGGAAGCCCGAGCTGCCGCGCGGCGCGGTCCAGACCCGTCGTAAGCACGTCGCGATAGAGCCGGTGCGGGTGTTCGGCTTCGAGTTGTCGCTCGAACCCGTGATAGGTGGTGATCAGCGCGTCGGTACGCGCGCCGGCGAGCGGGGCGAGGATCGCGCGATAGCCCCCATGCCAGTCGATCAAGGTGCCGAAACAATCGAACGTCACCCAGCGGTCGGTCGTCATGGACTTGTCTCCGGTGGCGGCGGATCAGGCTCCGCCGCGTGGGGGGTATTGCCGGCGGCCGTGCGGGTGCGCTGGCGCAGCTCGAACTTCTGGATCTTGCCGGTGGAGGTCTTGGGCAACGGCCCGAACGTCACGTAGCGCGGACATTTGTAATGCGCGAGATGCGCGCGGCACCAGGCAATCATGTCGGCGCCTCGCACCGGCCCTGCATCGGGTTTCAGCGTCACGAACGCATGCGGCGTCTCGCCCCAGGTTGCGTCCGGCTGCGCCACCACCGCGGCTTCCATCACGTCGGGATGCTTGTAGAGCGCCTCCTCCACTTCCAGCGAACTGATGTTCTCCCCGCCGGAGATGATGATGTCCTTCGCCCGGTCCTTGACCTCAATGTAGTTGTCCGGGTGCAGCACCGCGAGATCCCCGGTGTGGAACATCCCGCCGGCGAAGGCCGCGTTAGTGGCCTGCGGGTTCTTCAGATAGCCCATCATGATGGTGTTGGAGCGTAACATGAGCTCGCCCATGGTCGTCCCGTCCGCCGGCACCGGTGCCATCGTGTCGGGATCGCGCACCGAAGCTTCCTCCAGCAACGGGTGTGCCACGCCCTGGCGCGCCATGAAGGCGGCCTTGCGCTCGGGGTCCATGGTGTCGAGTTCCGGTTGCCACTGGCAGATCGCCGACGGGCCGTAGCTTTCGGTCAAGCCGTACAGATGGGTGACCGCGAAGCCCATCGCCGCCATCCGCGCGATTACCGAAGACGGCGGCGCGGCGCCGCCGGTGGCGATCTGCACCGTCTGCGGAAAGGATCGTCGCGCGGTGTCGGGTGCGTGGATCAGCAAGGTCAGGACCACCGGGGCGCCGCACATATGCGTCACGCCCTCGGCGGCGATCGCGGTGAAGATCGGCGCGGGATCGACCCGGCGCAGGCAGACATGGGTGCCCCCGGCAAGAGTGATGGCCCAGGTGTAGGTCCAGCCGTTGCAATGGAACATCGGCAACGTCCACAGATAGACGCTGCGCGGGTTCAGCCCGAACGCCAGCGCATTCGCGCAGGCATTCAGATAGGCGCCGCGGTGGTGCAGTACGACGCCTTTCGGATTGCCGGTGGTGCCCGAGGTATAGTTCAAGGAGATCGCCTGCCACTCGTCATCCGGCAGCAGCAGCTCGTGCGCGGGATCGCCGCCGGCGAGGAATGTTTCGTAGTCGGTCGCGTCGAGCGGCGCCCCGCCGGGTCCGGCCGCATCGTCGATGACGATCACCAGCGGCGCGTCGGCAAGCCCCTCCAGCGCGCCGGCCACGGTAGCGGCGAACTCGCGGTCGGCCAGCAGCACCTTTGCCTCGCTGTGGCCCAGGATGAAGCCGATCGCAGGGGCATCGAGCCTGGTATTGATCGGGCACAGCACGGCGCCGAGGCCGGGCACGGCGTAGTGGGCCTCCAGCATCTCCGGGATATTGGGCGCCAGGATCGCCACCGTGTCGCCCTTGCCCACGCCGGCGCGCGCCAGCGCCGAGGCGAGCCGGCGGGTGCGTTCCAGGAACGCCGCGTAGGTGATGCGCCGCGCCCCGTGCACGATCGCGACCCGGTGCGGCGCGACCAGCGCCGCGCGCAGCAGGAACGACACTGGCGACAGCGGCACGTAGTTCGGGGCCGCGCGGTCGAGGTCCCGGGCGTAGATCGACATCGGACGCTTCCTTGCCGTTGCTTGGCGCTTCGCCTAGAGCGTACCCGGCCCCCGCGCGCGGGGAAAGCGCCCATGCGGCGCCGGATCGAACGGCAGGAGAACGGGATGGAGTTGCAGCTTCGCGGCAAGACCGCGCTGGTGACCGGCGCCTCGATGGGGATCGGCCGGGCGATCGCCAAGGGCCTGGCGGCCGAGGGGGTGCGGGTGGCCGTGCTCGCCCGCCGCTCCGAGCTGCTGGAGACCCTGGCCGCCGAGATCGACGCCGCCGGTGGTCCGCGCCCGGCGCTGGTCGTGCAGGACATCATGGCCGAGGACGCCGCCCTGCGCATCCGCGACGCGGCGCTGGCCGCGCTCGGCCAGGTGGATATCCTGGTGAACAACGCCGGCGGCAGCCGCAAGCTGCCGATCGACGCGCCGGAGGAAGCCTGGACCGAGGCGCTGACCCTGAACTTCACCCGCCAGCGCCAGATCACGCACGCCCTGCTGCCGCAGATGATCGCGCATAAATGGGGCCGGATCATCAACATCACCGGCAAGTCCGAACCGGAAAGCCTGAACGCGGCCTTCGCCGCCAAGGCCGCGGTGCATGCCTGGGCGAAGGGCCTGTCGCGGGAGATCGGCCAGCACGGGATCACCGTGAACTCTATCCCGCCGGGCCGGATCATGAGCGAACAGATCCGCCGCAACTACCCGGAGGACTACCGCCGCCATTTCGCGGAGACGGAAATCCCGGTGCATTTCTGGGGCGAGCCGGACGACCTGGCGGTGATGGCGGTGTTCCTGGCCTCGCCGCTGGCCCGCTACATCACTGGGACGGTGATCCCGGTGGACGGCGGCTTGCGGCGGTATCAGTTCTGAACGAACCTCCCGCTCTCCTCCCCTCGCGGGAGGGGGCCGGGGGGAGGGGCCGCACATGCCGCACGATCGCCAGATGGTCCTGGTCGGCTTCCTGCAAGCGCAGAACTGCACGACGCTCGCCAGCTCCTGGCGTCATCCGGACTCGCGCACCGATTTCCTGACCGCGGATTATTTCCAGACCATCGGCCGCATCCTGGAAGCGGGCAAGTTCCAGCTTGCCTTCTTCGACGACCGGCTGGCGATGCCGGACATGCTGGGCGGCGATCATGCGCACACGGTGGCGAATGGCATCCGCTGCGTGAAGCTCGATCCGGTCACGGTGCTGATGGCCCTGGGGGCCGCGACCGAGCGGCTGGGGCTCGGCGCCACCTACTCCACCACCTACTATGAACCGTTCCACGTGGCGCGCGTGTTCGCCACCGTCGATCTGATGACGGGCGGGCGGGCGGCGTGGAACATCGTCACGTCGGTGAACGACGGCGAGGCCGCGAACATGGGCCTCGCGCAGCACATGGAACACGACCTGCGCTACGACCGCGCCGACGAGTTCATGGAGGTGGTGCTCGGCCACTGGGATACCTGGGAAGACGACGCGCTGGTGGTGGACAAGGCGTCCGGCCTGTTCGCGCATCCGGAGAAAGTGCACCGGCTGGATCATCAGGGGAAATTCTTCCGCTCGCGCGGACCGTTCACCGTGCCGCGCTCGGCCCAGGGCCATCCGGTGCTGATCCAGGCCGGCTCGTCCGGCCGCGGCAAGCGGTTCTCGGCGCGCTGGGCGGAGACGGTGTTCGTGGCCTATCCCGATCTGGCCGCGGCGAAACGCGAGTATGCCGAAACGAAAGCCGACATCGCCCGTCTTGGCCGCGATCCGGACAGCGTCACGCTGAACACGATCGCCTATCCGGTCTGTGCCGCCACCAGGGCGGAGGCGGAAGACAAGATGGCGCTGATCGAGGCGAGCTACCGCGAGGTCGATGGGCTGTCGTTGCTCTCGGAAGCGATGAACTTCGATTTTGCCAGCAAGGGCCTGGACGAAGCCTTCACCGCCGAAGAACTGGCATCGATGTCCGGGATGCAGGCGATGCGCGACCGGGTGACCAGCCGCAAACCCAACCCCACCCCGCGCGACTTCCTGGAGATCACCCGCCGTGGCCGCGCGCACGGCGCGATCGTCGGCGGCCCCAGGGAGGTCGCGGATCATCTGGAACAATGGTTCATCGAGCGCGCCTGCGACGGCTACGTGGTCGGCGGCACCCACACGCCCGGCACGTTCGAGGATTTCGTGCGCTTCGTGGTCCCGGAACTGCAACGTCGCGGGGTGTTCCAGCGCGAATACCGCGGGGCGACGTTGCGGGAGAACCTGGGGCTGGCGCGGCCGGCGCGCGGATGGTGGAAGACGGGGGCCGGCGCAGCGTAAGGACCGGCGGATCGGGCACCGAACACCGAA
>JABBNW010000284.1 GCA_019352115.1 Pseudomonadota bacterium
CCCGTGACACCCCCCACCCGCACGGAACCCAAACAGTATGGGGTCCAGGGGACGAGTTCCCTGGCGGGGTCCAGGGGCAGAGCCCCTGGCCTTTTGCCTTCATCTGACTGCGGCCAGTGCCGGCAGCTCGCTGGGTTCGAACCGCGCGACCAGATAGAGGGGGCGGCGTTTGGTTTCGTTGAACACTCGCCCGAGGTATTCCCCCATCACTCCGAGCGTGATCAGTTGCATCCCGCCCAGGAACAGCACGACCGCCATCAGGCTGGGGTAGCCGGGCACTGGATTGCCGAACAGCAGGGTTCGCAGCACCAGTTGCCCGCCGAACAGCGCGGCGAACATGGCGACGGCGAGGCCGAGGTAGCTGGCGAGTTTCAGCGGCAGTACGCTGAATCCGGTGATCCCTTCCAGCGCCAGGTTCCAGAGTTTCCAGTAGGTCCAGGCGCTGCGCCCGGTGGTGCGTGGGCCGCGGCTGTAGGGCACGCCGCGACTGCGGAAGCCGACCCAGGCATAGAGGCCTTTCATGAAGCGGTGATGTTCGCGCAACGACAGCAGCGCATCGATGACGGGGCGGCCCATCAGGCGGAAGTCGCCGGCCTGTGGCGGCAGCGCGACCGGGCCGCAGCGGCGCATCAGCCGGTAGAAGGCGGCGGCGGTGCGGCGTTTCAGCCAGGAATCGCCGTGGCGATCGCGACGCTCGGCGTAGACCATGTCGTAGCCCTCGCGCCAGGCGGCGACGAGTTCGGGGATCAGTTCGGGCGGGTCCTGCAGGTCGGCGTCGATCAGGATCACCGCCTCTCCGCGCGCGTGATCGAGCCCGGCGGTTGCCGCGATTTCCTTGCCGAAATTGCGCGAGAGTTGCACCAGCGCCACCCGCCGGTCGGCGGCGTGCAGGCGGGCGGCGACGGCGGCGGTGTCGTCGCGCGATCCGTCGTCCACGATCACGAGTTCCCATCCGGCGCCGATCCCGTCCATGACTGCGGCCAGCCGGGCGTGGAAGGCCGCCAGCCCGGCCGCTTCGTTGAACGCGGGCACGACGACGGAGAATACCGGCGCCGGCGAGAACACGGGCAGCCCGGGGTCGTGCGGCGGGCGCGGGGCAGGGTTCCGTCCGCGTGGCGGCGGCAGGTCCGGCCCGGGCGCCCGGGTCCGGGGTTCGGGATCGGCGGATCGGGCCGAGGCGGGCGCGGGCACGGCGGGGTTCGGGGCCGGCAGGCGGCTCGTGGGGCGGATCGGGACGCGCGTCTGGCTCATGGCGGGCATGCTGGCAGGCGTTCGTAAACAACCGGTTGCCGCTCCCCGGCGCCGCCACCCGTCGCCGCCGTCGCCGCGGCTGCCCATATAGGGGCCCGGGACAACTGCCGAACGGAGGCCGCAATGGTTATTTCCCATGTGCTGGACAGCAAGGGCCGCAGTGTCGCCAGCCTGCTGCCGGATGACAGCGTGGCGACGGCGGTCGGCGTCCTGGCCGAGCGCCGCATCGGCGCCGTGGTGGTGCAGGATCGCTGGCAGAAGATGCAGGGCGTATTCACGGAACGCGACCTGGTGCGCCTGCTCGGCAAGGACGGCCCGGCGGCGCTTGGCCGTTCCTTGCAGGGGGTGATGACCCGCGCGGTCATTACCTGCCGCCCGCAGGACCGGATCGAGGCCGTGCTCGCGGTCATGACGGCGAACAAGATCCGCCACCTGCCGGTGCTGGATCAGGACCGGCTGGTCGGCATCGTCAGCATCGGCGATCTGGTGAAATACCGGATGGACGAGAAGGCGCTGGAGGCCGACGTGCTGCTGGAGATCGCCCGCATGCGCGGCGCGGCGCCGGGCGTGACGCTCGCCGCCGGCCACGCGGCATAGGAGTACGGCGCGGAAGGGCTCATGCGGGGAAGAGTTGGGGCCTATTTCTGCCGCCACGGCAGGCGGGACGCTTTCCAGCCGGCCACCGTGCCGCGGTGGCCGGCCGCATCCGGCGGGCCTTCGAACCCGTCGGCGACGTTGTAGGCGTGCGGGAAGCCGGCCGCCTGTGCGGCCTGGGCGGCGGCCAGGCTGCGCCCGCCGGTGCGGCAGATGAAATAGACCTTGTGCTCGGGCGTCAGGCCCGCCTCGGCCAGATGGTCGGTGAACCGGGTGTTCACCGCCATCGTCGGATACATCTGCCACGGGATCAGCACCGCCTGCTTGCCGGCGGCGACGAGATCGGGCAGGCCGACGAAGTTCCATTCCGCATCCGTGCGGACATCGACCAGTTGCGCCTGCGGGTCGGCGCGCAGGGCTTCCCAGGCCTGGGCGGGCGGGACATCTTCGACCATGGGTGCATTCCTCCGGAGGAAACGACGATGACGCAAGCCTATCACGGGACGGCCGAGTTTGGCACGGCGGCGGGGGAGGGGGCGGGCTGGCGCGCGGGACTGGTGGAGGCGATCGGCCACACGCCCCTGATCCGCCTGCGGCGTGCGTCGGAGGCGACCGGCTGCACCATCCTCGGCAAGGCGGAGTTCATGAATCCGGGCGGCTCCGTCAAGGACCGCGCGGGGTTGTATCTGATCGCGGACGCCGAGGCGCGCGGCACCTTGCGGCCCGGCGGCACGGTGGTCGAAGGCACGGCCGGCAACACCGGCATCGGCCTGACGTTGGTCGGCAACGCGCGCGGCTACCGCACCGTCATCGTGATGCCGGAGACGCAATCGGCGGAGAAGATCGACTTCCTGCGCATGATCGGCGCCGATTTGCGGCTGGTGCCGGCGAAACCCTATCGCGATCCCGGCAACTACGTGCACGTCTCCCGTCGCCTCGCCGAGGAAATGGGCGCCGCCGGCAATGCGATCTGGGCCAACCAGTTCGACAACCTCGCGAACCGGGAGGGCCACCGCGCCGGCACCGGGCCCGAGATCTGGGCGCAGACCGGCGGCGCGATCGACGCCTTTACCTGCGCCTGCGGCACCGGCGGGACGCTCGCCGGCGTGGCCCTGGCGCTGAAGGAACGCAAGCCGGATGTGCGCATCGTGCTGGCCGATCCGGACGGCAGCGCGTTGTACGCCTGGGTGAAGGGGCTGGAGATGAAGGCAGACGGCAGTTCGATCACCGAGGGGATCGGCCAGTCGCGCGTGCCCGCCAACCTGGAGGGCGCGCCGATCGACGACGCGGAGAAAATCCCCGATGCCGAGGCGCTGGAGCAGATCTACGACGTGCTGATCCACGAGGGCCTTTCGGTCGGCACGTCGTCGGGGATCAACATCGCCGCGGCGGTGCGGGTGGCGAAGACGCTCGGGCCGGGCCACACGGTGGTGACGGTGCTGTGCGACGGTGGGTCCCGCTACCAGTCGAAACTGTTCAACCCGGCGTTCCTGCGCGGGAAGGGGCTGCCGGTGCCAGGATGGCTGGGCTGAACGGCCGACCGGCTGCTCCGGCCGGTCGCGTTGGCGGCGTCAGGCCCGAGGTACTGGTCGGCTGGCAGGCGGCGATGCCGCCGAGGCCAGACGTCTCCTGTGCGATCGCCATGCGGCGCACGTAATCCATATCCTGCGACGGCGGCATTCCGCGTTGATAGACAATGCCCGACGCGAAGTGACGCTGCGCATCCGCGCAGTCGAGCGGCGCGATTGCAGCCGCCCACTCGAAGGCGGCGATCGCCTTCAGATATCCCGCGAGGTACGGGGACTGGCGCAGGTCGTATACCTTATCGATCGCAATGGCCTGCCGGTACCGTGCATTCGCGCGGGGGAGACCCCGCGCGGGCGGCAGGAATCGCGCATCGAGGTATCCGAGATTACGCAGCGCCACCGACAGGTCGTCAGGGTTCTGCGCAACCTCCAGCCCGGTGGTCAGCAGTCGCCTGGCATTCTGAAGGTCGTCGAGCCCTACGAGGCCCTGGGCAACCGTGACGAGTTCGGCAGTATTCGCATCCGATCCCAGCCGTAGCGCGAGGTCCCTGGCATCTTTCAATGCCGAGTTGATCTCCGCATTCATCAAAAATATGACTTCGACCGGCAGCGTCTTGCCGCGGTTGCTTTGCAGGATATTGGTTCTCTCCAAGTCCAGCTTCTGAATCGTCCCGATGGCTGCCGCGAGTTGTTCCTGCTGGTCGTGCACGCCCCTCCGGTAGCCAATATAAGCACTCACCACGGAGGTTATCAACGACAGCGCGAACGCGGCCACGGAGATCATGAGGGGATAGTTGCGCCACCAGAGATCGGGGGGCCCGCGCGCCAGTTCCCGCAGCCTGATCCAGTCCTCGGGCGCGAGGACGGTCGTTCCGGGCACCTCACTGTCCGACGTGGGGTCGCGCATCGGCTGTCCTCTCCAGGATCGCATCTGTAGAGGAATATATGAGAGTCCCATTGGCAACGCAATCTAATAAACGGTGGGAGACTCAGGCACGGGCTAAAATATGATTCGCAGGGAGATCAAGACAGGAGGCCTCGATGGATCAGCCGTCTCTGGTATCCTTGCCTGCCGCATTTCGCTAAGCTGCGCAATCCTCGCCAGGTGGCGAAGGCTACGTGCCCGTTGGCAGAGATACTGCTGTTGGTGCTGTGCGCGACGATCGCCGTTGTGGATGACTTCATGGAAAATGGCCTGCGGGGAGCGGAGCATATGATCTTCATCGCCGCTCTGCCGTTCGGGCACGATATTCCGAGCCGCAATACGTTGATCAAGGTTATTGCCGCGCTTGATCCAATATTCCTCAACGACGGCCCCGCTGCTGTTGCAGCGGCAGGAACTTACCGGCTCGCTGGTGACGATTGACGCCTTGGGTAACCCAGACCGAAATCGCCCGGACGATCATTGACCGCGGCGGCGACTACTCGATCGCCCGGCCCCTGCCCGAAGCGGAGCGCCTGTTGCGATATCGCAATTACGGCCGCGGCGGCCGCCCCCCCCGGCGGACCTCGTGGTGGATGGAACCTTGATCGGCGGTGGCGGCAAATGCCGGCCCGGCGACAGGAGGGGCACCCTGGCGGCGGCAACGATGCAGGTGCAGATGCAGCTCACCTGCGGCCCGGCTGCGCCGCCGGACGGGATCGGCGTGCCGCATTTCGTCGCCGTGGCGCAGGGCTGGCACGTGCTGTCGAAGCAGGTATTCGCGACCCATATCGCCTTCCCCGCCGACCAGCCCGGCTGTAGTTCACGAGCGCTCCGATCGCGATAACCTTGCCCGGTCGCCTCAAATCCACGAGGGCCTTTCGGTCGGCACGTCGTCGGGGATCAACATCGCCGCGGCGG
>JABBNW010000285.1 GCA_019352115.1 Pseudomonadota bacterium
CATTGAGCCGTTCGATGGGGTTGGTCGAGTGGATTTTGGTGCGGTGTTCCTTGGGAAACCTCATATAGGCCGTACCCATCCGGTGAGGACCGCGGTCCATCGCCTCCAGGCGTTCGGGCATGTCGAGCAATTTGAGCGCAGCGGCGGTCAAGGCTTCAGCGATCGTCGGATAGGTTTCGGCCGAGCTGATTGAAACGCCGTCGCCCGGGAAGGTCACCGTTGCTTGGAAGCCATTGCCCTTGGGCGTGGCAGAGAGGGTGATCGTCGGCATGTCAGGGCCTCCACCTGTCTCGTTTCTCGTCGCCAGACTCGGCGAAGGAGGCCTGCAACCTTAGCGCAATCTTCGGATCTGAGACAGCGTCGTCCAAGCTGCCCAGGCCCCTGGGTGCGGTTGGTCCCCATGACTCCTAAATTCCGGAGCCTTCGGTGTCCTGGGCATCAGGTTGCAAACTGTCAGAAAACCGCTTATCTTTCTAACAGGAGAATGGCCATGTCGCGCCTAAGCGAACAGATTCTGGCATATGCGGAGAGGCAGTCCGAAGGGGCGCCCACATCTGCTAAGAGCTTGCTTCACCTTGGCAATCGCGCTGCGGTGGACCAGGCCTTGTCGCGTCTGGCCGACCGCGGGCAGCTCATCCGCGCCGGGCGGGGGGTCTACCTTCGCCCAATCACGTCCCGGTTTGGCACGCGAGCGCCTTCCGTCGAACAGGCTGTTGAGGCGCTTGCCGCCCAGCGAGGCGAGGTCATTGTCTCGAACGGGGCGGCTGCGGCCAACGCGCTTGGCCTGACGACGCAGGTGCCGGTTCGGTCGGTCTATCTGACTTCGGGCCGCAGCCGGAAGATGAGCCTCGGCAAGCAGGTCGTGGAACTGCGCCACGCGCCACGCTGGCAGTTGACCCTGGGGACCCGGCCGGCGGGGGAAGCAGTGCGCGCCCTCGCGTGGCTAGGTCCCGACAAAGCCGAGGAAGCGCTCATGACGCTGAAGCAGAAGATGCCGCCGGGCGTCTTCGGCGAGTTGGTGGCCGCCGCACCGCAGCTTCCGACGTGGCTCGCGCGGAGCGTGGGAAAGGCCGCCTATGGCTGACGCTTTCCTCCCCCTGCCGGTCGAGGACCGCCGTGAGGCCCTGCGCGTCGCCGCCGATCGATCCGGCCGCCCGGCACATCTTCTCGAAAAGGATGTGTGGGTCGTCTGGGCGCTGGCGACCTTGTTCGGATCGGACATCGGCGCGCACTTGGTGTTCAAGGGCGGCACCTCCCTGTCCAAGGCTTATGGCGTCATCCGGCGCTTTTCCGAGGACGTGGACCTGACCTACGACATTCGCGCCATCGCGCCCGACCTTGTCGGCGAGAACGGCGAAGCTCTGCCGAAGAACCGCAGCGAGGAGAAGCGGTGGTCGAAGGCGGTACGCCAGCGCCTCCCCGAATGGATCGCCGAAACAGTCCAGCCTGTCATCGCTGGCGAGATCGACGCGCAGTCGCTCGCGGCAACCCTCAGAGCAGAGGGCGATCGGCTCTACATCAACTATGAGGCCACGGCGGCGGGCTCCGGGTACGTAGCTCCCAGCGTAATGCTGGAATTTGGCGCCCGGTCGACGGGAGAGCCGGCAAGCTTTCGCGACGTGACTTGCGACGCTGCCGGATTGATCAACGGCGTCGACTTTCCATCGGCCCAGCCCCGCGTGATGCACGCCGAGCGGACCTTCTGGGAGAAGGTCACGGCAATCCATGTCTTCTGCCTGCAAGAGAGGCTGCGCGGCGAACGCTTCGCGCGGCACTGGCACGATGTCGTTCGGCTCGACGAGGCCGGAATCGCCGCCGCGGCCCTCGCGGATCGCCAGCTCGGTAGTGCCGTCGCCCGCCACAAGAGCATGTTCTTCGCCGAGAAGGGGGCGGATGGCACGCTGGTTGACTATGACGCCGCCGTGAATGGGGGGCTGCGCCTCGTCCCGGCAGGCGAAGGGCTTGCGGCGCTGAGCAAAGACTACGGCCAAATGGTCGATGATGGCTTATTGCTCGAGGATGCAGAGCCCTTCAAGGCGCTGATGGATCGGTGTGCCGACATAGAAGCGCGGGCCAACCGCGCGAGTGAATAGGGGGCATCCGCGCACATATGCGCAGGCCTCTTGATGATCGTAAATTGCCTATTTACCGTCCAAAGAGCGATGCGCCTATGTTCGGCATAGATTGTTTGGCCGATCTGCGAAAGTGTCGGTATCACTGGGGTGTCGGCCCATTCGGAGCGGAGCGTCGGCCATCCAGTTCGGCTTGGACGCCGAGGGCAAGATGTTGCAACGTTTCTGGAAATTTGTCCAAGGCGGGGATGAACCGCCTTTCGATGTCGGTTCCGAGTCTTTCCTGCCTGTCGAGTGTCTCCCGGAATGCGGACGCCTGATCCCTGAAGGCTTCAAGGCATAGATCGCTTCGGCGGCGCGCCATGTTGTTCCGGCTGATGCGCTTGCCGTTCTGTTCCGCCATCTCGAAATGATGGCGCAGCCGGAACAGCGTGGTCGTTTGCCGGACGTCGCTGCCTTCGCGATCCGCCTGCTCCACATCGCTCGCATTCGCCTTGGCAGGGTGATCGGCCATATCGGCGGCAACCCGGCCCCAAAGATCTTCGATCGTGATCGGTTTATTATCGCCCAGCGCGCGGCCCAGCTTGATCGATTCCATCACCGCCGCCTCGGAGATCATCGTAAAGGATTGCCTGACGTGCCGGCTTTCGGCGGTGTACCCTTTGAAGGAGGTGATGCCGCTGCTGCCGCGGGGCAGGGCGTTGATATGCTCGTCGGACGTGACCCCCTGGGCGCTGTCGATGGTCAAAGCGTGGCCGTGACCGAGCATGACCCGCCCGGAAGCCTGGTCGGTCAGAAAATCCCACGGCACGAAGGCGCGGCGCTGCTTCATTCCCTCGAGGACCAATCCGTCCGACCTTCGCTCGATTACAGTCACGATCGTACCATTGTTGCCGATCGCCACCGTGCCGCGCGACCGACCATTTCGTTGGGGCGCGTCGACCGGGGTGCCCCTGACCCTTCGGAACAAACGGAGCTTATCGCCTGCCGCGATCGGCAGGTCGTGATGTTCGCCTTTGCCGTCTCCTGTCGGCATGATCGCCGGCACTATGATTTCATCCTGTGCGACCTCGCCGCGTGCCTTCAGGCGTTCACGTACGGCGCGGCTGATATTGCCGGCGTCCTCGTTGGTAAGGGCGGAGATCGTGATCCCCCGACGCGCGCCGGCCGCGCGCAGAACATCACGCCGCTCGATGTAGAAATCCGCGATGCGCTGCACGACCTGATCGTAATCACCGCCGACCAAGCGCGCAGTCCCATCCTCGCGTTTCATTGTCAGGGCTTTCGCGGCCATTCCGTCACGGAACAGGGTGGCGATCTGGCGTTCCCGCACGGAGTTCTGGCGGATCGTGGTGTCGATGTAGGGAAGGCTATCGGGCGGCAGGATCTCCTTCAGCAGCTTGATGGTGTTGCCGGCATCGATCGTCTGAACCTGCTCGGGATCGCCGATGCCTTTGATGACCATGCCGGTTCGTGCTTGCAATTCGAGCAGTTTCAGGAAGGGTTTCGGGCCGATCTGGCTGATCTCGTCGAGGATGAGCACAGTTTTGTCGTTGACCGCCAGTTCGCCCCGCTCGATCGCGCCGAGGAACGGGGTCAACGCCATGCAACCGCCGGCCATCAAGCCGGCTCTATCGACGGATCGTTCGATGCCGGCGTCGGCGAGGGCGTCCGCCTGCCGCCAGGCGGTGGCCACACCGAACACCGATCGCCCATCCTCTTTGTAAGCCTGCACGAGCGGCGCCAGCAGGGCGGTCTTGCCGGAACCCGCCACACCGATGAGGATCGAAAGATCGCCTCCGGTGCCAAGGGCGTACATCGCCGCTATCTGCGCCTTCGCTTGCTCCGGTTCACTGGTCAGATCGAGGTCTGAGTTGGCGATCGCGCGCTGGATCGCTGCCGTGGTCAGCGCGCCGGCGCGACTCGCCGCGGCGCTCCGCGCCCGTTCCATCAGCGCCTCTTCAAGTCTGAGTTGGGCGGTGTGGGTCACCCGCAGGGGCGACGGCGTCTTTTCGGCGGGCTTGCCGGGAATTTCCTTCATCTCCCGGCCGACGATCAGTTCCGATTGGACGCCTTTGATCTCAATCCCCCGGTCGATCAGCAGGTTCACCACTTCATCGATATCGTGCGGCCCCCTGATACCGGTGCCGATAAACCCGCGTGCGGCGTGAATGCGCAGTTTCTCGAAATCCAGAACGGCCGCGGTCCGGAACTCGATCTCGAGGTGGCGGGCTGCATGGGCGTAGGCGCGTTCGTATCGTTCGATCGCAGGTTGGGATGACACCGGGAGGTCGGGATTCATCATCGGCTCCGGCGTCCAGCCGATCGCCTCGGCCTGCGCGCGCCATGATGCACGATCGTCTGCATCCCCGGTCTTCTTCAGTCGGGCGGTGAACTCGGCCGCCTGCAGCATCGCGTATTTCCGGTCGGCTGGCAGGCTTTCCCAATCCTCTCCGTGGTCCGCTGCATAGGCCTTGGCGTTGCGCTCGACCGACTTGCGGCCCTTGGAGAATGTGTCGACCGCGATTTGCGGGATGCCGGCGATCGTGACGGCCTGCTCGCGGGCGTCCATGCCTGTTTCGAACCCGAGATTGCGCAGATAGCCGCCGAGCCGGGCCTGGAAATACGCACCGAATTCATGGACGCGGCTGTGCAGCCGGTTGGTGTCGAGAGACCCCGCGCGCCCCTCGTCGGTCAGCACGAAATTCAGCAGGACGTTATGGATGTGCTCATGCGGATCGCCGGGGATGGGAATATCGGCAAGGTAGGTGACCCCTTTCGTCTTGTCCTCGATGTGGACGGTGGGCCGGGCGGTATGGTGATAGAAAGAAATCCAGGCGACATCGCCGGGATCGGCGCCTTCTCCGCCGCCCTTGCCCTTGCGAGCCCAGCCTAGTTCTTCTCCGACGAACCGCATCGTATCGTCGTTGGCCAGCATGATCGCGTAGCGTACCGCCTCGCGTTCGGCTGCGGTCGTGCCGAACTCCGCGGCAAGGGTCACCGATTTGTGCGGCGCGATCGTTAGATCGTAGCCGCTGATCTCGCGCTTGTGGCCGGCCCATGCCTCGCCGGTGTCTGCGCGCTTACCTTCGAACAGGTGGGCGAGTGCCGCGTTGCTTGGGCCTTTCATCCGGTCGATGC
>JABBNW010000029.1 GCA_019352115.1 Pseudomonadota bacterium
GCCACCTCGCGCGGCCGTGCGCTGGCCAGGAAGTGGCGCAGCCACGGCAGCATGCGCGGCAGGTGCGCCGGCCGCACCGACAGCGGGCCGAGCGGATCGAGCAGCCAGCCCGGAATGCGCCAGGCGATGCCGGGCAAGGCGGCCGGCACGACCTCGGTGACCGCGATCCCGCCAGCGTTGCCGAACGAGGCCTTGTCCCCGGCCGGATCGCGGTCGACAACGAGGACGTCGTGCCCGTCCGCCAGCAGATGGGCGGCGCAGGCGAGCCCCACGACGCCGGCGCCGACGATGACGATCCGGCGCGTCATCGGCGCGTCCCGGTTACCACCGGCGGGTCGGCAGGGCGTTCAGGCATGGCCCGACCTCCGCAAAGCTCCGCGACGATGATGCCAGATTTTCCGGGATCGGGGGCAACCGGATGTGCGCGCGACCCTGTTTCGTTCTCGCGCGGCCGGTTCCGTGCTAGGCTTCTCGGCGGCATGTCCTCCCCCGACACCTCGCCGGTCCCGCGGCGGATCATCCACATCGACATGGACGCGTTCTACGCCTCCGTGGAGCAGCGCGACGACCCGCGCCTGCGCGGCCTGCCGGTCGCCGTCGGCGGATCGCGCCAGCGCGGGGTGGTCGCCGCCGCCAGCTACGAGGCGCGCCGATTCGGCGTGCATTCCGCCATGGCCTCGGTCACCGCGCGGCGCAAATGTCCGGACCTCGTGTTCGTGCCGCCGCGCTTCGACGTCTACCAGGCGGTCTCGCAGCAGATCCGCGCCATCTTCGCCCGCTACACGTCGCTGATCCAGCCGTTGTCGTTGGACGAGGCCTATCTCGACGTCACCGCGCCCCGCGTGGACCGCGGCTCGGCGACGGCGATCGCTGCCGAGATCCGGGCGGCGATCCGCGCGGAGACGGGCCTTACCGCATCCGCCGGCGTGTCCTACAACAAGTTCCTGGCCAAGCTCGCCTCCGACCACCGCAAGCCGGACGGGCTGTTCGTCATCACGCCGCGGATGGGACCGGATTTCGTCGCGACCCTGCCGGTGGCGCGCTTTCATGGTGTCGGACCCGCAACGGCCGCGCGGATGGCGGCGCTCGGCATCCACACCGGCCTCGATCTGCGCGCCTGCGCCCTGGCGTTCCTGGTGCAGCATTTCGGCAAGGCGGGCCGCTACTACCACGGGATTGCGCGTGGCGAGGACGATCGCCCGGTGGAGCCCGACCGGGTGCGCAAGTCGGTCGGCGCGGAGACCACGTTCGAACGCGACCTGCTGCACTGGGAAGACGTGGGGCCGGCCCTGCGCCCGGTCTTCGCCAAGGTCTGGGCCGCCTGCGACCATGGCGGCCATGCCGCCCGCACCGTGACGGTGAAGGTCAAGTATGCGGACTTCCGCCTGCTCACCCGCAGCCGGTCCTGCATCGATCCGATCGGCGCGCAGGCGGAACTGGAACAGATCGGCATCGACCTGCTGCGCCCGCTGTTCCCGCCGCCGCTCGGCGTGCGGCTGCTCGGGGTGAGCCTGTCGAACCTCGGCACGGCGGCGGCGGGCGGGGGGACGCAACTCGCGTTGCGGCTCGGACGGCCGGGGTCGGTTCAATAGCCGAACATGTTGCGCCGTACGTGCACCAGATGATCGCGCAACGCCTGGCGCGCCAGCGCGGCGTCGCGCCGGCGCAGCGCGGCCAGGATCGCCCAGTGCTCGCGCTGGTACTCGACCCGGCGTTCCGGCATCGCGCTGCGCTGCTTCAGCAAGCCCCACTCGCCGTCGTCGCGAACCTTGGAGATCAGCGCGAACACGCTGCCGACGAAGCCGTTGTGCGTGGCGGTCGCGAGCGCGCGATGGAACGCGTCGTCCCAGTGTTCGAACTGGTCCAGGCTGCGCGCCGTGTCGGCGTTGCGGCAGCATTTCTCCAGCGCCGCGAAATCGGCGGCGGTGGCGTTGCGGATCACGAGGTCGACCAGCCCCGGCTCGAAGATCAGCCGCGCTTCCATGAGATCGGCCGGGCTGATGCCGACCTCGGGCAGCGCCGCGTGCGGCAAGGTCTCGGCAATATCGGGGGCGACATAGGTGCCGCTGCCGACGGCGCGGGTGATGAGCCCCTGGGCCGCCATCTCGCCGAGCACCCGGCGCACCGTCGCGCGCCCGACATCATAGAGGGCGCACATCTGCCGCTCGGTCGGCAGCTTCTCGCCGGCGTGCCACCGCGCGTCCCGCAGGTTCGCGAGCAGGGCTTGTTTCAGGGCAAAGGCGGGATCGCGGGCGAGCGACACGGGCAACACCTTCCAGGCCACCGGGCGAGCCTAGCCGGTCCGCGCAGATTGGTATAGATTGGGTCGGCCCGGCGTGCGGTCGGCGCCGCGAAACCCCGTTGACCGGGCAAATCGCCATGGATATGCTCGCCCGATCGGTCCAGCCATGGACCAAAACCAACCAATTCGGGGGATACATGCGGTTTGCCACTGTCGAGATCGCAGGGCGCGCCGAGCCGGGCCTCGTCTCCCCGGATGGGCAGGGCTTCGCCCCCGCACGCGCGTTCGTGCCGGGCTTCACCGGCGATCTCGTGGACCTGATCGCGCGCGGGCCGGTGCCGGCGCCGGTCGGGAGCGTGGCCTGGCAGAGCCTCGCCGGCCTGCCGCTGCTGGCGCCGATCCCTGCCCCGCGCCGCAACATCTTCTGCGTCGGCAAGAACTACCACGAGCACGCGGCGGAATTCGCCAATTCCGGGTTCGATACGTCCGCGGCGAAGGGGGAGACGGCGCCGGAATTCCCGGTCGTGTTCACGAAGCCGCCGTCGAGCGTGGTCGCCGACGGCGCGGCGGTGCTGCCCTTCGCGGAGCTGACCCAGCAACTGGATTACGAGGCGGAACTCGCGGTCGTGATCGGCCGCCCCGGCCGCGGCATCAGCCGCGCGGACGCGCTGGCGCATGTCTGGGGCTACACGATCGTGAACGACATCACCGCGCGCGATCTGCAGCAGCGGCACCGGCAATGGTTCCTCGGCAAGTCGATGGACAGTTTCTGCCCGATGGGCCCATGGATCGTCACCGCCGACGAGGTCGGCGATCCCGCCACCCTCGATGTGCGCTGCTGGGTCAACGGGGAGCTGCGCCAGCAGGCCAACACGCGCGACCTGATCTTCGACATCCCCACCATCATCGCGACGATTTCTGCCGGCATTACCTTGCTGCCGGGCGACATCATCGCGACCGGCACGCCGGCGGGCGTCGGCATCGGCTTCAAGCCGCCGAAATTCCTGCGCCCCGGGGACGTGATGAAGATCGCGATCGACAAGCTCGGCACTTTGACCAACACGGTCGCGGCCTGAGCGCCGCTGACGACAAGGCTGGATGACGCAACGCCGTCCCGGCGCAACGAAGGGTGGAAATGCAATGACGACCGATACTCCGATTCTCTCCCCGACCCGGCGCATGCTCGGCAAGGGCCTTGCCGGGACCTTGATGGCCGGGCTGGCGCCGCCGGCGCTGGCAACCCGGGCCTGGGCCGCCGACACGTACCCGGATCGCGCGGTCACGATCATCGTTCCCTTCGCCGCCGGCGGTTCGGCCGATGTCTATGGCCGCATCCTCGCCCAGCAGCTCAATGCCGCGACCGGCCACCCGTTCATCGTCGACGACCGACCGGGGGCGGGGTCCATCATCGGCTCGGAAGTCGTGGCGACCAGCCGGCCCGACGGCTACACCCTGCTCGTGATCTCCAACACGCATACGGTCAACGAGACGTTGTTCCCGCACAAGCCGTACAAGCTGATGACGAATTTCGTGCCGATTGCACCGATCAATTCGGCAGACCTGGTGCTGGTCACAAACCCCGGGCTTGGCGTGAAGACGCCGCAGGAACTGATCGCGCTGGCGAAGAAGAAGCCGGGCAAGCTGACGTTCGCGTCCTCGGGGCCGGGCACGCCGTACCACATGGCCGGCGAGCTGTTCAAGCAGATGGCCGGCATCGATCTGGTGCACGTGCCGTTCAAGGGCAGTTCCGAAGCTCGCATCGACGTGATCGGCGGCCAGGTCGACATGATGTTCGATGCGATCACGACGATGATGGGCCTCATTAAGTCGGGCAAGGTCACCGGCATCGCCACCACCGGCAAGACCCGTTCGCCCGTGCTGCCCACCCTGCCGACCATCGCCGAAAGCGGCGTGCCGGGCTACGAGGCGGTCCTGTGGCTCGGCGTCGTCGCGCCCAAGGGCACGCCGCCGGCGGTCGTCGACAAGCTCAACGCGCTGATCAGCAAGATCGACGCGCAGCCCGCCCTGCGCGCATCCTGGGAGAAGCAGGGAGCCGCGCCGGTCATCATGACCCCGCCCCAGTTCACCAGCTTCGTGGAAGGCGACATCAGGAAATGGGCCAAGGTGATCAAGCTCGCGCATATCCACATCCACGCATGATCCTGCATCTGCTCGGAGCCGGCGCCTCCAAGGGACTCGTCGCCGACGTCCAGGCGCGGTTCACCGCGGCGACCGGCGCCGAGCTGGTGGCCTTCTTCAATGCCGCCGGCCCGATCCGCGATCGGGTGCTGGCCGGCGAGGCCTGCGACGTCGTGATCCTGACGGCGGATTTGCTCGACGCGCTCGCCGCGCGCGGGCTGCTCGCCGGCCCCGCCGTCCCGCTCGGCCGCGTTCGTACCGGGGTCGCCGTTCCGGCGGGGCATCCGGTCCCGGACGTCGCGACCGCCGCGGCGCTGCGCGACGCCCTGCTGGCCGCGCGGGGGGTCTATGTGCCGGACCCGCAAGGGTCCACCGCCGGGATCCATGTCATGCGCGTCCTGCGCGCGCTCGGCATCGAGGCCGCGGTGGCGCCGTATCTGCGCCCGTTCCCGAACGGCGCCACGGCGATGCGCGCGCTGGCCGAGGCTTCGGAAGACAACGCCATCGGCTGCACCCAGATCAGCGAGATCACCTACACGCAAGGCCTGACCCTGGCCGGGCCGCTGCCGGAGGCGCACGGCCTCGCCACGATCTACGCCGCCGCGGTGCGCGCCGGCACCGCGCAGCCGGCGGCCGCGCAGGCGCTCGTGGCCCTGCTGACCGGCCCTGAGACCGCAGGGCTGCGCCACGCCGGCGGGTTCGAGCCGGTGGCGGCGGGCGGGTGAGCATGCATCGTATCAATCGCAAGGATTTCCTCGGCGGCGGGTTGATGCTGCTGCTGGGTCTTGGCGCCGCCTTCCAGGCCTCCCATTACGAATTCGGTACATTGCGCCGCATGGGGCCGGGCTATTTTCCGCTGGCGCTCGGCCTCATCCTGGCCCTGACCGGGCTCGCGATCCTGCTCGGCAGTCTGCGCGGCGCGGCGGCAGTGGCGGCGGCGCGGCTGGCCCCGGAATGGCGCGGCTGGATCTGCATCTGCGCCGGCGTCGCGTCCTTCGCCGTGATCGGGCGCTGGGGCGGGCTGCTGCCGGCCACCTTCGCCTCCGTGTTCCTTGCCGCCCTCGGCGACCGCAAGAACACCCCGGTCGCGGCGGGCGTGCTGGCGGCGGTCATGACGCTCGTGTGCCTGGTCGTCTTCTGGTGGCTGCTCAAGATCGAGTTGCCGCTGTTCCGCTGGGGCTGACGCCATGATGGGCCGATCGCTGGTGGACCTCTGGCACGGCTTCGGCGTCGCCCTGCTGCCGGGCAATCTGATGTGGTCGTTTTTCGGCGTGCTGATCGGCAACCTGATCGGCGTGCTGCCGGGGCTGGGGCCGATCTCGGCGATCTCGATGCTGCTGCCGCTGACCTACGCGCTGCACCCGATCCCGGCGATCCTGATGCTGGCGGGCATTTTCTACGGCGCGCAATACGGCGGCGCGATCGGTGCCATCCTGCTCAACCTGCCGTGCCATCCGCCGCACGCGGTCACCTGCCTCGACGGCTATCCGCTCACCCAGCAGGGGCGCAGCGGCACGGCGCTCGGCATCACCATGCTGTGCTCGTTCTTCGCCGCCTCGGTCGGCATCATCGTGATGATCATCGCCTCGCCGCTGCTGGTGGCGATCTCGTTCCGGTTCGGCCCGCCGGAGATTTTCTCCATCATGCTGCTGGGGCTGCTGGCGGGGGCCACGATGTCGCGCGGCTCGCCGCTCAAGGGCGTGGCGATGGTGGTGGTCGGCCTGCTGCTCGGCGTCGCGGGGACGGATGTGCTGACCGGCACGCAGCGTTTCACCTTCGGCATCACCGATCTCGACGACGGGGTGGAGCTGGTGGCCCTCGCGCTCGGCCTGTTCGGCGTCGCCGAGTTCTTGCGCAGCGTCAACCGCATGGACCAGATCGCCAAGCCGGTCCGGATGCGCATGCGCGACATGCGGCCGAGCCGCGCGGAGCTGCGCCAGGCCTTCCCGGCGATGCTGCGCGGCACCGGCATCGGCGTGCTGTTCGGCGCCATCCCCGGCACCGGCCCGACCATCACGACGTTCCTTGCCTACGCCCTGGAACACAAGCTCGCCCGCCATCCGGAACGCTTCGGTCACGGCGCGATCGAAGGCGTGGCGGCGCCGGAGGCGGCGTCCCATTCCAAGACCCAGGTCGATTTCATCCCGACCATGAGCCTCGGGATTCCCGGCGATCCGGTGATGGCGCTGATCCTGGGCGCGCTGATGATCCAGGGCATCCAGCCGGGGCCGCAGCTGATCACCGAGCACGCCGATCTGTTCTGGGGCCTGATCGCCAGCTTCTGGATCGGCAACGCGCTGCTGATGGTGCTGAACGTGCCGCTGATCGGCGTGTGGGTGAAGCTGCTGCAGGTGCCCTATCGCTTCCTTTACCCGTCCGCCGTGTTCTTCATCGCGGTCGGCGTCTACAGCACCCAGAACAACCTGTTCGAGGTGTGGGAGGTGCTGGCCTTCGGGCTGGCCGGCGCGGTGTTCGTCGCGCTCGATTTCCCGGTCGCGCCGATCCTGCTGGGCTTCGTGCTGGGGCCGCTGGTGGAGGACAATTTCCGCCGTGCGCTGCTGCTGTCGGGCGGCAACATGGCGGTGTTCCTCCAGCACCCGATCAGCGCGGGTTTCATCGGCGCCAGCGCGCTGCTGGTGGCGGCCCGGCTGTTCTTCTGGGTGCGCGGGCTGCGCCGCGGCACCCCGGACGCGATGACGGCGCTGCTGCCCGAGGTGCCGCCGGGGTAGGTGCGGCTCAGAAGGTGAAAAGCAATCGAACTTGCGAAAGAACACCCGTTGAAAATGGCCGGGTTTCCGGGCGACTTCGGCGGCTGACGGGCATTCCTTCGCAAACTCTCAGAACGTGAAAAGCAATCGAACTTGCGAAACAATACCCGTTGAAATTGCCCGGGTTTTCGGGCGATTTCGGCGGCCGACGGGCATTCTTTCACAAACTCTCAGGCCATGCCGGCCTGTTCCTTGCACCACGCCGCGACCTGCGCGTGGGTCGCGAACCAGCAGCCGCCTTTCGCCTTCATATGCGCGATCAGTCGCGCCAGCACCGGCAGGCGGGAGCGATGGCCGCTGATATGCGGGTGCATCGTAAGCAGGAACAGGCCGCGTTCGTCCCAGGCGCCGTCGAACTCGGCGCGGAAAATCTCCTCCACGGCCGACGGCGGGGTGTACGGCCGCAAGGCCGAGAAGCGCACCATGTTGTAATAGACCGCGTCGTCGCGGATCCATTCCGGCGGCAATTCGACGATGCCGGTCGGCTGCCCGTCGTGCATGAGCTCATAGGCGTCGTCGTCGGCCATCAGGCTGCTGTCGTACAACAGGCCCATCTCGCGGATGATGTCGAGCGTGTTGACCGAGAAATCCCAGCTCGCGGTGCGCATGCCGACCGGCGCGGTGCCGGCAAGTCTGGTCAGCACGTCCGCCGCGCGCAGGGTGAGGTCGCGTTCCGCCTCCCGGGGCAGGGTGGTGTTGGCCTCGTGGATCCAGGAGTGGATGCCGATCTCGTGGCCCGCGCCGGCGACCGCGCGCACTTCGTCCGGATCGAGCAGCGCGGCGACGGCGGGGTAGAAGAAGCTGGCCGGGATCGCTTCCCGTTCCAGCAGGCGGAGGATGCGCGGCATCGCCTGGCGGTGGCCGTATTGGCCCTGGCTGATGCGCATCGGGCTTTCGTCGTTGTCACGCAACGGGATCGTTTCATGATCGGCGTCGAACGACAGCGCCACCGCGCAGCGCGCGCCGCCCGGCCAGGATGCGGGATGCAGGCTGCGTCCGGCGCGGGCACGCCCGACGATGCGCCGCCAGGTGGCTTCCGGCCACTGCCAGGGTTCGCCGTCGGGGTGGGGGCTGCGGTCAGGCATGGTCGGTGATCCTTTTTTGGGGCTTCCGTCGCGGTGACGGGTTATTTTCCGCCGTCCACCTGCAACACCTGTCCGCTCACGAAGCGGGCGAGGTCGGAGGCGAAGAAGACGACGGCATTGGCGATGTCCTGCGCGGTGCCGAGTTGCTTCAGCGCGATCCGCTGCACCAGCGCCTGCTGGCCGTCGGTGCCGTAGGCGTCCCACTGTTTCTCGGTCGCTTCGTTGGTGCGCACGAAGCCCGGCGCCACGCTGTTGACGGTGATGCCGAACGGGCCGAGCTCGTGCGCCAGTTGTCGGGTCAGTCCCACCACCGCGTGCTTCGCCGCGCAATAGGCCTGGATGCCGGTGAGCGAGGGCGCAAGCCCGGCGCCGGAGCTGATGTTGACCACCCGTCCGCGCCCGGCGCGCTTCATCCCCGGGGCCGCGGCGCGGCTGAGCGCGAAGGCGGCGCCGACGTTGATCGCGAAGATGCGGTCCCAGTCGGCATCGGCCACGTCCTCGACCGGGCGCGGCACTTGTCCGGCGACGCCGCCGGCGTTGTTCACCAGCACGTCGATCGGCCCGCCGGCGGTGCGTTCGATCGCCGCGATCCAGGCGGCGGCGGCGGGCCGGTCGGTCAGATCGACGACCGTGGTGGCGACGCCGGCGCGCGCCGTCTCGGCCAGTTCGGTAGCGGAAAGATCGCAGCCGAACACGCGCGCGCCGAGGCCGGCGAATGTCTCGGCAATGCAGCGACCGAACCCATGGCCGGCGCCGCTCACGACCACGGTGCGCCCTTCGAACCCTATCTGCATGGCGTGTGCCCTACATGTTGTATTGGAAGCCGTCGACCTTGAAGTCCTGGCCGGTGATGTAGCAAGGCTCGCTGGTCGCCAGGAACACGACGAGCTGCGCCACGTCCTGCGGCGTGCCGACCCGGTGCAGGGCGATGCCGTCGCGCGCGATTTCCGCCCCGCGTTCGACGATCACCGGATTCTTCGCCAGCTCGGTCTGGATCAGCCCGGGGCAGATCGCGTTGATCAGGATCGTGGGGCCAAGCTCCTTCGCCAGTGCCCGGGTCATGCCCAGGATGCCGGCCTTGGCGGCGGCGTAGGAGAAGCGGCTGAGCGCTGCCGTCACGCCACCGGAATGCGCGTTCAGCGACGACATCGACGCGATCCGCCCGCCGCCCTGGGCAAGCATGATCGGCGCCACCGCGCGGATGTAGTTGAAGCAGCTTTTCAGGTTCACCGCGATCGTCAGGTCGAATTCCGCCTCGGTGATCTCCAGGATTCCCTTGGGCATCGGGCGGCCGGCGTCGTTCAGCAGGAAGTCGATGCGGCCCCAGTGCGCCTGCACCGCGGCTACGACGTCCTGCGCGCGATCGAAGGACGCAACGTCGGCCGTCAGGCGCAGCGCCGGCACGCCGAGCGCCGTGATCTCCGCCGCGGTGCGCTGCATTTCAGGTTCGAGCAGATCGACCAGCGCGACGGCAAATCCCTTCTGCGCCAGACCCAGCGCGCAGGCCCGACCGATCCCCCGCGCGCCGCCGGTCACGATCGCAACCTTCTGCGCCACGCCGCTCATTGCAGGGCCTCATGCGCGGTTTCCGGCATTCGCCAGATGACGATGAAGCTGACCACTGCGGCGGCGATCACATAATAGGCGGGCGCCATGGGCGAGCCGGTGGCGGCGATCAGCCAGGCGGCGATGAACGGCGCGAAGCCGCCGAAGATCGCGACCGCGAGCGCATAGGCCGGCGTCATCCAGGTGGAGCGGCCGATGGTGTGGAACATCTCCGCGATCGCCGCCGGCCCGGCGCCGGAGAACAGCGCGATGGCGGCGTCGAACAGGATCTGGATCAGCATCAGCACCGCGAACCCCGGCTTGCCGAGGATCACCATGAACAGCGGCACCGTCAGCACGGCGAAGAAGGCGCAGGAAGCAAGCAGCAGCGGCTTGCGTCCCACCCGGTCCGACAGCGCGCCGAAGGGGGGAATGAGCACCATCAGCACCAGCAGGCCGATGGTGTTGGCCGACAGCGCCTGTGCGGCGGTCATGCCGCCGTGCTGGCGGGTGAAGGTCGGCATGTAGGACAGCAGGATATAGAAGGCGACGGTCCAGTGGATGGTGAAGCCGAACGCGCGCAGCCCGGCGCGGGCGCCGCTGGCGACCGGAGCGGTCGCCGCCGGCGCGGCTTCCGCGGCGCGATAGGCCGGCGTCTCCTCCACTGTGCGGCGCAGGTAGCCGCCGACCAGGGCGAGGACGATACCCAAAAGGAACGGAATCCGCCAGCCCCAGGCGGCGAGCGCGGCCGGGCTCAGGATCGCGGTGAACAGCGCGCCGGTGGCCGAGCCGAGCACCAGGCTGGCGGCGATCGAGGCCTGCTGGAAGCTGCCGTACCAGCCGCGGTGCGCCGGCGGGGACCATTCCACCATGAACGCGGTCGCCCCGCCCCATTCGCCGCCGGCCGAGAAGCCCTGGATCAGCCGTGCGATCACAAGCAGCACCGGCGCCGCGAAGCCGATGCTGGCATAGCCCGGCAGCACGCCCACCATCACGGTGCCGAACGCCATCGCCATGATGGTCAGGGTCAGCGCCGAGCGCCTGCCGTGCGTATCGCCGAACCGGCCGATCAGGATTCCGCCCAGCGGGCGCATGAGGAACCCCACGCCGAACACGGCGAGGGTGGCGAGCAGCCCGGCGGTGGCGCGATCGGCCGGAAAGAATGTGTGCGCGATCGTGCCGGCGAAAAAGATGTACACGCCGAAATCGTACCATTCGAGTACGTTGCCGATTGCGGCGGCATACACCGCGCGTCGTGTTTCGTGCGGGGCCGGCGGTGCGATCGCGCCTGCTGTGGTGGCCATGTCCATCCTTCCGATCCGGAGTTTCGCGATCACGCGCGCAGGGCAGCGTATCGGCTCGCTCGCGCGCAGGCCAGAAAAAACCTTCGCCCCGTTCGCCCGGAAATGCACGGTGCCGTGCCGCGCGGTTGCGGCCCTGCGCGCGATTGCGCCATAGTGCGGCGGCGTGTCGCGGAAGGCGAAGACGATGACGGACGAAGACCCGTGCCGGCTCAGCGCCGAAGACCTGCTCGCGCAGTATGCCGCCGGCACGCTCTCCCCGGTCGATGTCCTGCAGGCGGTCACCGAGCGGATCGCGCGACACAATCCCGCCCTCAACGCGTTCGTCGTGTTGAACCCGCGCGCGCTCGATGCGGCGGCTGACAGTGCGGCGCGCTGGCGCGCCGGCCGCCCGCTCGGCCTGCTGGACGGCGTGCCGGTCACGGTGAAGGACCTTGTCGACGTGGCGGGGTTTCCGACCCGACGCGGCTCGCGCCTGACGGATCCGGCGCCGATGACGGACGATGCGCCGATGGTGCTCGGACTGAAGGCGGCTGGCGCGGTGATCCTCGGCAAGACCGCGACCACCGAATTCGGCTGGAAATCCCCGGGCGATTGTCCGCTCACCGGTATCACCCGCAACCCATGGGATCCGGCGCGCACGCCGGGCGGCTCTTCGTCCGGCGCCGGTGCCGCGGGCGCCGCAGGGTTCGGCCCGTTGCATATCGGCACTGATGCCGGCGGCTCGGTCCGTATCCCCGCCGCCTGGTGCGGGCTGGTCGGGCTGAAGCCCACCTACGGGCGGGTGCCGCAATGGCCGGCCGGTGCCTTCGCCGCCGTCGCCTGCGCCGGGCCGATGACGCGCACGGTGCGCGACGCTGCGCTCATGCTCTCGGCCCTGGCGCGTTTCGATGCGCGCGATCCGTTCTGCCTGCCGGACGATCCGCGCGACTGGCGCGACGGGATCGAGGCCGGGGTCGCCGGCCTGCGTATCGGCGTGTTGTCCCGCCCCGGTTTCGATGCGCCGCTCGATGACGACGGGATTGCCGCGGTCGAGCGCGCTGCCGCGCTGTTCGCCGAGGCCGGCGCGGAGGTCGCCGCGGTGGCACCGGCGCTGCCGGACACACGGGTTGTTTTCGGGCGCGTGTGGGGCGCGGCGCTGGCCCGCCTGGTGGCCTCATTCCCCGAAGATCGCCGCGCGCTGCTCGATCCCGGCCTGCTCGTGGTCGCCGCAAGCATGAGCGGGATGTCCGCGGCCGAAATGCTGGAGGCCGATGCGCTGCGGGCCGCCGCCGGCCATGCGATGGGCCGGCTGCATCAGCGTTATGATCTCGTGCTGTGCCCCACCGTTCCGGCCGGCCCGCCGCTTGCCGATGCACCGACCGAGAATCCGGTCGAGGCGTTGTGGACCGAGTGGGCGCCGTGGACCTTCGCTTTCAACCTCACCCGCCAGCCGGCGATCTCGGTGCCGATGGGGTTGCGCGCGGACGGGTTGCCCGGCTCGGTGCAGTTGGTCGCGGCGCAATACCGCGACGATCTCGTGTTGCGCGCGGCGCGGACGCTGGAACGCGCGGCGCCGTTCCCGACCCGCGCGGACGCCTGAGGCGCGCGCGGCTGCCCGTCAGGGCGCGACCGGCCCGGCGCCGGCGCGATTACCTAGCCGGCGCGATCACGTATCAGTGATGCCAGCCGCCGTCGTGGCCACCCCAGCCGCCACCGTGCCAATCGCCGCCGCCCCCGTCGCGGTCGCCCCAGTCGTGGTCGCCGTGATACCAGCCGCCGCCCCAGCCCAGGCTAACCGCGGCGGCGGCGGGATAGCCGTAGCCGTAGCCGTAAGGGGAGCCATAGGCGCCGTAGTAGCCGCCAGGGGCGACGACACACCCGCCCAGCGCCAGCGCCGCCCCGAGGAGCACGAGGGGCGCCAGCAGGCGGAAGCCCGATCGGCGGCGGCGTGCATGGTTGGACATCGAATGTCTCCTTCAACGCGATGGCGTCGGATGTGGGGGGCCATCGCGGCGGATTGGTGGCGCGTGTCGTCTCGATTTCGCCATGCTCGGGACCGATACAAGGCCTGCACGAAAGGTTGGGGCCGCCCGAAAGGTTGGCGGCGGCGGTCCCGTCCGCTCCGCCGCCCGATGTCCCGGCTGCCCGCATGGAGCCCCGCCCGATGTCCGCCACGTCTCGCAGATCCGACCCGCCGCGCAGGCCCGGGACGGCGATGTTTGCCACGATCCTGGCGGCGAGCCTGCTCGCCCCGCCGTTCCTGGCGGCGCCGGCGCGCGCCCAGGCGACCAACCTGACCCCGCCGGGCGATGTGACCCCGCCGGCGCGGGTCGGCCGCCTGGCCTGGACCCGCGGCAGCGTCTCCTTCCGCCCCGCAGGGCTGGACGCCTGGGAAGCGGCGGTGATCAACTACCCCGTCAATGCCGGCGATCAGCTCTGGACCCAGCCGGGCGCGACGGCGGGGATGCAGGTCTCCGACACACTGATCGCACTGGCACCGGCGACCGAATTCGACCTCGACCGGCTCGATGTCACCACCCTCGCCGCGACGGCGCCGGAGGGGGAGGTGTATGTGCGCATCGGTGCCCTGCTGCCGGGGGAGACCGACACCGTGGCCACCCCGCGCGGCACGGTGACGATCGCGACCCCGGGCCGTTACGAGATCGTCGCCGGCACCACCGCGAGCCCGACCCTGGTCACGGTGCTGCAAGGTGCGGCACGGATCGCGGGACCGGAGGCGGTGACCGTGCGGGCCGGCCAGACCGCGCGCATCAGCGGCGATCAGACCTTCGCGGTGGCGATCGGCCCGGCAGCGAGGGATCCGTTCCTGCGCGAGATGCTGGCCCGAGAGCGGCCGCAGCCGCGCCCGGGCGTCGCGCCGCCGGCGCTGGTCGCGGCGATGCCCGGCGGCGCCGACCTCGATGCCTATGGCACCTGGGCTGGCAGTTCGGACTACGGTCCGGTCTGGTATCCGCGCGTCGCCCCCGGCTGGGTGCCGTACCGGGAAGGCCACTGGGCCTATATCGCGCCCTGGGGCTGGACCTGGATCGACAACGATTCCTGGGGCTTCGCACCGTTCCATTACGGCCGCTGGGTGCAGATCGGGCCGCGTTGGGCCTGGGTGCCGGCGCCGGTGGCGGTAGTGGCCGACGCGTCGCCCTATCCCGTGTATGCGCCGGCGCTGGTGACGTTCTTCGATCTCGGCGTCGGCGGCGCGGTGCTCGCCGGTTCGGTGGGCTGGGTGCCGCTGGCGCCGTTCGAACCCTACCATCCGTATTTCCGCGCGAGCCCGCGCTATCTGCGCGAGGTGAACGCGCACCAGGTGCGCGACCTGCGCGCGCTGGGGGCGGGGCCGGATCGGTTCGACCGGTTCCGCAACCGGGGCGCGGCGACGGTGGTGCCGGCCGCGGCGCTGGCCGGGTCGCAGCCGGTTGGCCGGTTCGTGCGGCCAGGGCTGGCGCCGATGCTGGCGCAGGCCCGACCGGTGCAGGGGCGGGAACCGCTGGCGCCGACCACCGCCACCCGCGGCGTAACGCCGGCGCTGGCCCGCCAGCAGCATTTGGCGCCCCCGCCCGCCGGGGTCGCGGTCCCGGCGCGGCGGGCGGCGCCGGGGCCGGGCCGGCCGACCGGTCCCGGGGGCGCCGCGATCCGTGGATTGCCGCCGCTGGCCGGCCCGGGTGGGCGGGTTCCCGGGGGGCAGGTTCCGAGTGGGCGCGCTCCGGCCGGGCAGGTTCCGGGTGGGCGGTCGCCTGCGGCACAGGGTCCGCTCGCGCGGCCTGGTGAGCGGAGGCCGGGTGGCCCGGCGCCGCTGCCGGCGTTGCGTGCACCGGGCACCATTGCCCCGCGGGAGGCCGGTCGTCCGGGCGCCCCGCCCGTATCCGCCGCGCGTCCCGGTGCGGCGGCCAGGCCGGCGGTACGTCCCGCCACGCCCGGGTTGCGCGCGCCGGGTGTCGCTCCGGCGGGGATAGCGCCGCGCGCGCCGTCCGCCGCGGTTCGGGCGCCCGTCGTCCAGCGCGAGGGGCACGCGGGGCCGGCCCCGATCGCGCAGCCCGAGCGTCCGCAGGCGCCGCGCGTGTCCGCCCCGCATCCGGTCGCCCCGGCGGCGCCGATGCGGCCGATCGTCCCCAGCGTGCATCGACCCGACGCGCGCCCGGCGCCCGAGGCGCGGCCGGCATACCATCCGGCGCCGGCGCCGCATCCGCCGGCCCGTCCGGCACTGGCGCCCCGCCCGGCGTACCACCCGGCGCCCGCTCCGCGCCCGGCGCGCCCGCCGGAATACCATCCCGCGCCGGCCCCCCGTCCGCCGGCCCCCCGTCCGCTGGCGCCCCGTCCGCTGGCGCCCCGTCCGCCGGCGCCCCACGTGGCTCCGGTGCGCCCGCCCGCCGCCCCCGCGCCGCATCCGGCCGCGCCGCGCCGCGACGAGCAGAAGCCGCAGTGACAAGCCCGGCTGCCTGTCCCGGGCCGGCGAGCCGCGCCGGCGGCACGGCTTCCCGGGCGCCGGACGCCGCCGCAGGGGGCGCGGCGGTCATGCGGAGGCGCGGCGTGACACGATGGATGGGCACGGTGATGAGCAAGGGGATCGACCTCCTGCTGTTCATGCCGGCGTTGCTCCTGGTCCTGTCCGAACAGGTGCTGTGGGGCGGCTCGCGCGCGCTGCTGCGCGGCATCGGCGGGCTCGCGGCGGTGCGGGCGGCGCATCTTTGGCTGCGCCTGCTGCCGCCGTACGCCGCGCTGCCGGTGTTCCTGGTGCCCGACCTGTTCAGCCATGCCTCCGACCTCTGGGCGGCGGTGCTGCTGACCCGCGGGCACGTGATCGCGGCTTCCTGCCTCGTGGTGCTCGGCAAGGGGGTGGCGACCGTGGTCCTGGTGTGGCTCTACCAGGCCTGCGAGCCGGCCCTGCTGCGGGTCGCCTGGTTCGCGCGCCTGCATCACGCGGTGGGCGCCGTGCAGGCGCGGGTGTTGGCGCGGGTCCGTCCGTGGTGGTGCGCGTTGCGCCGGCGGCTGCGTGGGACCGAGGCCGCGCCGGGCCGGGTGGCGCGGCGGTTTCGGCGGTGGCGGGAGCGGCTTGCCGCCCGGGTGGTCTGGACGCGCGCGCGGTCGTGATTGCGCGCGGCCGTGGCCCCTTGCGTCTGCCCAGGCTGGGGCGTGGACCGTAGCGTTACTCCGATGACACCCTGAGACGCCTTCCTTTGGCGCCGGGCCGCGCCTAGGTTACCGCCATGACCGATGCGCCCCCCGCCACCACCACCGTCCTCGCCGCCCCCCCGCGCCGCCAGGCCGCCCCGCCCGGCCCCTGCGCCATGGTCATCTTCGGTGCCGGCGGGGACCTGACGAAACGGTTGCTGGTGCCGGCGCTGTACAATCTCGCGCGCACCGGGCTGCTGCCCGAGCATTTCGCGCTCGTCGGCGTCGACCTGGCGGCGATGACCGCGGAAAGCTGGGCCGGCGAGTTGCATGCGATGCTGCAGAGCTTCGTCGGCAACCAGGAGAGCGAGGACAGTCTCACGCAGATCGACGCCAAGGCCTGGCAGCTTCTGGCCGGGGCGATGTCGACCGTGCAGGGCGATCTGAACGATGCCGCGTTGTACCAGCGGCTCAAGGACCATCTGCAAGCGGTAGCGCATGATCGTGGAACCGGCGGGAACTGCCTGTTCTACCTCGCGGTCGCCGACCGCTTCTTCGGCCCCGTCGCCGCCCAGCTCGGCCATGCCGGGCTGCTCGCGCAGCCGGCGGAGAAGGATGCGGCGGAGGCCGGGCCGTGGCGGCGGCTCGTGATCGAAAAACCGTTCGGTCACGGCGTCGACTCCGCCCGCGCGCTGAACCGCGAGCTGCGTGGCCTGTTGGAGGAAGAACAGATTTTCCGGATCGACCATTTCCTCGGCAAGGAGACGGTCCAGAACATCATGGCGTTCCGATTCTCCAACGGGTTGTTCGAGCCGATCTGGAACCGCGACCGCATCGACCACGTGCAGATCACCGTCGCCGAGGAGCTCGGCGTGGAGCATCGCGGCAAGTTCTACGAACCGACCGGCGCGCTGCGCGACATGGTGCCCAACCATGTGTTCCAGATCCTGGCGATGGTGGCGATGGAGCCGCCGGGCGGGTTCGGTTCGGAACAGATCCGCAACCGCAAGGCCGACGTGTTCGCGCAACTGCGCACCCTGCGCCCCGAGGATGCCGTGCGCGGCCAATACGGCCCCGGCAGCATCGGCGATCGCGCCGTGCCCGCCTACCGGTCCGAGCCCGACGTGGCACCGGATTCGAAGACCGAGACCTTCGTCGCGCTCCGCCTCGGGCTCGACACCTGGCGCTGGGCCGGCGTGCCGTTCTATCTGCGCACCGGCAAGCGCATGTCGGGTCGCGCCACCGAGGTCGCGATCCGCTTCAAGCCCGCCCCCTACGCGCCGTTCGCCGATACCGATGTGGCCTCCCTCGCACCCAACTGGCTGGTGCTGAACATCCAGCCGGACGAGGGGATTTCGTTGCAGTTCGAGGTCAAGCGGCCCGGCCCGGTGGTCGATCTGGCGGCGGTGCAGATGGCGTTCCGCTACCGCGACTGGTTCCCGCGCGAACCGAACGTGGGCTACGAGACGTTGATCTACGACTGCATGATCGGCGATCAGACCTTGTTCCAGCGCGGCGACATGGTGGAAGAGACCTGGCGGGTCGTGCAGCCCGTTCTGGACGCCTGGGCCTCGACGCCGGCGCCCTATTTCCCGAACTATGCCTCCGGCCACGACGGGCCGGAGGCGGCGCACCACCTGCTGGCCGAGGACGGGCGCGCCTGGCGCCCGGTGCCGAAAGGCTGAGCGGCGGCTGGCGTCCCCGGCGCCCGCCCGATAGCTTCCGGCCTCCCCCCGGGAGGAGCCTGCCATGACCCAGCGCGCCATTCCCGCCGTCTTCATGCGCGGCGGCACCAGCAAGGCGATCATGTTCCACGGCCGCGACCTGCCCGCGGCGCGGGCGGCCTGGGATCCGATCTTCCTCGCCGCGATGGGCAGTCCCGATCCATACGGCCGCCAGCTCAATGGCATGGGCGGAGGCGTCTCTTCGCTGTCCAAGGTCTGCGTGCTGGCGCCCTCGGCGCGGGCGGATGCGGATATCGACTACACGTTTGCCCAGGTGCAGATACGCGAGGCGGCGGTGGACTACCGCGGCAACTGCGGCAACATGTCCTCGGCGGTGGGCCCGTTCGCGGTCGACGAGGGGCTGGTGGCCGCCTCCGGCGATACCGCGCTGGTGCGCATATTCAACACCAATACGGAAAAACTGATCCACGCGCATTTCCCGCTGCGCGACGGGCGCGCGCGCAGCGACGGCGATCTGGCGATCCCGGGGGTGGGGGGCACCGGGGCGCCGATCCGGCTTGATTTCCTGGCGCCCGGGGGCGCGACCACAGGACGGCTGCTGCCGACGGGGCGGGTGCGCGACGCGCTGGAAATCCCCGATCTCGGCGCGATCGAGGTGTCCATGATCGATGCCGCGAATGCCTGCGTGTTCGTTCGCGCCGCCGACCTCGGGCTGACCGGGACCGAACTGCCGGATGCGCTGGAGGCCGATCCGGCGCTGCTGCGGCGGCTGGAGGTGATCCGCGCCCATGCCTCGGTCGCGATGGGCATCGCGCCCAACCTGGAGGCGGCGCGGACGATCCGGGTGGTGCCGTTCATCGGCTTCGTCGCCCCGCCGGTCGCGGCGCGCACCCTGGGCGGGGAGGCGATCGCGGCCGAGGCGGTCGATCTGACGGCGCGGGTGATTTCCAACGGCCAGCCGCATCGGGCGCTGCCGCTCACGATCTCGCTCTGCACCGCGGTGGCGGCGGGGATCGCGGGGACGGTGGTGGCGGAGGCGGCACGGCCGGGTGGGGCAGGGGGGCTGCGGCTCGGGATGCCGTCGGGGGTGCTGACGGTGGCGGCGGATGTGGGGCGCGGGGCGGACGGGGCGTGGGTGGCGCGCAGCGGGGGGTTCTTCCGGACGGCGCGGCGGTTGTTCGACGGGCGGGTCTGGGTGGGGGAGGGGTGAGGACCGCTTCCGAGGCGTCTCTCGCCTGGTTGCGTCCTCCAGCTTCCCCGGGGGTCGGCCCGCCGGGCGAAATTTCCTATGGAGTCAGCCGTGTCCATCGACCGTAACGAGCGTGCACGCCATCACGCCACCCACGGAGAAAATCGCGCCTGCGAACGGGAGAGCGCGCTGCATGGGGGCTGGCGACAATCACCTTCATCATCAGGAGAAGCGCCAATGTACTGATCGGGATATCAAACCCCTTCAACGTCATCAGAAGAGGAAACATCAGCATAAGCAGCATGACGCTGACTTCCCCCAGGCTGAAATCGGCGTCCGCCCGAATCCGGGCATCGACGAAGAGAGCCAGCGCGCCCGTGAGCATCGGGGTATCGTAGACCAGTGCGTGAGGCGTGCAAAGGAGCGTCCCGACCAGCAAGAGTTCGGCTGCAGATTCACTCGGACCCCTTCGGAAGCTTTTCCAGATCACGGCCGCTACGCCGAGTGCAACAATGATCTGGGCATATCCCGCCAACGTGGCTTCGACGCCAAGCATGCGTAGATTGGCTGCCACAGTCGGCATGAATTTCAGGATATAATCGGATTTGTCGAACCAGTGCGCATAAGCTGGCAACATGCCGACCCATGCGGGCCAAATGCCCCAACCAAATGACACGGTGGAAATAGCGGCAAGAGCGAGAGCTGTTGCGCATGCGGCAGCCAGAGTTCGCCAAAGGCCTGCGGCAATCAGGGCTACCGGCACCAGAACGCCCAGCTGGGGCTTGAACGTAAGAATTCCAAACAAAATTCCGCTGACGACTGGACGACTCTCAGCAAGTCGAACTCCGCCGATCAGCAACGCGCCGGAAAGGAACCCGCTTTGCCCTGAGTCTATCATCAAGGTAGTTGTTGGCGCAATCAAAATCGGAAGGACCACCCCAACAGACCGCCAGCACGTTCCAACCACTGCCCATACATAAAGTGAGAGTGTAACGCCAATCCAAACAAAATAAGCAACCTTGTATGAGAAGAACTTTAGGGGCAAAAACAGGATTATTGCGCTTGGAGGATAAGGGAACGGATTTTCCGCGATCGGCATCATCCCAAGCGCAACCTGCCGTGCGTGGAGAACAGAAAAATGGTATAGGTCGGTTGCTGGATACGTGCCGGCTATCTTTCCGTAAGACCACAGTGCAAAAAAATCGCCGAAGGCCTTTGAAGGATTTGTATGGTAAGCAATGCAGATTTTCTGCATATAAGCCAAAAATACCGTTCCACAAATTAGAGCGAGTGCAACACAAAGGACCCACGTCTTTCTCTCGCCGGCCTTCCAGCGTAGCATGCTGGTCGGTTTGGCCCCTGCCAAATCTTCCATGGCAACCACCACTCTTAACATTTGATCGACTGTATGACCAAATATTACGGAGTGAATTTCAGAATGGTTTCGTGCTTTGGAAACGAATCATGGACCCGCTCTGTTCCTCGCCCCCCTTACGCCGCCCGCCGTTCCCGCACCCCCAGCTCCTCCAGCGCCGCCCCGATCGCCGCCACCGCGCGCCGCATGTCCACCGGGCGCAGCGCCCCGATGCAGCCCAGCCGGAAGCTCGGCCGCGCCGTGTTGTAGAAATTGCTGATCACGAAGCCGCGTCGCTTCACCGCGTCCACGAACGCCTGCAGATCCCAGCGCGGATCGCCCGGCGCGTGCACGTTCAGCACGATCGGCCCTTGCACCCCGGCCGGCAGGACGGGCGCCAGCCCCAGCTCGCGCATCCCCTCTGCCAGCACCTGCATGTTGGCCTGGTAGCGCGCCAGGCGCGCCGCCGGCCCGCCCTCGGCCTCCAGCCGATCGAGCGCCACCCCGAGCGCGTTCAGCACCTGCGCGGCCGGCGTGAAGCGCGGGCCGTCGCGCGCGGCCAGCCGGGCGGCGACGTCGGCGAGGTCGAACGACCAGCTTCCCGCCTGCCCGGCGCCCGCGGCCAGCCGGTCGGCGCGTGCCAGCACGAAGCCGGCGCCGGGCACGCCCTCCAGGCATTTGTTGGGGGTGAACACGACCGCGTCGATCTCCGGCTGCTGGCCAAGATCGATCGGCAGGGCACCGAACGCGGACACCGCATCGACGATCATCCGCCGCCCCAGCCCGCGCACTACGGCGCCGACCGCCGCCGGGTCGTGCACCACGCCGGTGCCGGTTTCGCTGTAAATAAGCCCGACATGGCTCAGCCCGGGGTCGGCCTGCAGCGCGCGGCGCACCGCGGCGGGATCGACCGCGGCCTCCGCGCCCACGACCAGCGGCACGACGCTGCGCCCGGCTTCGCGCGCCAGCCGCGCCATCCGCTCCGCGTAGGGGCCGGTCATCGGCACCAGTAGCCCCGCGCCGGGCGGCAGCAGGCTGCGGATCGCCGCCTCAGTCACGAAATGCCCGCAGCCGGGCAAGGTCAGCGCAACATGCGTGCCGACCGCGCCGCCGCCAAGGCGCAGCAGCCGGTCGCCCAGCCGGTGGTACAGCCGGACGAAATCCGTGTCCCACGGCGCAAAATCATGGGCCAGCGCGGCCCGCACCGAGCGATGGGTGGTGACCGGTCCGGGGATCAGCAGCTTCATGTCCAGGCCATGGCAGGGGAGGCCGGACAGCCTACGCGGCGCCGCGCCCGATGTCACACCGGGACGGCCGTCGGCGATACCCCGCCCGGGCTTGCCCGCGTCGCGGCGGTGGCGAAGAATACCCTGGCATGTGCGCGAGTCGCCCCTGATGCTGCACCTGATGAAACTCGCCGTCGGCGTGCGCGACGTCGCCCATCTGCGCAGCTTGCAGGCGGAGCGCGCGGCGCAGCGCCCGCCGCTGTGCCACCGCACCCGCAATTTCCCGCGCCGGGCGGCCGAGGTGACCGATGGCGGCTCGATCTACTGGGTGATCGGCGGGTTCCTGGGCGTGCGCCAGGCGATCGTCGATATCGTGGCGGACCAGTGGGAGGACGGCAGCGCCTGCGCCGCGCTGCGGCTCGACCCGACCCTGGTGTTGTTGGAAGGACGGCACGTGAAGCCGTTCCAGGGCTGGCGCTACCTCGGCCCGGCAGAGGCCCCGCCGGATCTGCTCGCCGATGTCCCGGGCCAGGGCGAGGCCGCGCTGCCGCCGGCGCTGCGCCAGGAACTGCGCGCGCTGTGCCTGTTGTAGCGCTTGCCCCGCCGGCGCGAATTTTATAATCTGTCAAATGATTGCGGCTGGTTCTCCATCTGACTTCTCAGGTGCCGGCCTGCAATGCTTGGAGCTTCATCCCGTGAGCACGTTCCGCACGCAGATCCTGGCCGTGTTCGGCCTTGCCCTTCCGCTCGCCCTCGCGGGCGCCGCCCCGGCGCTGGCCGACACGGCCCCCATGCCGGCGCATCACGTGGTGCACGCGCCGGCGCACCATGCGGTCCGCCACGTCGCCACCCATCGCAGGCATACGCGGGTTCACCACCTGGCCCATCGCCCGGTGCACCATGTCACCCGCAAGACGACGCATCACATGGCCCATCGGTCGGTGCACCACGTCGCGCACACGGCCCGGCTCCATGCCGGCCCGACGCATCGCGCGCCGGTGCACCATCCGGCCCCGGCGTCGCGCGGCTGAGACTTCGTGCAAGCAGGCCCGCCTGCCCCCGAAGTGGCTTGCCGTCGCCACGCGACCGCCCCATTCGTACTGCCTCCTGTCCGCCATGCGGACGGACAGGAGGCTGCGACGATGACCGATCCCGAGTACAGGAACGACCCGGACGATAGCCACAAGCTTGCCGAACTCGACCGCCTGATCAACGATCCGGACGTGCCGATGGAACCCCATCGCGTCTGGTCGCTGCTGGCCGAACTCGCCGTCCGGGAGCGCTGGGGCGCCGTTCTGCAGGCCCCCGCTGCCCGTCCGGCAGTCCACTGATCCCGTCGCGGGGCCAGGCGTCCGTGAACGAAATCGAACCTGCGAAGGAATGCACCAGGTGGTGACCCGGTGCGTCCCTTCGCAAATGCTCAACTGTGCGGGGCGGCCGGGGGCTCGCCGGCGCGCACCACATAGCGCGCCGGGATAAGCCGGGGGCCGGTCGGCAGCGCCTGCACGTCGCGCGGCGCGGTGGACGCGGCCGGTAAGGACGTGGCCGGTAGCGCCACCTGGGTCATCCCCGGCTCCTGCAACCGAACGGCGCCGCAGGCGTTGCCCTCCCGCGAGACCGTCACGATCGGCTTTCCACCTGCGGCGGGGTAGCGGTACGACACGGTCTCGCTACAGGCTCCCTGACCGTTTCCCTGGCCGGTCGAGACCGTGGTGACCATCATGCGCGTGCCCGGCCCGGCGCCAGTCCAGGGATGCGGGCCGAACGCGGCGCGTATCAGGCCCGACGGCGGTCCCCATGGGGCATCCAGCAGCGCGGTCATCCGCACCATCATCCGATGCATCATCGCCTGCATGTCGACGATCGACCGCAGCTCAGGCCGGACAGGCGGCGGCAGGGCCGCGGCGACGGGAACGACCGTCAGCTGCTCCGCCTGCCCGGGCAGCGTCACGACCGTGCCCATGGGAAGGGCCACCAGCACCTCCGGCCCGACGGGCATCGGGTTCCCCGCCGTCGTCGCGACCGGACGCGCCGCGGGCGGTGCGCAGCCCGGCGGGGCGGCGACGGCGGGGATGGCGAGCCCGGCGGCAGCGAGTGCCGCGACGCCGGCGATGACCGGATTGCGAACTGACATCTTCATCGCTCTCTCCCATGCAAATGGAACCTGGCGCCGCACGATTTGCGCATCGTGGTTTGCCGTGTCCCCGCGCGGGGGTGAAACCTGCGTCAGCTTGCGCTCCTGGCGCCGTGCGCGCTGCGCGATGTCCGTTCCGGCCATCGCCAGGGTGGCGCCCAGGGTGAGCCCGCGCGGGTCAGGCGGCGCGGGTCAGCCGCTTCACGAACGCCGAGATGCGATGGCGCCGCAATTCCGAGCGCGCCTTCGCATCTGTGGTCATGTAATTGAGCTGCAACGAATAGCGCGGGCCGACGAAGGTCTTGTGGCCGTGCCAGGTGGTGGGGCCGTTGGCGAAGACCAGCAAGGTGCCGTTCACGGGCGGGACCTCGACCGCAAAATCCTCGAGGTCGTCGGGTCCGCGCAGCAGCCGCAGGCAGCCGTCGTGGGCCGCCCAAGCGTCGGTGGCCTGGTTCAAATACAGCAATACCGTGACAAGCTTGGCCACGGAATCGCAATGGATGCGCCCGTCGCGCGGGCCGGTGCGCCCGCGCAGCGTGACCATGGTGGGGGCGCCCGACAGATCGAGATCGAGGCGCGCGGCGATCGCGGCGCGCAGCCGCGGGCCTTCCATCTCCCCCATCAGCGCGCGCGCCGCCGGGCCGAGCGTCAGCGACCCGGGCGGGAAGGACCCGCCCTTGGCGATCGGCGGCAGGTCGGCGACGACGGCGGCCAGCGCCGCGGCGGGGACGAAATCGGGCACCAGCAGGTGCGGAAAGGGGGCCGTCGCGAGCGGTGCTGCGGCCAGGGCGTCGTAGTCGAGGACTTGCATGTTCGGGACCAGCCCAGTCAGGGGAACAGGCGGCGGCGCGGACGCCGACCGGCACGTGGGAGGTACGGAGCGCCCCCCGGGGTGTCAAGCTCGCACTCCGGCGCGGGATCGTGTATCGACCCGGCCCTGACATGGACAGTGTAACCCACGATCTCGCTGCCGGGCCGCTGCCGGCCTACCGGGCGATGGTCGCGGCCGGCGCGCTGGCGCCCGACAGCGCGCAGGCCCTGGCGGCCCAGCGGCTGCAGGCGCTGTGGACCACGCTGCGCGGCTACGACCCCACGCCGCGCCGCCCGGGCAACGGGCTCTTCGCCCTACTGCGCCGCCGCGGGCCGGCCGAGGCGCCGCCGCGTGGCCTCTATCTCGTCGGCGCCGTCGGGCGCGGCAAATCCATGCTGATGGACCTGTTCTTTGACGCCGCAGACGTCCGCCGCAAGCGCCGCATCCATTTCCACCGTTTCATGCAGGACGCGCACGCGGCGATGTTTGCGATCAAGCGCGAGGACCCGGGGGTGGACGACCCGATCCCCCCGCTCGCCGACCAACTCGCCGCCCGCGCCGCGCTGCTGTGTTTCGACGAATTCCAGGTGCACGACATCGCCGACGCCATGATCCTGGGCCGGCTGTTCGAGGCGCTGTTCGACCGCGGCGTCGTGGTCGTCGCCACCTCCAACACCGCCCCCGACGATCTGTTCAAGGGCCAGCCTGGGCGGGATGCGTTCCTGCCGTTCATTGCCCTGATCAAACGCCATGTCGACGTGCTGGAGCTGGATGCGGCGCGCGACTTCCGCCGCGCCCGGATGCGCGCCTTGCGCACCTGGCACGTGCCGGCGGATGCGATGGCCCGCCGCGCGCTGGATGCGGCGTTCGGGGAACTCACCGGCGGGGTGATGCCCGCGCCGGTGGACCTGGTCGTGACCGGTCGCCGGCTGGTCGTGCCGATCGCCGCCGAAGGCGTGGCGCGGTTCGACTTCGCCGCGCTGTGCGGGGTGGCGCTCGGACCGGGCGATTACCTTGCGATCGCGAACCGGTTTCACACCCTGATCCTGGACGACATCCCGCGCCTCTCGCCCGACAATTACGACGAAGCGCGCCGCTTCATCACCCTGATCGATACCTTGTACGACCAGCGGGTGAAGCTGCTCGCCTCCGCCGCCGCGGCGCCGGACAAGCTCTATCAGCGCGGCGAGAACGCGGCGATGTTCGAACGCACCGCCTCCCGCCTGGACGAGATGCAGAGCGAGGCCTGGCTCGCCCAGCCTCATCCCGGCTGAACGGGCGCGCTCAGAGCGTGAAAAGCAATCGAACTCGTGTAAGAATGCCCGTTGGAATTGCTTGGCTTTTTAGGGCAATTTCGGCGGCTCGCGGGCATTCTCACACAAACTCTCAACGCCCGTGCGTCTCCCGCCAGCGGGCGAACGCCGTGAGGTTCGCAGGGTCGGTCGGCGGGTAGAGACCGACGGTCGCCGCCCCCGCCTGCACCCGCTCGATGACGAAATCCTCGTAAGCGGTCATCTCCACCGCCTCCGCCGCGATCTCGGCGGCGATCCCGGCCGGGATCACGATGACCCCGTCGGCATCGCCCACCATCACGTCGCCCGGCCAGACCGGCGCGTCGCCGCAGGCGATCGGCACGTTGACATCCACCGCCTGGTGCAACGTGAGGTTGGTCGGCGCCGAGGGCCGGTGATGATAGGCGGGAAACCCGAGGGCCGCGATCTCCGCCGCATCGCGAAACCCGCCGTCCGTGACCACACCTTCCACCCCGCGGCGCATCAGCCTGGTGACCAGGATACCGCCTGCTGAGGCGGCGCGCGCGTCCTTGCGGCTGTCGATCACGAACACCATGCCGGGCGGGCAGGTCTCGATCCCGTGCCGCTGCGGATGGGCGGGATCGCGGAAGACGTCGATGCGGTTGAGGTCCTCGCGCGCGGGGATGTAGCGCAGGGTGAACGCCTCGCCCACCATGGAGTGTTTCGGGGGCGACAGCGGCAGCACGTCCTGGATCATCTGGTGATACAGGCCGCGCTTGAACAGCGCGGTCGCCAGGGTCGCGGTGCTGACACTGCGCAGGTGCGCGCGCGTCTCGGGGCTCAGGGCCATGATATCGTCGCTCCGGTCAGTAGATGGCGGGTTCGGGCACGCGCACGCCGAACTCGGTGCGCAGGAAGTCGAAGTCGCAGCCTTCGTTCGCCTGCTGGATGTGCTTCGTGTAGACCCAGCCGTAGCCGCGGCCGTAGCGCGGTTCGGGCGGCGTCCAGGCGGCGCGGCGGCGGGCCAGTTCGTCGTCCGATACCTCCATGCTGATGCTGCGGGCGGCGACGTCGATGCTGACGATATCGCCGGTGCGCAGCAAGGCGAGCGGTCCGCCGATCCAGGATTCCGGAGCCACGTGCAGCACGCAAGCGCCGTAGCTGGTGCCGCTCATGCGCGCGTCCGACAGCCGCAGCATGTCGCGATGGCCCTGCTTCAGCAGCTTCTTTGGCATCGGCAGCATACCCCATTCCGGCATCCCCGGCCCGCCCTGTGGCCCGGCGTTGCGCAGCACCAGGACGTGGTCGGCGGTGATGTCCAAGGTCTCGTCCTCGACGGCCTTCTTCATCGCCGGGTAGTCGTCGAACACCAGCGCGGGGCCGGAATGTTTCAGGAACCTCTGGTCCATCGCGGCGGGCTTGATGACGCAGCCGTCGGGCGCGAGGTTGCCGCGCAGCACCGCGAGCGAGCCCTCGCCGTAGATCGGCTTGTCCAGCGGGCGGATCACGTCGTCGTTGAACACGCGCGCGCCGTCGATATTTTCGCCGATCGTGCGGCCGGTGACGGTCAGGCAATCGAGATGCAGATGCGCCGCAATCTGTCCCATCAGCGCGCGCAGGCCGCCGGCGTAGAAGAAATCCTCCATCAGATAGGTGCTGCCGCTCGGGCGTACGTTGCCGATCACCGGCACGCGGCGGCTGGCGCGTTCGAAATCCTCCAACCCGATATCCGCCCCGGCGCGGCGCGCCATGGCGATCAGATGGATGATCGCGTTGGTGGAACAGCCCATCGCCATCGCCACCGCAATCGCGTTCTCGAACGCCGGGCGGGTCTGGATGCGCGCCGGCGTCAGGTCCTCCCACACCATCTCCACGATCCGCCGGCCGGATTCCGAACATAGCCGTATGTGGCCGGCATCGGCGGCGGGAATGGACGACCCGCCCGGCAGCACCATGCCTACCGCCTCGGCGATCGCGGTCATGGTGCTCGCGGTGCCCATCGTCATGCAGGTGCCGTACGAGCGCGCGATGCCGCCCTCCACGCCGAGCCAGTCCTGCTCGGTGATCTTGCCTGCGCGCAGCTCATCCCAGTATTTCCAGCTATCGGAGCCCGAGCCGAGCACCTTGCCCTGCCAGTTGCCGCGCAGCATCGGCCCGGCGGGCACGAAGATCGCCGGGATGTTCATGCTGGTCGCGCCCAGCAGCAAGCCTGGCGTCGTCTTGTCGCAGCCGCCCAGCAGCACCGCGCCGTCGATGGGGTGGGAGCGCAGCAGCTCCTCCGTCTCCATCGCCAGCATGTTGCGATACATCATCGTCGTCGGTTTGACGAAGCTCTCCGATACCGACAACGCCGGCAGCTCCACCGGAAAGCCGCCGGCCATCAGCACACCGCGCTTCACGTCCTCCACCCGCTGCTTGAAATGCAGATGGCAGGGTTGCAGATCGGAGAAGGTGTTGACGATCGCGATCACCGGCCGTCCGGTCCACTCCTCCGGCGCATAACCCATCTGCATGGCGCGCGAGCGGTGCCCGAAGGACCGCAGATCGGCGGGGCCGAACCAGCGCGCGCTGCGCAGCTCGGCGGCGGTCTTGCGGGCGGGCGGTGAAACATTCGGCATGGCGCGTCTCCTCAGGGCGGCGGAAAGCAACCATCGGGCTGGCAAGTTGTCAACTTGTCTGACAAAGTGGCCGCAGCCACCTGACAAAAGAGAAATACGCATGACGGAGCTTGAGCTGCAGCCGCCCCGCAAGGAGCGGCTGGCCGACCGGCTCTACGGCCAGGTCCTGCAGCAGATCGTCGCCGGCACCTTGAAGGAAGGCGAGCGCCTGCCGTCGGAACAGGAGATCTGCCGCGCCTTCGGCGTCTCCCGCCCCACGGTGCGGGAAGCGCTGACCCGGCTGCACGCCGACGGGCTGGTCGCAAGCCGCCAGGGCTCCGGCACCTTCGTGCTGCGCCGGCCGCCCGACGGGCTGACCCGGCTGGCGGAAGGGGCGGACGTCGCCGGGATGCTGCGCTGCCTGGAAGTGCGCATCGGGTTGGAGGGCCAGGCCGCCGCCCTCGCCGCGCGTCGGCGCAGCGCGGCCGACCTCGACCGGATCAACGCGGCCCTGCGCGCGCTGGGGGACAGGATTACCGACGGCACGACGCCGGCGGCGGCAGACTTCGCGTTCCACCTCGCGATCGCCACCGCCAGCGGCAACCGGTTGTTCGCCGAAATGCTCCGCACCCTGGCCGGGACGATCACCCAGACAATGGCGGTGGCGCTCAGCATCACCCAGGCAGGATCACAGGAACGCGCCCGCCGCGTGCTGGACGAACACGCCGCGATCGCCGAAGCGGTCGCGCGCAGCGACGCCGAAGCCGCCGACCTCGCGATGCGATACCACCTGCACCGGTCGCGCCAGCGGGTGACAGACCGGCAGCGGGATGTGTGAGGGTCCGTAAAGGAAGGCCAGGGGGCGCTGCCCCCTGGACCCCCGCCAGGGAACTCGTCCCCTGGACC
>JABBNW010000286.1 GCA_019352115.1 Pseudomonadota bacterium
ATACGGAAGGGTTCCAAGGGCTAGCCCTTGGCGGGGGTCCAGGGGGCAGAGCCCCTTGGCCTTACTGGCCGATGGGTCAAACACTTCGCGACGTGGCATCAGGCATGGGCCGGGCTGGTAGCGGCGGGGGCGGGGGCGTGCAGCCAGCAGGCGGCGTCGGTGGCGCCGGCGGGCATCAGGTCGGGGCGTTCGGCGTGGCAGCGGTCGAAGGCGCGCGGGCAGCGTGGGTTGAAGGCGCAGCCGGGTGGGATGGCGTCGAGCCGCGGCATCGATCCCTCGATCTGCGCCAGGCGCGCGACCCGGTGTTCCAGGGCTGGGATGCTCGCCATCAGCCCGGCGGTGTAGGGGTGGCCGGGGCTGCGGATGACCTGCGCCACTGGCCCGATCTCGGCGATCCGCCCGGCGTACATCACCGCCACCCGATCGGCGGTTTCGGCGATCACGCCCATGTCGTGGGTGATCAGCAGCACCGCGGTGGTGTGTTCGCGGGCCAGGCGTTTCAGCAGCGCGATGATCTGCGCCTGGATCGACACATCGAGCGCGGTGGTCGGCTCGTCGGCGATCACGAGCCGCGGCTCGGCGCACAGCGCCAACGCGATCACCACCCGCTGGCGCTGGCCGCCGGAGAATTCGTGCGGATAGGCGTCGATGCGGCGCGCGGCGGCGGGAATGCCGACCTCGTCCAGCCAGTGGATGGCTTGCGCCCGCGCCTCGGCGGCCGACAGCGGCAGATGGGTCCGGATCGTCTCGGTCAGTTGCCGCCCGATCGTGTAGAGCGGGTTGAGGGTGGTGAGCGGGTCCTGGAAGATCGCCCCGATCCGCCGGCCGCGGATGCGCCGCAGTGCCTCGGGCGCCAGGCGGTCGATGCGCGCGCCTTCCAGCAGAATGGCGCCGCGGGCGATCCGCCCGGGCGGGGCGAGCAGGCCGATGATCGCGGCCCCGGTGAGCGATTTGCCGGCGCCGCTTTCCCCCACCATGCCCAGCACTTCGCCGGGGGCGATGGAAAACGACACGCCGTCGAGCGCGCGCAGGGTGCCGCGCCGGTTCGGGAATTCCACCACGAGGTCGCGGACTTCGAGCAGCGGCGGGCTCATCGCAGCCTCGGGTTCAGCGCGTCGCGCAGCCAGTCGCCGAACAGGTTGATCGCCAGCACCAGCGCCATCAGCGCGAGTCCGGGGAACACCGTCACCCACCACTGACCGGAGAACAGGAAATCGTCGCCGATGCGGATCAGGGTGCCGAGCGAGGGCTGGGTCGGCGGCAGGCCGACGCCGAGGAAGGACAGGGTCGCTTCGTCCAGGATCGCAAGGCCCAGGGTCAGGGTGCCGATCACCAGCACCGGCCCCAGCACGTTGGGCAGGATATGGCTCATCAGGATGCGCAGCCGGCCGATGCCGATGACCTGCGCGGCGGCGACATAGTCCTTGCCGCGCTCGACCAGGGTGGAGCCGCGCACGATGCGGGCGAACTGCGGCCAGCGGGAGATGCCGATCGCGACCACGATCACGTAGATCTGCACCGCATCGTGCCGGTCGCGTGGCACCAGGGCGCCGACCACGCCGTCGATCAGCAGCGCCATCAGGATGGCGGGGAAAGTCAGTTGCACGTCGGCCGCCCGCATCAGCAGCCCGTCGAGCCAGCCGCCCGCGTAGCCGGCGACCAGCCCCACCGCGACGCCCACCACCAGGGCGAAGGCCACTGACGCGGCGCCGACCAGCAGGCTGACCCGCGTGCCGTACATCATGGCCGAGAGCATGTCGCGGCCCTGCTCGTCGGTGCCGAGCGGGTACCCCCAGGAGGAGAACGGGTGGCGGAAACTGTCGAGCAGGCTGAGGGTCGCGATGTCGAACGGGTCGTGCGGGGCGAGCCACGGCGCGCCGAACGCGCCGACCGCGAACAGCAGCGCCAGCGCGGCCGAGCCGAGCGCCACCGGCGAATGGGTGAAGCTGTACCACACATCGCTGTCGCGCCAGCCGGAACGGCGGGCGCCGGAGGCCGCGCTCATGCCCGGACCCCGCAGAAGATCAGCCGCGGCGTTTCTCCCCCTCCCCTTGCGGGAGGGGGTTGGGGGGAGGGGTACACGCGGCAGGAACCCGCGTGCCGCGTGTACTCCTCCCCCCAGCCCCCTCCCGCAAGGGGAGGGGGAGAAACGCCGCGGCGCGACCTCATCGCGACCGTCCCGGCCGTTCGATCCGCAGGCGCGGATCGACCACGTAGTAGAGCAGATCGACGATCAGGTTGATCACCACGAACACCACGCCCACGAGCATCAGATACGCCGACATCACCGGAATATCGGCTGCCGCGACCGATTGGATGAACAGCAGACCGACACCGGGCCACTGGAACACGGTCTCGGTGACCACCGAGTAGGCGACCACGCCGCCGACCTGCAAGCCGATGATGGTGATCACCGGGACCAGGGTATTCTTCAGCGCGTGCCCGAAATAGATCGTCCGGGTGCGCAGCCCGCGCGCGCGGGCGAATTTGATGTAGTCGGTGCGCAGCACTTCCAGCATCTCGGCGCGCACCAGGCGCATGATGAGCGTGAGCTGGAACAGCCCGAGCGTGATCGCCGGCAGGATGAGCGCGCGGATGCCGGACCAGGTGAGGAATCCGGTGCTCCACCAGCCGATCTGCACCACCGTCCCGCGCCCGAAGCTCGGCAGCCAGCCCAGCTCGACCGAGAAGATCAGGATCAGCAGGATGCCGATCAGGAAGGTGGGCAGCGACACGCCGACCAGGCTGCCGACCATGAACGCGCGCGACAGCCAGGACTTGCGCCAGATACCGGCATAGACCCCGAGCGGGATGCCGACGACGATTGCCAGCACCGAGGCGGTGAACGAAAGCTCCAGCGTCGCCGGCAGGCGGGTGGCGAACAGATGCGCGACCGGCTCGGCGTCGCGGTAGCTGTAGCCGAAATTGCCGTGCACCGCGTTCCAGAGGAAATGGCCGAACTGCACGGACGCCGGCTGGTCGAGCCCCAGCTTGTGCACCAGCGCCACCCGCTGCGCGTCCGTGTAATCCTGGCCGAGCATCGCGCCCACCGGGTCACCCACGTAGCGGAACATGGAGAAGGCGATCACGCCCACCACGATCAGGACCGGGATTGCCTGCAGCAGGCGGGAGATGACGAAGACGATCATGGCATGTCCGGCGTCAGGCTGGGCGGTGGGGGGGCGATCGCCTCGCCGCTCCATTCCTGGATCAAGGTATAGCCGACCCCGAGCAGGACGGGGCCGAGGAAGATGCCCAGCAGGCCGAAGCTGAGCGCCCCACCCAGCACGCCAAGCACCGTGAGCAGATACGGCAACTCCGCGCCACGGGCAATGAACCACGGCCGCACCACGCTGTCGGCGCCGGAGACCCCGAAGCCGCCCCAGGCGGCCAGGAACAGCCCATGCGCGACCGCCCCGTTGGCCAGCAGCCACAGCGCGGCCGGAATCCACACGATCGGCGCGCCGACCGGCAGCAGGGACAGGAATCCCGCCACCGTGCCGAGCAGCACCGGCCGCGGCACGTCCGCCAACCACAGTCCAAGTGTCACGAGAGCCCCCTGCATCACCGCGGTGCCTAGCAAGCCATAGACCACTCCGCGCACCGTCACGCCGGTCAGCGCCAGCAGCCGCTCCCCGCGCGGCCCGCCGATGCGCCCGAGCATCCGGTGCAGCCGATCCGCGATCGGTGCCCCGTGCAGGTAGAAGAAGAACGCCGCGAACAGCGCAAAGCCGAAGATCAGCACGCTGCGGGCGATGCCGAGCAGCAGGCGCAGCGCTTCCTCCAACGCCAGCCCCAGGTAGGGCTGGAGCGCTCCCAACGCGGCGGAAAAATCGGCCGCCCAGCGGTTCCAGACGTCGGCCAGCGCGGCGCCGGCGAGCGGCACGTCGGTGAGCCAGGCGGGGGCCGGCGGCAGGCCGGCAGCCAGCGCCTGCATCATGGCGAGGCGCAGCCGGGCGGCACTTGCCTCGCTTTCGGGCGCCACCAGCGCGAGCGGCACGATCACCACCACCGCTGCGAGCAGGACCATCGCCAGCGCCGCCCCGTGCCGGCCGAGGCGCGCGCGCCGGCGCAGCCACTCGAACAGCGGCCAGGTGGTGAACACCAGGATCGCGGCCCAGAGCAGCGCCGAGACGAAGGGCAGCAGCACGAGCAGGCAGCCGGCGGCAAGCCCGCCCAGCAGCACCCACAGCAGGATCCGTTCGGCGATGGCTGGTCTCCTTCCCTGAGGTGGGCCCCGAAGTCGGCGGCCCCCCAAGTCGGCGGCTGGTCAAGCCGACCGGGGGCTTCTAGTCTCGTTCCGCCTGCCGGGGGAGGGATAAGGATGCCGCGTTTCGCCGCCAACCTGTCGATGATGTTCACGGAGGTCGATTTCCTCGACCGCTTCGACGCCGCCGCCCGCGCCGGTTTCCGCGGCGTGGAGTTCCTGTTCCCCTACGACCACCCGGCCGCCGAAATCCGCCGCCGGCTCGACGCGGCCGGCTTGACCCAGGCGCTGTTCAACATGCCGCCCGGCGATTGGGCCCGCGGCGAGCGGGGCATGGCCTGCCTGCCCGGGCGCCAGGGCGAATTCCGCGAGGGCGTGAAGCGGGCGCTCGACTACGCCGCCGCGCTCGACTGCAAGCTGGTGCATTGCATGGCCGGGCTCGTGCCGGCCGGCGTATCCCTGGTCACTGCCGGCGCGGTCTATGCCGCCAACCTCGCCTGGGCGGCCGAGCAGGCACACGCCGTGGGGGTGAAGCTCGTGATCGAGCCGATCAACCACCGCGACATGCCGGGCTATTTCCTGAACACCCAGGCGCAGGGGGCGGCGATCGTCGAGGCGATCGGGCGCGACCGGCTGGGCCTGCAATTCGACGTCTACCACGTGCAGGTGACCGAGGGCGACATCACCAAGCGCATGGAGCAGTTCATGCCGGTGATCGCGCATATGCAGATCGCCGACGTGCCCGCGCGCAACGAGCCGGGCACCGGGGAGATCGGCTGGCCCTTCGTGTTCGCGCGCATGGATGCGCTCGGCTACCAGGGCTGGGTGGGCTGCGAATATCGTCCGGCCGGGAACACCGAGGCCGGGCTGGGCTGGCTCAGGCACCTCGCCGGCTGACACGCGCTTCTCCCTCCCCCCTTGCGCTAGGGGATGCACACATCTCGCATAGGGTTGATGACCCAGGTTTAAGTA
>JABBNW010000287.1 GCA_019352115.1 Pseudomonadota bacterium
AACCTGGGACGGTTCGTGGCTGGGCAGCCGATGCGGGAAGTGGTGGACCGTGCCGTGGGGTACTGAAAGACCGATCCGTCAGGAGAACCAGACATGACGCTATCCGCTGTCGAACCCGAGGGCGCACCGGCGCACGCCCCCGGTTGCCTCTGCTGCCCGTCGGTGGCGGCCGTCGGTCCGGCCGCGACGCGCCGGCGCCTGCTGGGTGTGCCGATCGGGATCGGTGCGCTGGCCGCGCTCGGCGCCGGGATGGCGGGCGTGGCGCCACGCGCGGAGGCCGCGACGGCGGCACCGCCTTCGCCCGTCTCGCCCGACGCGGCGGTGGCGGCGCTGATGGCGGGCAACCGGCGCTATGCGGCGTCCCGGCTCGGTGTGTGCCGGGAGGATCTGCAGGCGGCGCGGCATGAGACGGAGCACCACCAGGCGCCGTTCGCCGCCGTGCTGTCCTGCGCCGACAGCCGGGTGCCGGTGGAACTGGTGTTCGACCAGGGGGTGGGGCGGATTTTCGTCGTCCGGGTGGCGGGGAACATCGCGGCACCTGATATGATTGCCAGTTTGGAATATGGCGTGGCGGTGCTGGGGACGCGGGCGATCGTGGTGCTCGGGCACGGCAATTGCGGGGCGGTGAAGGCGACCTTGGCGCGCACGGCGGCGCCGGGGCAGATTTCTGCGCTGTATGCGTTCATCCGGCCGGCGGTGGATCGCGCGGGGACGGATGTGGACAAGGCGATCCGGATCAATGCGACGATGCAGGCGGGGCTGCTGGCGCAGGCCTCGCCGGTGCTGGCCGGCGCGATCGCGGCGCGGCGGTTGCGGGTGGTGGCGGCGTATTACGATGTCGGATCAGGGAAGGTGAGCCTGCTCGACGGTTGAGCGGGCGGGCGCCATGGCCGGGCGCCGTGCGACGGGGAGCGGGTCTGCATCGCGGCGGGGGTGGCCGGCGCGGCGGGTTTCGATGCTGATCGGCAGCGATCGGCCACCGGCCTCTGCGACCGGGCGACGCGGGTCATAGTGTTACGGTGTTCCCGCCGCCCTTGATCTGCACGCCCTTGGCGTTGGCGCCGGTCACGTGCTGCTCCATCCGGTCGCCGCCGGCGGAGAGCAGGGCGCGCAGCTCCGCCAGCAGGGCCGGGTCCTGTTCCAGCAGGTGTGCAAGCTGCTTGCGCAGGTCGGCCTGGTTGTCCGCCGAGTCCGGCTGGCGTTCGAGCCCGGCCAGCGCGTCGCGCGCCCGGCCGGTCGTCTTCGTGCGCAGCCAGGCGAGGAGGCTGTTCGTCGCCGCCTCGCCGATCCGGTCCGCGGCGCCCCTGGCGATTTCGGTCAGCCAGGGGGAGATGGCGGCGACCGTGCTTGCGGCGGTTGCCAGGGCGTCGATCATGGGGGTTGTCCTTGTTCGTTCTGCAACGATGCGAACGCGGCGAGCACCGGTGCCAGCAGGTCCGCATCCGGCGCGCGTTTCAGCTTTTCGCACCGTTCCACGTATTCCCGCACCATGCCTTCCATGCGCGGCGCGAAGGCGGCGGGCACAAGCAGGAACGCGGGAGTCAGCACCGCGATCGCCTCCGCGTTCGCGGCCACGCCGGCCGGTGGATCGCCGGTCTCGTCCAGGTGGCCCGCCAGCACACAAAGCGAGACCGCGAGATCGGGGCGGAAAGTGTCGGGTTGTGCGGCGGCGAGCGCGCGGTAGATCGCCACCGCCTCGTCGGCCGCCGGCAGCGTCGCTTCCCGCCGCCCGACAGCGGACAGGTGGTTCGCAAGATCCTTCAGCGCTCTGGCGAGATCGGGGTGGAAGGCGTCGGGCCGCTCCGCGGCGAGGGCGCGGTAGATCAGCACCGCCTCCTCACCCGTCTCCAGCGCTGCGTGCGGCCGACCTACATCGGACAGCCGGTTTGACATGTTGCTGAGCGCTCTGGCGAGATCGGGGCGGAAGGCGTCGGGCCGTCCCGCGACGAGGGCGCGGATGATCGCCGCCGCCTCTTCGATCGGCGGCAACGCCGCTTCCCGCCAGCCGAGAGCGGACAGGTGGTGCGAGAGGTTGTTCAATGCGCTGGCGAGATCGCGGCGGAAGGCATCGGGCCGTTCCGCGGCGAGAGCGCGGGTGGTCGCCACCGCCTCCTCGACCGCCGCCAGCGCCGCTTCCCGCCGACCGAGATCGGACAGGCAGACCGAGAGGTTGTTCAGCGAGCGGGCCAGTTCGGGGCGGAAGGCGTCGGGCCGTACTGCGGCAAGAGCGTGGTAGATCGCCCCAGCCTCCTCGACAGCCGCAAGCGCAGCTTCCCGCTGGCCGAGAGCGTACAGGCGGACCGAAAGGTTGTTCAGCGCGGCGGCGAGACTGGGGCGGAAGGCGTCCGGTCTTTCCGCGGCGAGGACGCGGTAGATCGCCACCGCGTCCTCGATCGCCGCAAGCGCTGCTTTCCACCGGCCGAGACCGGACAGCCGGTTAGATAGATTGTTCAGCGAACGGGCCAGTTCGGGGCGGAAGGCGTCGGGTCTTTTCGCCGCGAGGTCGCGATAGATCGTCACCGCGTCCTCGATCGCCGCCAGCGCCGCTTCCTGCCGGCCGAGCGCTGACAAGCAGTTCGATTGGTTGCACAGTGAGAGGGCGAGATCGGGGCGGGAGGCGTCGGGCCGTGCTGCGGCGAGAGTGCGGTAGATCGTCCCAGCCTCCTCGACCGCCGCAAGTGCCGCCTCCGGCTGGCCGAGATCGGACAGTCGGGCCGAGAGGTTGGTCAGCGAGATCGCGAGATCGCGGCGGAACGGGTCGGGCCGTTCTACGGCGAGGGCGCGGGTGATCGCCACCGCCTCTTCGATCGGCGGCAGCGCCGCTTCCCGCCGGCCCAGAGCGGACAGGTTGTTCGAGCGGTTGTTCAGCGATACGGCGAGATCTGACCGGAACGCGTTGGCCTGTTCCGCGGTGAAGGTGCGATAGATCGCCACCGCCTCCTCGATCACCGCCAGCGCCGTTTCCCGCCGGCCGAGAGCGGACAGGCGGATCGAGAGGTTGTTCAGCCAGCCGGCGAGCAGGGGAAGCAGGTCAGCGGCGCGCGCTACCTCCGCCCGCAGCAGGTCCGTGAGTCGCGCCGTGATCTCCGCCGCCCGCTCGCGCAGGGCCAAGGTCTGCTCCGGAAGTTCGTCGGCGATCGCCATCAGGGTGGCGATATCGTCGGTCCGGCTCGCCAGATGATCGAGCCAGGCCACCGTCGCGTGCCCGGCGCTGCCCGCGGCAAGGTCCTGCGCGGCGTGGATCACGGTCGTCGCCACCGGCGTGCCCGCGCGGGCGAATGCGCGCGCGACGACGGCGCATTGCGCATCGAGCTTGCGGTGCCCGCCGCTGAGGTACTGCCACAGGAACGCCTCGCCGATCAGGTCGGGCCGCACGGCATCCACGTCGCCGCTGCCCGGCAGCGGCAGGGCATCGCCCAGATATCCGACCAGCGCGTCGGTGCGCAGGCTGCTGCGGTCGCCGATCGCCGCACGCTCCGCCTCGACCATCCGCACGGCGGCGTCGGTGTCGCAGCCGCCCTGCAACGTGGCGCAGGCGGCGAGGTGGCGGAACAGCACCGGATCGATCCCGGCCGCCGTCGCCAGCCGATCCAGCCGGTCGCGCTCCGCCTCGGCGACACGCAGCGCCAGATCGATCCGGCTGAAGGACAGCGCCGCCGGAGCGCCCGTCGTCAGCGCGACCAGTCCGGCCATCAGCAGAAAGAGCGGTTCGTTGTTGATCGTATCGTCGGCCAGCCGGCGTTCGAACGCCGCATCGGTGCCGGGCGCCGGCAGGACGGGCACGACGGCGGGGCGGAGCACGCGCACCGCCTCAGCCATGGCTTGGGCGAACAGGGCACGCCGGTCCTCGACCGCGCGCAGGCTCGCCAACACGATCGGCCCGGCGGGATCGAGCAGGGACTCCGGCCCGCGGCCGGACATGCCGCCGGGCCGCGCCAGCTCCGCCCACCAGCCGGTTTCGGCATCGGCGTGACGTTCCAGCAGCAGCAGCCGCAGCGGATGTGCGCAGGGCGGATGCCGGGCCAGCACCGCCTGCCATTGCCGCAGCGCCGTCGCCGAGGCCGCGGCGTAATCGACCACGATCAGCGCCTTCTCGTTCCAGCGCCAGTCCGACAGGTTGCGGTGGTCGAAGAAGCGTCGCAGCTCGTCGGCGCGGGCGAACCCGGCGTTCCAGCCGGACGCTTCGGCGCGCTCGCACAGCTCGATCGCCAGCCGCGTCTTGCCGGTGCCGGCGCGCGCCACCAGGCAGCGGCAGGCGATCGGGGTGGGCGCGGCGAGCCAGGCGTCCAGCGCCGCCAGGTCCGCCGTGCGCCCGACCAGTCACCCGCAGTTCGGTCAGCAGCAGGTCGCGCTCGGTGCGTGCGGGCGCTTTGAACTTATGCCGAAGGTCGAGGACCAGCCGCATATCGCCCGCGATCAGACTGACGGTGTTGTTGTTCCCGTCGATCTGCACGCCGATCCCGTCCGGCCCGATGTGCTGTTCCACCGCCGCGGTCCCCTCCGCCCTTTCGCCACGCTATCACCCGTGCGATCCGATGCGGAAACGGAATCGCCTGGCCTGCCGCCCCGCCGGGTGGGTGAGCACCGACGGCCAAGCCGCGATCGCCGCCGGTGGCACAAGAACGGCCGGGCCGGTCCCGCGGGGTTCGATCGGCGCCGCGTCTCCGTGATCTCGTCTTCCTCTGTGACCTCTGTGTTGAAGATCAACGACCCCACCGCACCGAACCCACCGGATAGCCGCTCCCGCACCCGCCGCCTCGCGTTGCCTCGCCCCGACCGTCCCGTCGCCCCGCAGCCGCCGCGTTCAACACAGAGGTCACAGAGGAAGAGAAGATCGCAGAGTCGCGAGACGTCCGCCCGCGCCGCCTACGGTCCCGCGGACGGGCTCCAGCGTCACAAAATCGCCGGCACCATCAAACCCTGCCGCGGGATGCGTCCGGAGCGGGGAGACAGTTCGTGAACGTGCGGGAACCGGCCCCTGTCCCTGCCGCGCAAGGCACGGAAGGAAGCCAGACACGCCTCCAGGGGTCGCCCGCGCCCGATCCGCGCGCCACGCACCACCCGATCAGAAAATCCCCATCGCCAGCCCGGCGGCCAGCGCCGCACCCAGTTCGGCGCAGCGGGCGAGATCGTCGGGGCCGATCACCTTGG
>JABBNW010000030.1 GCA_019352115.1 Pseudomonadota bacterium
GCACAACCGCAATCCCAAACCATTCGTCTGGACCAAGCCAGCCGACGTCATCCTCGCCAAACTCGACCGTCTGCCTGGAGCTTCCGTTTGAGTCAGAGCACTAGCCGAACACCCTCCGCCCGGCCTTCCAGGTCCCGAGAACCCGGCCTTCCAGCGCCCGTCCGTCGAACGGGGTGTTCTGCGCCTTGCCCGGCAGCGCGCCCGCCTCCACCCGCCAGGCGCGTTCGGGGTGGAACAGGCAGAGATCGGCCACCGCGCCCTTCGCCAACCGCCCCGCCGCCACGCCGAGCAGCGCCGCCGGGCGCGCGGTCAGCAGCCCGATCGCCTGCGCCAGGGTCAGCATCCCGCCGTGTACCTGCGCCAGGGTCACGCCGAGCAACGTCGCGAGCCCCGCCCCGCCCGGAGCGGCCTGGGCGAACGGCAGGCGCTTGTCGTCGGCGTCGCGTGGCTGGTGGTCCGAGGCGATGGCATCGATCGTGCCGTCCGCCAAGGCCGCGACCACCGCCAGCCGGTCGGCATCCGCCCGCAGCGGCGGGGACAGCTTGGCGTAGGTGCGGAAATCGCCGATCGCCGTCTCGTTCAGGTCGAAATAGGGCGGCGCGGTGTCGCAGGTGACCGCCAGCCCGTCGTCCTTCGCGCGGCGGATCAAGGCCAGCGCCTCGCCGGTGGAGACATGGGCGAAATGCACCGCGCCGCCGGTCAGCGCCGCCAGGCGGATGTCGCGCGCCACCAGGATCGCCTCGGCGGCGGCGGGAATGCCGGGCAAGCCGAGGCGGGTGGCCAGTTCGCCCTCGGTCGCCGCCCCGCCGGCGGCGAGCGAGGGGTCCTCCGGGTGCTGCACGATCCGCGTGCCGAAGCCGCTGGCGTAGCGCAGCGCGGTGCGCATCAGCCGCGCCGGACCGATCGCGCGCGCGCCGTCGGTGAAGGCGACCGCGCCGGCCTCGGCGAGCAGGCCGAGTTCGGCCAGTTCCTCCCCACGGCAGCCGCGGGTGACGGCGCCGTAGGGCAGGATGGTGAGGCTGCCGGTCTCCTCCCCGCGCGCGCGCAGCAGGCGGACCAGGGCGGGGTCGTCGATCGCCGGGCTGGTGTCGGGCAGGGCGGCCAGGGTGGTGATGCCGCCGGCCGCGGCGGCCAGGGCCGCCGAGGCGATCGTTTCGCGGTATTCGGCGCCCGGCTCGCCCAGCGCCGCGCGCATATCGACGAGGCCGGGGCACAGCACCGCGCCGTCTTCGCCGTGGATGATCGTTGCCCCGTCCGGCCGGCCGAGCGCGGCGCCGAAATCGGCGATCCGCCCGTCGCGCACCAGCAATTCCCCGGGCTGATCGAGGCCGGAGGCGGGGTCGAGCAGGCGGACGCCGGTGAAAACCACGCAGCCCGCGGCGGGATCAGCCATTCCCCGCCCCCCGGGACAGCGTATCCAGCACCGCCATCCGCACCGCGACGCCCATTTCGACCTGCTCGCGGATCAGGCTGCGCACGGGGTCGTCGGCGACGGCGCTGTCGATCTCCACGCCGCGGTTCATCGGGCCGGGGTGCATCACCAGCGCGTCGGGTTTGGCATAGGCGAGCTTGGCGGCGTCGAGGCCCCAGAAGCGGAAGAACTCGCGCGCGCTGGGCACCAGGCCGCCGGGGCCGCCGGCCATGCGTTCGCGTTGCAGCCGCAGCATCATCACGATGTCGGCGCCCTTGAGGCCGGTTTCCATGTCGTGGAACACCTCGACCCCCAGCCTGCCGGCCTCGGCCGGGATCAAGGTCGGCGGGCCGATCACGCGCACCCGGCTGCCCATGGTGGTGAGCAGGTGGATGTTGGACCGCGCCACCCTTGAATGGGCGATGTCGCCGCAGATCGCGACCGTCAACCCCTCCAGCCTTCCCTTGCGGCGGCGGATGGTCAGCGCATCGAGCAGCGCCTGGGTCGGGTGTTCATGCGTGCCGTCGCCGGCGTTGATGACCGCGGCGTCCACTTTCTGCGCCAGCAGGTTGGGGGCGCCGGACTGGTCGTGGCGCACCACCAGCAGGTCGCAATGCATGGCGTTCAGGGTGGCCGCCGTGTCCAGCAACGTCTCGCCCTTGTTCACCGAGGAGGTGGCGACGGACATGTTCAGCACGTCGGCGCCGAGACGCTTGCCGGCGAGTTCGAAACTGGTGCGGGTGCGGGTGGAGTCCTCGAAGAACAGGTTAATCAGGGTGCGCCCGCGCAGCAGGTCGCGCTGGGTCTGGCCGGAGCGGGTGAGCAGCACATAGGATTCGGCCAGATCGAGCAACTGGCCGATCTGCGGCGGGTGGAGACCCTCGATCGCGAGGAGGTGACGGAGACGGGGGGGCACGCGGCTTTGTCGCGGGCCGGGGGCGGGGCGTCAACCGGGGGTGTCACCCCACGGGGCCATCGCGCGAAACGCTCCCCTCCCCTTGCGGCGGGTCCGGGGGGGAGACGCCCCGCATCGAGCGGCCGATGCGCCACCGATCGATGAAAACGTCGGCTCTACCCTGTCTCCCTCTCCACCCGCGCTTGCGGGGGAGAGGGAGAGAAGGGGAGTCGACCGCTACTCCGCCGCCTCCGCATACGCTTCCACCGGCGCGCAAGCGCACACCAGGTTGCGGTCCCCGTACACGTTGTCCACCCGCCCCACCGGCGGCCAGTATTTCGCCGCCGCGACGAAGGGCAGCGGGAAGGCCGCCGTCTCGCGCGAGTAGGCGTGCGACCACGAACTCCCCAGCACCGCAGCCGCCGTATGCGGCGCGCCTTTCAGCGGATTGTCCGCGCGGTCCCAGCGCCCCGCCGCCACCGCGGCGATCTCGGCCCGGATCGCGATCATCGCGTCGCAGAACCGGTCCAGTTCCTCCTTCGGTTCGCTCTCGGTCGGCTCGATCATCAACGTGCCGGCAACCGGGAACGACATGGTCGGCGCGTGGAAGCCGTAGTCGGCCAAGCGCTTGGCGATGTCCTCCACACCAACCCCGGCCTCGGCGCCGAAGCCGCGGCAGTCGATGATGCACTCATGCGCCACCAGCCCGCCGGGGCCGGAATAGAGCACCGGGTAATGCGGACGCAGCCGGGCGGCGATGTAGTTGGCCGCAAGGATCGCGACCTGGGTCGCGCGGGTCAGCCCCGCCGCGCCCATCAGCCGAATATACGCATACGGGATCGGCAGGATCAGCGCGCTGCCGAACGGCGCCGCCGCCACCGGGCCGATCCCCGTCGCCGGCCCGGCATCCGCGCGCAGCGGATGGTTGGGCAGGAACGGCGCCAGATGCGCGGCGACGCCGATCGGCCCCACGCCCGGGCCGCCGCCGCCGTGCGGAATGCAGAACGTCTTGTGCAGGTTCAGATGGCACACATCGGCGCCGATCGCCGCCGGGCTGGTCAGCCCGACCTGCGCATTCATGTTCGCCCCATCCATGTACACCTGCCCGCCGGCGTCGTGCACGATGGCGCAGATTTCGCGAATCGCGGTCTCGAACACGCCATGCGTGCTGGGGTACGTCACCATCAAGGCCGCGAGCCGCGCCGCGTGCGCCGCCACCTTGGCGCGCAGATCGCCCAGATCGACGTTGCCGTCGCGGTCGCAGGCCACCACCACGACGCGCAGGCCGGCCATCGCCGCGCTCGCCGGATTGGTGCCGTGCGCGCTGGACGGGATCAGACACACGTCGCGCCCGCCCTCCCCACGCGATGCGTGCCAGGCGCGGATCGCCAGCAACCCGGAATATTCCCCCTGCGAGCCGGCATTCGGCTGCAACGACACCGCCGCGAAGCCGGTGATGGCGCAGAGCCAGCCGGACAGCCGCTCGATCAGCGCCGCATACCCCTCGGTCTGATCGGCCGGCGCGAAGGGATGCACCGCGGCGAACCCGGGCCAGGTGATCGGCAGCATCTCCGCCGCCGCGTTCAGCTTCATGGTGCAGGAACCGAGCGGGATCATGCCGCGGTCGAGCGCGATGTCTTTTTCCGCCAGCCGCTTCAGCCAGCGCAGCATGGCGTGCTCGGAGCGATGCGCGTGGAACACCGGCTCGGTCAGAAACGCGCCCGTCCGCCGCAGCCCCGCCGGCAGCACATCCGGCGCGGCCCCGAGCGGCGCGCCCAGCAGGCTGGCCAGCGCCTCCAGCTCCGCCGTGGTGACGGTCTCGTCCAGCGCGATGCCGACGCCGGTGGCATCGATCCGCCGCAGGTCGAACCCCGCCGCGGCCGCGCGCGCGATCAGCGCGTCCGAATCCGGCACTTCCAGCGCGATCGTATCGAAGAACACCGCGTGCCGCACACGAAGCCCGCCCCGCCGCGCCGCGTCAGCCAGCAGCCGCGCCATCAGATGCGCACGCCGGGCAATCCGAACCAGCCCCTCCGGCCCGTGCCAGACGGCATAGAATCCGGCCATCACCGCCAGCAGCACCTGCGCGGTGCAGATGTTGGAGGTCGCCTTCTCGCGCCGGATATGCTGCTCGCGCGTCTGCAACGCGAGCCGCAAGGCCGGCGCTCCCGCGCTATCGACCGACGCGCCCACCAGCCGTCCCGGCATGTGCCGCTTGAACGCATCGCTTGTGGCGAAGAACCCCGCATGCGGGCCGCCAAACCCCATCGGTACGCCGAAACGCTGCGCCGAGCCCACCACCACGTCCGCCCCCATCGCCCCGGGCGGCGTCAGCAGCGCCAGCGCCAGCGGATCGGCGGCGACGATCGCAAGCGCGCCTGCCGCATGCGCCGCGGCGATCTCCGCGCTCAGGTCGCGCACCGCGCCCGTGCTGCCCGGGTAGGACAGCACCACCGCGAAGGGCGCGGCGGCGGCGATCGCCGCGGGATCGCCGGGCGGGACCTCGATCAGCCGCCAGCCGAGCGGGCGGGCGCGGGTCGCGAGCACCGCGCGCGTCTGCGGATGCAGGTCGGCGCCGGCCGCGATCACGTCCGAACGCGCGGGGCCGATGCCGTGCGCCATCGCCACCGCCTCGGCCGCCGCGGTCGCCTCGTCCAACAGGGAGGCGTTGGCGATCTCCATCCCCGTCAGGTCGCGGATGGCGGTCTGGAAGATCAGCAGCGCCTCCAGCCGGCCTTGCGAGATTTCCGCCTGGTACGGCGTGTAGGCGGTGTACCAGGCCGGGTTCTCCAGCACGTTGCGCTGGATCACCGGCGGGGTGACGGTGCCGTGGTAGCCCATCCCGATCAGCGCCCGGCGGCTGCCGTTGCGGCCCGCCAGGTCACGCAGCTCCGCCAGCACCCCGGCCTCGTCCGCCGGCGGCGGCAGATCAAGCCCTGCCCCGACGCGGATCGCCGCCGGCACCGCCTGCGCCACCAGCGCGTCCAGCGACGCCATGCCGAGGCTGCGCAGCATCGCCGCGATCGCGTCGTCCGACGGCCCGATATGGCGCGTGGCGAACCCGCCGGCGGCATCGAGCGCAGCCAGTTCCGCGCGTGCGTCGGTCACGCGCCTTCCTCCTCAAGGAAAGCCGCATAGCCGGTCGCGTCCATCAGCGCGTCCACCGCGGCGGGGTCGTCCAGTTCCAGGCGGAACAGCCAGCCCTCGCCCTCGGCGTCGGCATTCACCACCGCCGGCTCGTCCACCACCGCCTGGTTCGTCTCCACCACCTTGCCGGCGAGCGGGGCGAACACGTCGGAGGCAGCCTTCACGCTTTCCACCACCGCGCAGGCCTCTCCGGCCTCCAGGGTGCGGTCGATCGCCGGCAGTTCGACGAACACGAGATCGCCGAGCGCCGTCTGCGCGTGGTCGGTGATGCCGACGGTGGCAATGTCGCCGTCCAGGCGGACCCATTCATGGTCACGCGAGTAACGGATTTCCGGGGTGGGGGTCGCTGGCATGGCAGGCGTCCTGGCCAAGGGGGGGGGGAGTAAGAAAGGGATCAGGCGACGTAGCGATGCGGCACGAAAGGCAGCCGCACGACGACGGCAGGCACCGCCGCCCCGCGCAGATGCAACGCGAGGCGGATGGCCGGGCCGGCGCAGGCGCGCTGTACGTAGCCCATGGCGATCGGCGCGTTCAGCGAGGGGGAAAACAGGCCGGAGGTGACGGTGCCGACCGCCACGCCGTCGACGTCCAGGATCGGCGCGCCGGCGCGGACGGGCGCACGGCCTTCAGGCCGAAGACCGACCCGGCGCCGCGCTGGGCCTGACTCGATCTGCGCGCGGATGATGGCGGCGCCGGGAAAGCCCCAGTCCTGGCGCCGGCGCTTGCCGATGGTCCAGGCAAGGCCGCCTTCGACCGGCGTCGTCTCCGTATCGATGTCGCTGCCGTATAGGCACAGCCCTGCTTCCAGCCGCAACGAATCCCGCGCGCCGAGGCCGGCCGGCGCAACCTCGGGCTCCGCCAGCAGCGCTTCCGCGAGCGCCTCCGCACCGGCGGCGGGGACGGACAGCTCGAACCCGTCTTCGCCGGTGTAGCCGGAGCGGGAGATCAGGCAGTCGGTCCCCGCCACCGGCAGCGCGGCCACCCCGAGGAACGGCAGTGCCGCGGCGGGCGCGCACAGCCGACGCAATACCGCCGCGGCCTCCGGCCCCTGCAATGCCAGGAGCGCGCGGTCCGCCAGCGGCTCCAGCCGCACGCCCGGCGGCAGGGCGGCCGCGATATGGGCGAAATCCGCGTCCTTGCGGCTGGCGTTGACCACGATGAACAGCCGGCCCTCGCCGGTGTTCGCGACCATCAGGTCATCGAGGATGCCGCCTGCCGCGTTGGTGAGCAGGGTGTAGCGCTGATGGCCGGGGGGCAGGCCAGCGATGTCGCCGGGGACCAGACGTTCCAGCGCCGCCGCCGCGCCCGGACCGGTCAGCCAGGCCTGGCCCATGTGGGAGACGTCGAACAGCGCCGCCCGGGTGCGACAGTGCAAATGCTCGGCGAGTACGCCGCCGCGGCAGCGCGCGGCGAGTGCCGGGGGCGGCGCATACTGCACCGGCATAGCGTAGCCGGCGAACGGGACCATGCGCGCGCCCTGCGCCCGATGCCACGCATCGAGCGGCGTGCGGCGCAACGCGGCCGGGTCGGCAAGGATGGGTTCGGGCACGCAGGGCTCCACGGACAGGGTCCCCACACAGGCACGATGCCCATGCGGCTGACCCCCCTCTGTCGCGAAACCTGAGAGATTCAGACGGGGCCCCGGAGCGTGCGGCCGGGGGCGTCCTTACTCCGTCGGTGCGGACGGCGGCGTGATGCCGTCCGGCTTTCCAGAGATCCGTGATCCCGACGCGGTCCTTTTGCCTGAGCGTTTCCGGGGGCCGGTTGCGCCTTCGGCGGCGGCCGGATCACGGCCGCTCTCTCCCGCGCCGGATGCTTGGGATTTGTCGGTTATGGCCGATATGGCTGCGCCGGACAACGACAATTTTTCGCCCGGGTGCGGCGGCGTGGAGGACGGCGGCCGGGATGACGACAGTTCGCCCAGGAACCGGGCGAAGGCGACCAGGGTGGCGTCCGAGACGTGATGCTCGATGCCCTCGGCGTCGGATTCCGCGTCCTCCGCGGCCACGCCCACGGCACGCAGCAGATCCACCACCAGGCGATGGCGCGTGCGCACCCGCTCGGCCAGGGCATGGCCCGCCTCGGTGAGGAACACGCCGCGATAGGGCAGTGCGGTGGCGAGGCCGGCGCGCTTCAGCCGGGCGATGCATTTGTTGGCGGTGGGGTGGGAGACGCCGAGCCGGCGGGCGATGTCGGTGGTGCGCGCCTCGCCGCCGGCGGCGAGCAGGTCGGCGATCAGTTCTACGTAGTCTTCATGCAGCGCGGCAGCACGGGCGGTGCGGGCCTTGCCGAAACGGCGCGCCTGTTCGGGCTCGGCGGGGAGCACGGGTATGCCAGGCGCCGACACGCCGACGGCCGCCCGCGCGGGGGCGAGAGCGACGCTGGATCGGCGGGTGGTGGACGGTCGGGGCAAGGCCGGCTCCTCGGGTTACTTTTATGTGCCCGGCGGGAGAGCAATAGGCTCCGCGAGCCGGCGGCGGAAGGCCGGGGGCGCCCAGGCGCCCTTGGGTGGTGGGACCTGGCGCGATCAGCGGCGTGCGGCGACGCTGTATCGCAAGGCGCCCAGCCTGACCGGCCCCCCGCGCCGCCGCGAGCGGGCCGAAGGGACCCCGTAGGACCAAGCTGCAGGTCGCGGTTCTGAACCTTGCCACGAATGCCAGAGACGCGATGCCGAACGGGCTCTCTCGCGATCGCGATCGAAGGTGCAGAGCTGGACAGCCAGCCGAACGCCGGCACGGGGCCAGTCCAAGCCGGCTGCTCTCTGTCGATCGTTATGACCGATACCGGCCACGGGATGCCGCCCGAGATCCGCGGCCGGGCGTTCGATCCGTTCTTCACCACCAAGGGCGTGGGCAAGGGGACGGGCCTCCGCCGGGTCTATGGCTTCATGCGCCAGTCGATTGGCCATGTGACGATCGACGGCGCGACCGGCGCCAATGCGTCGGTCCGACTTTACCTCCCGATGGTCGACGCGTCCGCCACGGTCGCGGAGCCGTCGGTCGCGGTCGGGTTGCGCGGAACGCGCCGCAGGTTCGCCGGTTTCTGGTGGTCGAGGATGATCGAGACGTGCGGGAACTCATGGTCCTGAGCCTGGCAGGACCGTGTCGTCGCCGACACCGGACATCGGCGCGGCGGTGACATTCCGCTCTGGCCGGGACGGACGAAACGTTCCCCTGGTTGGCATAGGCCGGCAAAGCGGAAGCGACACGAGTCGGTTTCCGGTCCGATCGGGTGCCTTGTCGTTTTCGGCGGTCCCATGTGGCTGGCGGGGCCGGCGGGACCGGCCTATCGTCGCCCATCCGCGCCCGGGAGCCCCCGGCGTACCGCAACCGGCCCGCCAGAGGCCGACCGATCAAGGGAGCCGACGCCCATGGAATTCGGCATGTTCCATGAATTCCAGCGCAGCCCGGGCCAGACCGAGGCCGCCGCCTTCGCCGACGCCTTCGAACAGGTGGACGCCGCGGAACGCTGGGGACTCGATGCGATGTGGCTCGCGGAGTTGCACGTCGCGCCGGAACGTTCGGTGCTCGCGGCGCCGCTGACCATCGCCGCCGCCATCGCCGCCCGCACCACGCGGATGAAGATCGGCACCGCGGTGCAGGTGCTGCCGCTCTGCCATCCGCTGCGCCTGGCGGAGGAAGCCGCCACCGTCGATCAGCTCAGCCACGGCCGGCTGATTTTCGGCGTCGGCCGCAGCGGCTTCCCGCGCACCTACGAGGCCTACGGCATCCCCTACGCCGAAAGCCGCGAACGTTTTGCCGAAGTGCTGGAGATCGTGCGCCGCGCCTGGACCCAGGAACGTTTCAGTTTCGAGGGCAAGTTCTACCGCTTCCACGATCTCTGCCTGGTGCCAAAACCGTATCAGCAGCCGGTGCCGGAAATCCGCATCGCCGCCACCAGCCCCGACACCTACGCCGCGATCGGCGCCATGGGCTATCCGATCTTCTGCGCCGTGCGGCTCGGCACTCTGTCGGAACTGAGGCCGCTTCTGCACGCCTACCGCGAGGCCTACGCCGCCGCCGGCCACCCCGGCAGCGGCCAGGTGTTCCTGCGCGTGCCGGTCTATCTCGCAGACACCGAAGAGCGCGCCCGGGCCGAGCCGGAACCGAGCATCATGCATTTCTACCGTGTGCTCGGCGCGCAACTGGAACAATCCGCCGCGGCCAGCGGCGCGCGCGCGATCGAGCAGCGCGCCGAACGCGGCCAACGCCTACAAAGCATCGACTACGACGAAGTCCTGCGCGAGAAGGTCGTCGTCGGCACGCCGCGGATGGTAGCCGATCGGCTGGCGGACCTGCGCGCGGAACTCGGCATCGACGGCATCCTGGCCGAGCTGAACTGCGGCAGCCGCATCCCGCACGCACAGGTGATGCGCGCGCTGGAACTGCTGTGCACGGCGGTGATGCCGGAGTTCCGTACGGTGCACTGACGGCGATCTGTCCGGTTGCGGGCGGCGGCGCCTACCCCGCGTCGCAGCTCAGCGCACGCACCGCGCCGCCCCTTACCTGCGCCGCGGCCGCACCGCGGCAGCGCAACAACCGCTGGTAGTGTGCCCACGGGATGGCGCCGCCCTGCGCGCCCAGGAATACCGCGAACGCCGCCTGGCCCACCGTTCCCCGGGCAGCACGGCCTCGATCGCGCGGATGCGCGCAGTCGGCGCCAGGATGTCACAGGCGTCGCACATCGCGTGTATTCCAGGATGTGCATGACCGCGCCCCAGCGGTCGATCGGAAAGAAAGCGCCGTATTCGTCGCAGCCCATATCGCTCAGAGTGCCGAAGGCGCTGGTGGGCACGATCGTCGGCGAATTCATCGCCTCCAGCCAGGGTATCGGCTACGAGATCCGGTCAATCGAACCCGAACAGCTCCGCCGAGTTGTCCACCAGGATCCGCCGGCGGGTCGCTGTGTCCGGCGCCCACCGAGCCAGGAAGTCAAATCCCCGGACCAAACCGAGCTTGTCATGAAACGACCCTTCCCGCCTGCGCCGCCGCCACACGCGACGCGGCTGGCAGTCCGCCGCCCCACCTTAGAAATGCAACGTCTGGCCGTAGGCGTCCAGGACCGCCTCGTGCATCGTCTCGCTGATCGTGGGATGCGGGAAGATCGTGTGCATCAGGTCGGTCTCGGTCGCTTCCAGGGTGCGCGCGATGGTGTAGCCCTGGATCAACTCGGTCACCTCGGCGCCGATCATGTGCGCGCCGAGCAGCTCGCCCGTCTTGGCGTCGAACACGGTTTTCACCATGCCCTCGGCTTCGCCCATGGCGATCGCCTTGCCGTTGCCGATGAAGGGGAAATGACCGACCCGGATTTCGTAGCCGGCCTCCTTCGCGCGCGCCTCGGTCAGCCCGACCGAGGCGATCTGCGGGCGGCAATAGGTGCAGCCGGGGATGTTGCGCACATCCATCGGGTGGACGTCGTTGCGGCCGGCGATCTTCTCCACGCACAGCACGCCCTCGTGCATCGCCTTGTGCGCGAGCCAGGGCGGTCCGGCCAGGTCGCCGATCGCGTAGACGCCCGGCTCCCCGGTGCGGCAATAGCCATCGATCACGACATGGGTGCGCTCGACCTTCACGCCGGTGCCGTCCAGGCCGAGATTCTCCACGTTGCCGACGATACCGACCGCCGAGATGACCCGATCAACGGTGATCTCCTGGCTTTTGCCGGCCGATTCGACGGTCACCGTGACGGACTCCGCGCCCTTCTTCGCGCCCTTCACGGCAGCGGAGGTCAGGATCTTCATCCCCTGCTTCTCGAACGCCTTATGGGCAAAGGCGCTGATCTCCGCGTCCTCCACCGGCAGGATGCGGTCGAGCACTTCGACCACGGTGACCTCGGCGCCCATGTTGCGGTAGAAACTGGCAAACTCGATGCCGATCGCGCCGGAGCCGATCACCAGCAGCGATTTCGGCATCATGGGCGGGACCATCGCGTCCCGGTAGGTCCAGATCAGCTTGCCGTCGGCTTCCAGGCCCGGCAACTGGCGGGCGCGGGCGCCGGTGGCAAGGATGATGTGCGGCGCCTGCAAGGTCGCGACGGGCTTGCCGGCCTTGGTGACGGCAAGCGTGTTCTTGCCGGCGAGCTTGCCATCCCCGTCGAAGACCGTGATCTTGTTCTTGCGCATAAGATGCGCGACGCCCGACGAGAGTTGTTTCGCGACCGCGCGGGACCGTTTAACCACCGCCGCAAGATCGAATCCCGGCACCGGCCCGGCCGCGAAACCGAATTCCGGCAGGTGGTGCAGCAGGTGATTGATCTCCGAGGTGCGCAGCAGCGCCTTGGTCGGGATGCACCCCCAATTCAGGCAGATACCGCCCAGATTCTCCCGTTCCACCACCGCCGTCTTCATGCCGAGCTGGGCGGCGCGAATCGCGGCCACATACCCGCCGGGGCCGCCGCCGAGGACGATCAGATCGAAACTCGTATCGGGCATGGGGGGTGTCCTTCGCTCAGGCGGCCAGCGCGGCGAGTGCCGGGCCGTCCAATTGCTGCACGGTCCAGTCCTGCATCGGCCGGGCGCCGATGCTGCGGTAGAAGTCGATCGACTTCTGATTCCAGTCCAGCACCCGCCATTCCATGCGGCGGCAGTTCTCGTCCCGCGCGGTCCGCGCGAGATGGCGGAACAGCGCGCGACCGATGCCGGTGCCGCGATGCTCGGGTTCGACGAAAATATCTTCCAGGAACAGGTCCGGGCCGCCCACGAAGGTGCTGAACGTGTAGTACCACAGCGCGAAGCCGACCGCCTGCGTATCGACCCAGGCCAGCACGGCATGCGCGCGCGGACAGGGGCCGAACAGCGCCGCGGTGAAGTGCTGCTCGGTCGCCGTGACCTCCGCCAGCAGGTGTTCGTAGTCGGCCAGCGCGCGCACCAGACGGAGCACGTGACCGACGTCGTCCGGGGTGGCCGCGCGCAGGATGCAGGGGTCAGGCATGGCCGCGGAGCCACAAGTCATGGCCGGGCTTGACCCGGCCATCCACCCACCGCAGCCGCCAACCGCGGCCACGCGCGCGTGCCGATCGGGCGCTACATGATCTGACTGGCAAGATCGTTCCACTCCGGGTTCTGCGCCGTGATCAGATCGACTTTCCACGCGCGTGGCCACCGCTTCAGGCTGGTCTCCCGCTGGATCGCGGTGCGGATATCTTCGTGCGGCTCGGCGTAGACGAGGCGCTTCAGATAGTAGCGGCGGACGAAATGGCTGCCCGTGCCCGCGCGGTGCTGCGCGATCCGGCGTGCCAGATCGCTGGTGACGCCGATGTACAGCGTCCCGTCGGGATGGTTCGTCATGATATACACCCAGCCGCCACGCATCTTGGGGCTCCGGCACGGGGTACGCATCGTCCGTGCGTGGATGGCCGGGTCAAGCCCGGCCATGACGGGAGGGCCCCCGCGCTCCGCCCCGCCACCGCGCTCACAGCATCAGGCTCATCGGGTCTTCGACCACCTTCTTGAACGCCGCCATCCATTCTGCCCCCAGCGCACCGTCGGCTACCCGGTGATCGACCGACAGGGTGCACGTCATCACCGTCGCGATCGCGAGCGCGCCGTCCTTCACCACCGCCCGCTGCTGGCCCGCCGCGACCGCCAGGATCGCCGCCTGCGGCGGGTTGATTACCGCGGTGAACGCCGATACGCCGAACATCCCCATGTTGGAGATCGAGAACCCGCCGCCCTGGAACTCCTCCGGCTTCAGCTTGCCGGTCTTGGCGCGCGCGGCCAGGTCCTTCATCTCGTTGCTGATCGTGGCCAGGCCCTTGCGGTCCGCCTGGCGCACGATCGGCGTGATCAGCCCGTCCGGGACCGACACCGCGACCGCGATATCGACGTCGTCGTACAGGATCATGTTCTCGTCGGTGTAGCTCGCGTTCACCTGCGGCACCCGGCGCAAGGTGACGGCGGCGGCCTTGATGATCAGATCGTTGACCGACAGGCGGAATGCGCCCGGCCCGTCCTTGGGAGAGCGTGCATTGAGCTGCTCACGCAATTTCAGTAACGGATCGATCTCGATGTCCATCGAGACGTAGTAGTGCGGGATGTCCCGGCTCGACTCGGTCAGCCGGCGGGCGATCACCTTGCGCATGGTGCTGTTTGGCACCAGCCGGTGCGGCGCGGTGATGACGGGCGCCGGCGTCGCCGCCCGCGCGGCGGCGGGGGCCGCAACCGGCGCGGCAGGCACGGCGTCCGGGGCATGCAGCGCCGCTTCGATGTCGGCCTTCACGATCCGTCCGTGCGGGCCGCTCCCATGCAGCCCCGCAAGGTCCAACCCCGCCTGCTGCGCCATCCGGCGGGCCAGCGGAGAGACGAAGATACGCTCGCCCGCGGCGGCGTCGTGCCCGTTGCCACGCGCGACAGGCGCGGGGCCGGCGGGTGCTGGTTCCCGCGGCAAGGCCGGCGGAGCGGCAACCGCCGGCGCGGCAGGCGCAACGGCCGCGACGGGCGGCGCCGAAGCCGCGGGAACCGCAGCGGGCACCGCTTCCCCCGGCGCGACCAACACCGCAATCGGCGCGTTCACCTTCACCCCCTGCGTGCCATCGCCGACCAGGATCTTCCCCAGCACGCCTTCGTCAACCGCCTCGACCTCCATTGTCGCCTTGTCGGTCTCGATCTCGGCGAGCACGTCGCCGGCCTTCACGGTCTCGCCTTCCTTCTTCAGCCAGCGCGCGAGCGTGCCTTCGGTCATGGTGGGCGACAGCGCCGGCATCAGGATGTTGGTGGCCATGTCTGCGCTCCGCTCAAACGATCCGTTTCACCGCGTCCACCACCCAGGCCGGTTGCGGCAGGGCGAGCTTCTCCAGATTCGCCGCATAGGGCAACGGCACGTCGACCCCGTGCACCCGCACCGGCGGCGCATCGAGCCAGTCGAATGCGCCCTCGATCACGGTCATGGCCACCTCGGCGCCGATGCCGGCGTAGGGCCAGCCTTCCTCGATCGTCACCAGGCGGTTCGTCTTCTTCACGCTGGCGATGATCGTTGCGGTATCCAGCGGGCGGAGCGACCGCAGGTTGACGACTTCCGCCTCGATCCCCTGTTCGGCCAGTGTCGCCGCCGCCTCCAGCGCCACCCCGACCATGATGCCGAAGGCAACCAAGGTCACCTGCGTGCCGACGCGCTCGATCTTCGCCCGTCCGATCGGTAGGATGAAATCCTCTGCCACCGGGCAGTCGGACGTGTGGCCGTAGAGGATTTCGTTCTCCAGGAAGATCACCGGATTCGGATCCCGGATCGCTGCCCGCAACAACCCCTTGGCGTCCGCGGCGGACCACGGCGCCAGCACCTTCAGCCCCGGCACATGCGCATACCAGCTCGCGTAGCACTGGGAATGCTGCGCGGCCACGCGCGACGCCGCCCCGTTCGGGCCACGGAACACGATCGGGCAGCCCATCTGCCCGCCGGACATGTACAAGGTCTTGGCAGCGGAGTTGATGATCTGGTCCATCGCCTGCATGGCGAAATTGAAGGTCATGAACTCGACGATCGGGCGCAGCCCGTTCAGCGCCGCGCCGACCGCCATGCCGGTGAAGCCGTGCTCGGTAATGGGCGTGTCGATCACCCGTTTGGGGCCGAATTCATCCAGCAGGCCCTGGCTGATCTTGTAGGCGCCTTGGTACTGCGCGACTTCCTCGCCGATCAGGAACACATCCGGATCGCGGCGCAGTTCGGCGGCCATGGCGTCGCGCAGGGCCTCGCGCACGGTGATCGGCTTGGTGGGACCCCAGTCCTTGTCCTCGGCCGGGGCCAGCGCTGCGGCGACAGGGGGCGGCGGCGCAGGCGCAGGCGCGGCCGCCGGTGCCGCAGCGGCGGGGCGCGGGGCCGGCACCGCGGCCGACACATCCTCCCCGTTCGCGGCCAACACGGCGATCGGGGTGTTCACCGCCACGCCCTCGGTGCCTTCGGCCACCAGGATGCGGGCGAGCTTGCCCTCGTCCACCGCCTCCACTTCCATCGTTGCCTTGTCGGTCTCGATCTCTGCGATCACGTCGCCGGCGCGGACCTGCTCGCCTTCCGTCTTCAGCCAGCGGGCGAGCTTGCCCTCGGTCATGGTGGGCGACAGCGCCGGCATCAGGATCTGGGTTGCCATGGCTCAGCCCTCCACCAGCACGTCGGTATAGAGTTCTGCCGGATCGGGCTCGGAGCTCGCCTGCGCGTGGTCGGCGGCTGCCTGCACCACCGCTTTCACCTCGTCGTCGATCGCCTTGATGGCCGCCTCGTCGACGCCCATCGCATCCAGCTTCGCGCGCGCGCCCTCGATGCAGTCGTGCTGGGTCCGCATCATCTGCACTTCTTCCCGGGTGCGGTAGCGGGCCGGATCGGACATGGAATGGCCGCGGTAGCGATAGGTCTTCACTTCCAGCAGATAAGGCCCGTTGCCGGCGCGACAATGCGCCACCGCCGCCTCCCCCGCCGCCTTCACCGCCAGCACGTCCATGCCGTCGACCTGCGCGCCGGGAATGCCCCAGGGCGTGCCGTTCTTCGAAAGATCGTGGGAGGCCGACGCGCGATCGATGCTGGTGCCCATGCCGTATTTGTTGTTCTCGATCACATAGACGACCGGCAGCTTCATCAGCGCCGCCAGGTTGAAGCTCTCGTACACCTGGCCCTGGTTTGATGCGCCCTCGCCGAAATAGGTCAGGCACACGCGATCGTTGCCACGGTACCAATCGCTGAAAGCAAGCCCGGTGCCGAGGCTCACCTGCGCGCCCACGATCCCGTGGCCGCCGAAGAAATTCGCCGCCTTGCTGAACATGTGCATGGAGCCGCCCTTGCCGTGCGAATACCCGCCGGCACGCCCCGTCAGCTCCGCCATCACCCCCTTGGGGTCCATGCCGGTCGCCAGCATGTGGCCATGGTCGCGGTAGGACGTGATGACCTGGTCGCCCTTCTCCACCGCCATCTGCATCCCGACGACGACCGCTTCCTGGCCGATGTACAGATGGCAGAACCCGCCGATCAGACCCATGCCATAGAGCTGGCCCGCCTTTTCCTCGAACCGGCGGATCAGCAGCATGTCGTGATAGGCGCGCAGCAGGTGCTCCTTGTCGATCGCGTTGTCGCGCGGCTTGCCGCGCCTCGCTTTCTCGGCCGCCTGGGCCATGGCTTGCCTCCTGCCGCGGATGGGGTCGCTGTCGGGAGCGAGCACTAGCCCCCCAAAGGGCCACCCAGCAAGACCCGGAATCCGGGAAATGCCTTATTGTGCAATGCAATAGAGAGAGTTAACCAGATTACGGTTAATCGATTGACCGCGGCTTGGATTGGACCAGCGCGGATCAGCGGCATTGCGTGCACAAGGCATTCCACGAAATAATATTCCGCGGTTGCGGGTTATTTTGCAGCGGGCTTGCCCTGCCGACAGTGCGCGCCCCGACCGCAACGATCGGCGATCAATGCGACCGGCGGCGGCTAATAGAGTTTGTCGCCCTGAGGATACGGCACCAGGATGTCGTGCGGGTTCGACAAGTTCAGCATTTCGCGCGACCGCTCGTTCAGCAGGTCGGGATCGAGATGGTGGTCCCCGAGCGCCGCAACCTTCCGTTCCCAGTCCGCCTGTCGCGCCTGCATCCGGCTCAGATCGGCCTGCGCCTGGACCAGCAATGCCTTCCGTTGCGCGAAGGCCAGCAGCCCGTGGTCGCCGTGCGCTGCGCTCCAGCCGAAATAGCCAGCGAGCGCGAAGAAGAACACCGGCACGACCGCTGCCCGTGCCCGGCGCTTCATCTCCCGTCCGATCGCCATCGCCCGCTCCGCCTTAGCCGCTGCACTGCCCTTCTACTCCGGCGATGCTGCGCCGGGGAAGCGGGATCACGCAGGGCGGTGCCGACCGCGCCGCCCTCGCCCCCGGATTTCAGCCACGGAGGACCGTCCGCCCGGCAAATCGCGCCGCCGGCCCAAGCTCCGCCTCGATCCGCATGAGCTGGTTGTATTTCGCCGTGCGGTCGCTGCGGGCCAGGCTGCCGGTCTTGATCTGGCCGCAATTCGTCGCCACCGCCAGATCGGCGATCGTGGTGTCCTCGGTCTCCCCCGATCGATGGCTCATCACCACCGCGTAGCCGGCGCGATGCGCGATCTGCACCGTCTCCAGCGTCTCCGACAGGGTGCCGATCTGGTTGACCTTCACCAGGATGGCGTTGGCGACGCCCGCCGCGATCCCGCGCCGCAGGCGTTCCGGATTAGTGACGAAATTGTCGTCGCCAACCAGTTGCACACGCCCACCCAGCACCGAGGTCAGGTGCGCCCAGCCGTCCCAGTCGTCTTCCGCACAGGCGTCCTCGATCGACACGATCGGATAGCGGGCGACCAGCGCCTCCAGGTACTGCGTCATTCCGGCGGCATCCAGCACCTTGCCTTCCCCGTCCAGGCGGTACTTGCCGTCACGGTAGAATTCGGATGCCGCGCAATCGAGCGCGAACACGACGTCCTCGCCCGGCCGATAGCCGGCGCGCTCGGCGGCACGGGCGATGAAGGCCAGGGCCTCGTCGGTCGATTTCAGGTTGGGCGCGAAGCCGCCCTCGTCGCCAACGTTGGTGCTGTGCCCGGCGTCATGCAGTCCCTGGCGGAGGGCATGGAAGATTTCCGAGCCCATCCGCACCGCTTCGGCCAGGCTCGCCGCGCCCACGGGCTGGATCATGAATTCCTGGATATCGATCGGGTTGTCGGCGTGCCGGCCGCCATTGACGATATTCATCATCGGCACCGGCAAGGTGCGCGCATAGATGCCGCCCACATAGCGATAGAGCGGCTGGCCGACCTCCGCCGCCGCCGCCTTGGCGCAGGCGAGCGAGACGCCCAGGATCGCATTGGCGCCGAGGCGGGACTTGTTCGGCGTGCCATCCAGATCGATCAGGATGTCGTCGATCTGCACCTGAGCGGAGGGATCCATCCCACCGATCGCATCGAAAATCTCGCCCTCGACATTGGCGACCGCTTGCTGCACGCCCTTGCCGCCGAATCGGGACTTGTCGCCGTCGCGCAGTTCCACGGCTTCATGCGCGCCGGTGGAGGCGCCGGAGGGCACCGCCGCGCGGCCCAGCGCACCGCTGTCGAGCAGCACGTCCACCTCGATGGTCGGGTTGCCGCGGCTGTCGAGAATCTCGCGGGCGGAAATATCGGCGATGGCGCCCATGTCACGCTGCTCCCCTGGTGGACGCGGGCTGGCTAGCACTTCGCCGCCCGGCGTGCCACCGCGCGCCGAGCGGAGGGGCGAAAACGGGCGAGGCGAAAGGGGATTGGGCTAAAAAAGTGCAGGCGACCCGCGTCTGCCTCCTGGCCGCCGTTCGCCCGGCGCAACGCCCAACCCCGATCTTGCCTTCGCTTCGCCACGAACCGGGTTGGTTATAGCCGTCCTTGCCGCTACCCGATCCGATCGCCGGCCAATGATCTCCCGCAACGCCCCGGCCGCTCCCGGCTCCGTCATGTCCCCCACGCTCGCGCTGCCTCCGACCACCCTGCCGCCGTTGGCGCGCCAGCGCGCCATGTTTGCGGTGCTGTGCTTCGTCTGGGGCACCACCTGGCTGGCGATGAAAGTGGGCATCGCCACCGTCCCGCCAGGGCTGTTCGCCGGAACGCGCTGGACCGTGGCGGGACTTGCTTTGCTCGCCTGGCGTCACGCAAGCGGCCAGCACATGGGCGTGCCGCTGCGGCTGCGCGGCCGGCTGGTCGTGGTCTCGGTCCTGATGGTGTCGCTCAATCAGGTGATCCAGCTCTATGGACTGCGCTACGTCCCGGCCGGGCTTGCCACCGTGATCTCGGCGGCGCTGACACCCGTCTCCCTGCTCGGATTCGGCGTTCTGGCGGGACAGGAGCGGTTCGACCGGCGCCAGGCCGCGGCGCTCGGGCTCGGGATCGCCGGCATCCTGGCGCTGTTCGGGCCGAAGGCCCTGGCCGGTGATCTTGGCTGGCGGGAGGTCGCCGGCGCCGGCGGCGTGATCGTCGGCACGCTTTGCTATTCCGCCGGCTCGGTGCTGGCGCGGCCGTTGATGCGCACCTTGCCCGCGGCCGAGGTGGCGGGCCTCACCAACCTGGTGGGCGGCGTGCTGCTGCTGGCCTGCTCCCTCGCCTTCGAGCCGGGTTCGCGGGCCGCCGCCCTGGGCCATTGGGGCTGGCCGGCCTTCGGCGCCTGGCTCTACCTGCTGCTGCCGGGCTCGCTCGGAGCAACGGTCATCTATTTCCTGCTGGTGCGCGATTGGGGACCCGGCCGCACGGGCACCTACGCCTTCGTCTCCCCGGTGGTCGGCGTGGTGCTGGCGATGCTGCTGTTCGGCGAACGGGTGGACCTGGCGGATGTGCTGGGCATGACCCTGATGCTCGGCGCCGCGGGTCTGGCATTACGGCGCTGAACGGCCGGCGTTGAACGGGGCGCCGCTGATCCGGGCGACGCTGATCCACGGGGTGCCGATCTCGGCGGCTCGGCCACGCTCTGCTACACCGCCCGCATGGATGCTGTCCTGCCAGATTCCGTTCGCACGCCGCGCTCCGAGACGACCCGCGCCCTGATCGGGCGGCTGTGGCGCGAACACATCCGCCGCCACCTGCCGCGGCTGCTGCTGATCCTGCTGCTCACTCTCGTCATGGCAGGGACCACCGCGCTCTATCCCGTGGTGATCGACCATGCGTTCAGCATGTTCACCCACAAGGACCCGCGCATCCTCTATCAGGTGCCGGCGCTGGTGCTCGCGATCACCAGCGTGAAGGCGATCGCCCAGTATCTGCAGAACGTGCAGGTGCAGCGCACCGTGCTGCTGGTGATCCGCGACCTGCAAGGCCGCATGTTCGCGCATCTGGCGCGCGCCGACCTCGCCCGGGTCGAACGCGAGGCGCCGGCCCAACTCGCCGCCCGCTTCACCACCGATGCCACGGTAATCCGCGATGCACTCACCCGCGCGGTGAACGGCGTCGCCGACATCGTCACCGTGATCGGGCTGGTCGGCTCGATGCTGTATCTCGACTGGGAACTGAGTTTGATCGGCGCCGTGCTCTACCCGCTGGCCGCGCTGCCGATCCAGCGCATCGGCCGGCACGTCCGCCGCGCCTCGGGCGGGATGCAGGAACGCATGGGCGAGGCGGCGGCGATGCTGAACGAAAGCTTCGCCCAGGCCCGCACGGTGCGCGCCTACCGGCTGGAAGCCACCGAAACCGCGCGCGCCGAGGCCGCATTCGCCCAGCTCACCCGCGCCCTGCTGCGCATGACCCGCAACCGTGCCGCGGTCGATCCGGTGCTGGAGGTGCTGGGCGGCGCGGCGGTGGCGCTGGTGATCGGCTTCGCCGGCTGGCGCGCCGCGGTGGGCGGGCACACGATCGGCAACTTCACCGGCTTCGTCGCCGCGCTGCTGATCGCCTCCCGCCCGCTGCGCGCCCTCGGCACCCTGAACGCGGCGGTGCAGGAGGGCATGGCCGGGCTGATCCGGGTGTTCCGCGTGATCGACGAACCCGCCGGCATCGCCGATCCGCCGGACGCCCCGCCGCTGCCGCCCGGCCCGGGACTGGTGACATTCGAGGACGTCGCCTTTGTCTACGCCGACGGCCGCGCCGGGCTGGACGGGTTGAGCTTCACCGCCGCGCCGGGCACGACGGTGGCGCTCGTCGGCCCCTCGGGCGCCGGGAAATCCACCGCGCTCTCGCTGATCCCCCGCCTGCACGACGTCGCGACCGGGTCCGTGCGGATCGACGGCGCGGACGTGCGCGATGTGCGGCTCGACAGCCTGCGCGACGCCATCGCCTATGTCGGACAGGAAACCCTGCTGTTCGACGACACGGTCGCCGCCAACATCCGCATGGGCCGACCGAACGCCACCGAGGCCGAGATCGCGGCTGCAGCCGAGGCCGCCGCCGCCGCCGGCTTCATCGCCGCCCTGCCGGACGGCTATGCCACCCGGGTCGGCCCCGGCGGCGGGCGCCTGTCGGGCGGGCAGCGCCAGCGCGTGGTCCTCGCCCGCGCCCTGCTGCGCAACCCGCGCATCCTGCTGCTCGACGAGGCCACCAGTGCGCTCGATACCGAATCCGAAGCGGCGGTGCAGGACGCGCTGACCCGGCTGCGCCGTGGGCGCACAACGATCGTGGTGGCGCACCGGCTGTCCACGGTGCGCGACGCCGATCTGGTGGTCGTGATGCAGGACGGCCGCGCCGTGGAACAGGGCACGCACGCCCAGCTGCTGGCTGGCGACGCGCTGTATGCGCGCCTCGTGCGCAGTCAGATGCTGGCGGCGTAGCGCGGCGCGCTAAAGCTCGGAGGCCCCGGTCAGCCGGCGGATGAGCGCCTCGTAGCCCGCCAGGGTCGTGCGCAGGTCGAGATGCGCCTCCGCATGGGCGCGGGCGCCGGCGCGCAGGCGGCGGGACAGCGCCCGATCCTCGATCACCTCCAGCACGGCGTCGGCCAGGCCCTTGGGGTCGAAGAACGACACCAGACGGCCGTTCCGCCCGTCGGTCACGAATTCCCGTACCGGCTGGGTGTCGCTGGCGACCACCGCGCAGCCGGCGGCCAACGCCTCGCGCAGCGACCAGGAGGCGACGAACGGGTAGGTCAAGTACACATGCGCGTCGCTGCGTTGCAGGAGCTTGAGGTAGGTCGCGTAGTCGAGCCGACCCGGAAACAGCACCCGTTCGGGGTCCACGCTGCCGTCCAGCTCGGCAAGCAGGGACTCGCGCCAGGTCCCCTTCGGTGGCGGGGCGCCGTAGCTCACGCCGTTGCCGCCCACCATCACCACGCGCAGATCCGGCCGCGCTCGCAGCAGGTGCGGCAACGCACGCATCATCGTATGCACGCCGCGATAGGGTTCGAGATCGCGGGACACGTAGGTGACGAGCTTGTCCCCCGGGGCGACGGTGGTCTTGCCGATGCGCAGCGGCGCGCGCCGCACCTTCGGGTCCGGCTTGGCGCGGTCGAGGTCCGCACCCTCCGCAAGCAGGGCGATGCGGTCACGCGCCCAATCCGGATAGGTGGAATGCTGCCATTCGGTCGGCGTCTGGCCCAGGCCGCCTTGTTGCAGGGCGAGCAGATTGATCGCGTTCTTCGCCCGGATGCGTGGATGATCGGCCGCCGGGGTCGGGAACTCCGGATCGAAATTCACGTCGCTGCCGTCGAGCCGATAGTAGAACTCGCAGTAGCCGAGCAGGGGCACCCCCGGCCAGACGTCCGGCAGGTTGAGCAGCTCGCCCCAGCCATGGTGGCCGATGATGATATCGGGCGTGAACCCGAGGTGCTTCAACGCCGTCGCGGTCGCAGCGACCGTTTCGGCGCGGCGGGCGGCGGCGTCGAGGTCGCGGGCGACCATGTGCGTCGCGTTCGCCGCCGGCGGCGGGCGGCGATAGGGCACGACCCGCACGCCGGGAATGCGGTTCTGGTTCGGCTCGGAGACGAACACGAGCTCGTGCCGCCCCATCGCCGCGAGGTGGCGGACCAGGTGCAGGAACTGGCCCGGGAAATTCTGGTGGGCGAACAAGAACTTCACGCCGTCCTCCGGCTGCGGGACGGCCTGCCGGGCCGCGCCGGGCGGGGCGGGGCCAGGCGCGGCGGGACCGGGCGAGACGGGACCGGGCCGGCACCGCCCGCGCCGGGAGCAGGCATCGGCGGAGCGGGGGCCGGCACAACAGGCATGCGCGGCAGGGTCAGCGCGTGCGCCGGGCGGTCTTGCGCTTCGCCGGCGCGGCTGCTGCCGGCGGCGCAGGTATCGGCGCGGCCGCCACCGGCGCGGCCCCGGGGGCACGCAGCATCCCTGGCGTGCGGGGCGCACGCGGACGGAGGTCGATCAACACCGCCTCCAGCGGCGCCAGGCTTTCGCTCTGCGCTGCCTCGCCGCCCGACAGCGGCCCGACCGTCGTGCCATCGACGAACGTTGCGGTGACGCGGCACTCGTGGGTCTGCGCCGCCTCTCCTTTCAGGCGCACCGCGAGGCCGAGCAACGGCAGGGCCATGCCGCGGCTGCCGCAGTAGGCGCCGCCCTCGACCCAGGGGGAAAGCCAGTCACGGCCCAGCACGGCCTGATATTCCAGGCTCTCGGCCGCCGCGGCGGGCAGGGAACCGCGCGGGGCGATGCTGAACCCCTCGATCCACAACTTGCTGCCGCGGGTGCCCAGCCAGTCGCCGATGCGCGCGCCGACATCGCCGGTGCGTTGCACATGCGCGACCATTTCGATATCCGCCGGCACCGCCGCGGCGGGCGCGGCAGGCGCCCGGACGGCGGCACGTGGCGCCACCGGGCCTGGCGCAGCCGCCGCCGGTTCGGCGCTGAGGCGCAGGACCTGCAGCCGAGGGGCGGCCTCGGCCGGCGCGTCGGGCGCCTGATAGACGGTCACCATGATCTGCGCCGGGCCCTGCGCCACCTGCACCAGCGCCGCGCCCTCCCCGCCCGGAAGCCAGCCGTCATCGCGGAACGTGGTGATGCGCACGGCATCCGGCCGGCCCATTGGCGCCACCGACACCCGCACGCCGGGCAGTCCGTTACGGTCCGCGACCGGCGCGCCGGGCGGTTGGAAAATGCAGAACAGGCCGGCGTCGAGAGCCATGAGATGGCCGGACACCTTCAGCTCGACAATGCGCTGCGGCTCCGGGACCGAACCCGGGGGTGGGGACGCAAGGCGCTGAGACCCGGGCGGGGCACCCGCCATCGGCGCGGCAACCGCGGGTGCGGCAGCCGGAGGGGCGGCTTCGGACATGCAGGCTCTCGTTCCTGGTGTTGCGGTCGTCGGGGACGCAGTCGGCGGCGAGCGGGCGAACAACCGCGAGGCGCGCACCCGAAGGTTGCGCACCCGACGATTGTGCACCCAACAATTGTGCACTCGGGGGGATCATAAATGAACCGGGATCGCGCCGCGGGCAAGCAGCATCTCGTTGATCCGTCCCGCCGGCAGGTCCGGCGGCAGCACCGTGCCGCGCCCGGTCCGCCGGATGCGCGCGGCCGGAGCGCCGAGATCGAAAGCCACCACATCGAGTCCGGCGCGCCATACGTCCGTCAGCGCGAAACACCACGTCTCCGGCCAGACCGAGGGCAGCAAGGCAAGCTGTGCGCCCTGCGCGCGGATCAACGCCGTTGCTTCCTCGGGTCGGAACGGACCGGTGACGAACACCCGCCCGGTCGCCAGCAGCGCCGCGTCCGCGGTGGTCGGTCCCACCACCACGAATTCGAGCGGCAGGTTCCGCCGCGCCGCATCGACGGCGCAGGCAAGCAACACGTCGACCCCTTTCACCGCCCCGATCGCACCCACCACGCACACGCGCAGCCGCCCGGCCGGCGGCAGCGCCGCCCCCGCCGGCGGCAGCTCCGCATCGTCCTCGGGCGGCGCGATGCACGTACCCACCCCGGACACATAGCGCCGCAGCCGGACCGCCGTGTCGGCCGAGGCCACCACCACCCGCCGTGCCCCGCGCAGCAGGGCCGTGGAGCGCCGGCGCAGCGCGCGCACGCCGATCGGCTCGTCCAGCAGGCTGCCGTGTGTCGCGATGCACGCCACGCACGCGGCCGGCCCCGGAGCGCCGCAGTAGCGGTCCGGACCCGCCGCCCCGGCGACGCCGCCCGGCCGGGTGAGCGTGACCCGCGGGCACACCCAGGCATAGTCGTGCACATACACCTCGTACGGCACGCCAAGCGCCGCCACGATCTCCGTCACCGCCGGAGGATGGCCGAGCAGATGGTGCAGCTCGATCCCCACCATCGGTTCGGCGCGCAGGAGCCGCAGGAACGCCGGAGCCTCCCGCGGCAAGGCGAAGCGCAGACCGGGCAGTTCGCCACCGTCCGGCCCCTCCAGCACCACCGCGTGGCCCCGGCCGGCGCCGGCGGCCGGACGCAGCACGATCGCCCGCCGGCCGGCCGCGCGATGGGCCCGGCAGGCGGCCGCGACCACCCTTTCCACCCCGCCGCCATCGGCGTGGGTGATCAGCAACACGGTCGCCGGCGGTGCGTCGGTCTTGCGCGCTGCCGCCCACCGCGCGCGATCCAGCCGGCGGCGCGCGGGGGCCAACGGATCGGCCGCCCGGAACGCTGCCATCGCAGCCGCGTGGCCCGGGTGCAGCCGCTCCAGCACGTCCCGGTTCCGCGCCCGCAACGCCGCCGCCACGCCGGACGCGACTTCGCCGGCGCCGCCGACGAACACCCCCGGCGCGGCGACATGCCGCCAGCCCAGCGCACCGGCCCGCAGGTAGAAATCCGTCTCGGCCCCGCCCCCCGGGACAAAGAGCGCGGTCCGGAGCGGCCCCGCCTGATCCCAGCAGGCGCGCCGGACATAGAGGCAGGCCCCCTCCCCGGCCGGAATGTCGACCGAGCGCGCCCCCCCCGCTCGCCAGGCGAGCGCGGCCAGCCGCGCCACGCCGGCGGCGCCGGGCATCGGCGCCGCCCGGGCAACCCCGGGATAATGCGTGATCCCATGCGCGTCGGAGAACGGGGTAACGGTGCCGATGTCGGCCGCGCCGTCGGCCACCGCGCGCAACCGCTCGATCCACCCCGCTGCCGGCAGGGCGCCGCCGCCCAGCAACACCACGTCCCGTCCCGGGCAGGCAGCGACCCCGGCATTGATGGCACCCGCCGATCCGCGCGCCTTCCGGGACGGTATCAGGCGGACCCGGCCGGTCGCGGCCAGCCGGCGCAGTGCCTGCCGCAAGTCCGGTTCCGGGCGGCCGTCATCGACAACCACCACGCAGGTGCCGTCGGGCACCGTTGCCAGCACTGCGTCCAGGCCGGCCATCGCCGCGTCCGCCCCCCCCTGCACCGAAACAACGACCGCCGGCGGGTGCGCGGATGGCACCTGCCGCGGCGGACCCTCTCTGGCCCGACGGCGCCGAACCACACCCGGATCGGCCGGCAGATCGACATCGAACGGGCTGCCCGACAGGTCCCGCCCCTGCTCGTCCAGCACCCGCACCGACCGCCGCGCCGCGCCGACCAGCGCCGCAGCGGACGCTGAAAACCCGTGCGCGCGCACGAGCGGTCCGGCGGGCAGGTCGTCCGGCGGCGGCTCGCCGCAGGCCACGCGCACCACGCCGCTGCCCCTGGTGCGCAACGTCACAGTTGGTTCGCTGTCCGGATCCGCCGGGCGCCAGGCCCAGCCGCGCACCGTCCCCTCCCGGACCGCGACGCATCCCTCGATCCGCCGGATCGCATCGAGCCGCAGCGGGCTGCCCAGCAACGGCACCCCGTTCGCCCGCACCTCCAGAAGCCGCCCCGCGGCGGTCGTCGGTCGCTCCGACGCCACCCGCCGCCCATCCAGCCGCCGGACGATGTGCGCACCGGCCGGCGCCGCCACGATCACCCGGTCGTTCGGCACACGATCGTCCGGCACACGGTCGTCCGACCCGATCCCGCACCATCCCGCCGCTCCGACCGCATGCACCACGGCCCCGGCGAGGCCGGCCCATGCGCGGTGCATCACGAACCGCGCCAATACCCACCCAAGGACCTCCGCCGCGCCCGTCGCATCGCCGAGCGCCAGACGGGCGGCGACCAGACCCCACCAGCCCTCCCGCGGGCGCAGGGCGGCCGGCACGGACTCGAACAACGCCGCCGCCCGTCCCGGCTCCCCGGCCAGACAGGCGACCCCGAGCGCCAGCGCAACGACCGGATCCCCGGGCGCCAGCCGGGCCGCCCGATCCAGCCACCGAACCGCACCTGCGATATCCCCTGCCGTCAGCGCCGCCTGGCCGGTCTCCAGCGCCTGGGTCGCGAGACCGGGGCCGGACGCGGGCGGCGGGGCCGCAAGGCCGGGGGACGGTCCGATGGGCACGCCCCCGACCGAGTCCTTGCCGAGGGCAGCGCCCTTGCGTCGCATCTACCGGTTCCGTGCGCCCCGGAGACGACGCTCCGCCGCCCGGCTGGCGGTCGGCACGCTCGGTCGGGCCCGCCGTCCCGTTTTCATGACGCAGGCACCGGAAGGGCGGCGAGGTCCGCCTCCGCCTCGGCAAGGCCGGCGGCAATGGCGCGTTCCAGCCAGACGCGCGCTTCCCTCGGATCGGGGGGGGCCACAAGACCGCGCGCCAGATAGCGGCCGAGCATCATCTGGGCATGGCCGTGGCCGGCTTCGGCGGCGGCGCGAAACCAGCGCTGCGCGGCGGCCCGATCAGGCGGAACGTCGTGGCCGCCGCCGAGCATGGCGCCCGTGGCGAACATCGCGCCGACGTGGCCCCGGCCGGCGGCGCGTTCGAACCAGATCAGGGCTTCCGCATGGTTCGGCGACCCGCCGCGGCCATTGAGCAACAGTTCGCCCAAGGCCACTTCGGCTTCCGGCATGCCGACTTCGGCAGCACGTGCGATCCAGACGCGCGCGGCGGCCGGATCGGGTTCGGTGCCACGGCCCTCGAGCAGCATCCGGCCATACCAGTACTGCGCGTTCACCACACCGTCCGCGGCGCGGCGCAGCCATTCCAGAGCTTTGGCATCGTCGCGCTCCACGCCGACCCCTTCGGCCAGACAGACGCCGAAGTTGAACGCCGCGACCAGATCGCCGCTGGCGGCCGCCTGTTCGAACCACGTGCGGGTCAGCAGCGCATCGTCGCTGTCGTGGCCGCCGGAGAGCAGCAGGTTGCCGAGACTGACCTGCGCCGTGGAATCGCCGGCCGCGGCCGATTGGCGCAGCCAGTGCGCGGCCTCGGCGCGATCCGGCGGCACGCCGGCGCCGGTGAGGTAGAGCATCCCGAGCGCCCGGGCCGCGGCCTTGTGCCCGCCATCGGCGGCGCGGCGGAACCATAAGGCGGCCTCGGCATAGTTGGGCGGCAGCGATCCGCCCTTGGCATACAGATCGCCGACCAGGGCTGCCGCTTCCGGATCGCCTGCCAGCGCCGCCTTGCGCAGCCACGTCTCCCCGCCCTGCGGATCGGCCCGCACGCCGCGGCCCTCCAGCAGCGCGAGGCCCCAGCGCGCCTGGCCCGCGCCGTGCCCCTTCTCGGCCGCGCGGCGGTAGAGCACCGCGGCGGCCTGCGGATCGGCCGGCCCGAGCAGGGCCTTCTCGTACATGAGGCCGAGCAGGAACAGGCCGGTGGGGACGTCGGCATCGGCGGCGCGGCGCAGCCACTGCGCCACCTCGGCCTGTTGTCCCGGGGTCGTGGCCTCGCGGGCCAGGCCGAGCGCATGACCGAGCGCCCCCCGCGGCGAGCCCGCCTCGGCGGCGGCCTTGTACCAGCGCCGCGACTGCACCTCGTCGCGGATCGGCTCCGGCCCGGCGGCAAGAACGTAGCCCAGGACGGCTTGGGCCTCGACATTGCCGGCCTCGGCGCCGCGGCTGGCCCAGCGCAGGGCGGTCACGAAGTCCGGCTCCTCCGCCCGGCGGTTCGCAGCGAACAGCGCGCCCGCGGTCTGGTTGGCGGCGAGCCCGGCCGTCGCGGCTTGCGGATCGGTGCCGATGCCGTGCAGCGCGAGGGTTGCAAGCAGCGTTTGTGCCTCCGCATGACCCTGCTCGGCGGCCCGGGTGATCCAGCGGGCTCCGTCGCGGCGGCTCGCCGGCACGCCGGTGCCTTCCAGATAGCAGCGGCCCAGGCGGAACTCCGCCTCGGCGAGCCCCGCCCGCCCGGCGCGCGCGAACAGGCGGAACGCGCGGCGATGCTGGCCGCGTTCGGCGAGGCGCCGCCCGCGCGCGAGTGTGGCGGCGGGGGAACGCAGCGCGGGAAGGTCGGACCAGGCGGCAAGATTCATGGGATCGGCACGTGGCAAGGCGATGGAACCCGCGCCGGAACACCCGTCTTCCTGGCGCGACTTTGCAGGCGATTCAGGCGGCGGACGGGCATTCTTTCACGAACGC
>JABBNW010000288.1 GCA_019352115.1 Pseudomonadota bacterium
GACCTCCCGGCTGGCGCGCACTTTCTCCACCCGCCGCCCGTCCATCGCCAGCACCTCGAACCGCCAGCCGCCGAAGACGATGCGGTCGCCTTCCCGCGGCACCCGCCGCAGCAGCGCCAGCACCAGGCCGGCGACCGTGTGGTAGGTGCCCTCGGCCGGGAGTTCCGGCAGAACGAGGCGGGCTTTCACCTCGTCGACCGGCATCAGCCCGTCCATCACCAGCACCTTCTCCGCGCCGCCCTCCGGCGAGCCCGGCGGCGGGGCGGCGTCGGTGGGATCGCCCACGATCGCCTCCAGCACGTCGGCGGCGGTCACCACGCCTTCGAAGCTGCCGTATTCGTCCATCACCAGCGCCATGCCGAGCGGATCGGCCTTCAGCCGTTCCAGCGCGTCGAGCGCACTGACGGTATCCGGCACCACCATCGGCTGGCGCAGCGCCGCGGCGACCGACAGATCGCCGCCGCCCAGGATGCGGTCGAGCAGGTCCTTCGCCTGCACCACGCCGACGACGTTATCCACCTCGCCGTCGCAGACGACGAAACGCGAATGCGGCGAGGCCTTCAGGGTCGCCACGATCTCCTTCGCCGGGTCGGTGCGGTCGATCCAGACCAGTTCGGTGCGCGGCGTCATCAGGGCGCGCACCGGCTTGTCGGCAAGCCGGAGCACGCGCTCGATCATGTCGCGCTCCTCCATTTCCAGCACGCCGGCCTGGGCGCCCTCGGCGAGCAGGGCGCGCAGTTCTTCTTCCGTCACGGTCTCGGCGGCGAACCGGGTCAGGCCGAACATGCGCAGGACCAGCGCGGTCGAGCGGCCGAGCAGCCATACCGCCGGGCCGGTCAGCCGCGCGGTCCAGAAGATCGGCCGGGCCAGATGGGCGGCCAGCACCTCCGGCCGGCGCAGCGCGAGCTGCTTGGGCACCAGCTCGCCCAGGACCAACGTGAGATACGTCGTCACGACGACGACGAGCGCCAAGGCCAGCGGCCCGGTGACGGAGTTCGGCAGCGCGAGGCGCTGCAGCCAAGCCTGCACCTGGTCGGACAACTGTGCGCCGCCGAACACGCCGATGAACACGCTGACGAGGGTCACGCCCACCTGCACGGTGGGCAGGAAGCGCTGCGGGTCCGCGGCCAGCCAGCGCGCCCGGGCGGCGCCGGGAACCCGCTTGCGTTCCAGCACCGCGAGGCGGGCGCGGCGCGCCGACACCAGGGCCAGCTCGCTCATCGCGAAGACGCCGTTGACGGCGATCAACACCAGCAGGACGACGCATTCGACCGCGAACCTCATGCCCTTGTCCGATATTCCCGGCCGATCGGGGTGCGGAACACCGGTTCCGCCCCTTCCGCCTCCAAAGCCGCCAGCATAGCATCGTCACGCGCCGAAACCGCGCCAGGGGAGAATCCGACATGTCGGAGAGTGGAATGCCCAATGCCGGCAAGGTCGCCGTCGTGACCGGCAGCGCGCTGAACATCGGCCGGGCCATCGCACTGGCACTCGCGCGCAGCGGCTACCGGGTCATGGTGCACGCCCTGCACTCCGCCGACGATTGCGCCGAAACCGCCCGCCTGATCGCCGATGCGGGCGGGGAGGCGGCGGTGCACCTGGCCGATATCAGCGACCCCGCGCAGGCGCGCGGGCTGATCGACGCGGCGGTGGCCCGGTTCGGCCGGTTGGACGCGCTGGTCAACAATGCCTCCCGCCGCCGACAAACGCCGCTGGCCGAAATCACGCCGGCGGAGTGGCGGGAGATCATGGGCACCACCCTGGACGGCGCGTTCTTCTGCGCCCAGGCCGCGGTCGCGCCGATTGCCGAGGCGGGCGGCGGGGCGATCGTCAACCTCGGCGGGATTTCCGCCCACGCCGGCGCCACCGGCCGGGTGCACGCGGTGACCGCCAAAGCCGGCATCATCGGCCTGACCCGGGCCCTGGCGAAGGAACTGGCGGCGGACGGAATCACGGTCAATACCGTGGTGCCGGGCGATATCGACACCCTGCGCGGCGCCGCCGCCGGCGGCAACAGCGGCAAGGCAACCCTGCCCGGCACCCTGCTCGGCCGCCGCGGGCGACCCGAGGAGGTGGCCGACATGGTGGCCTACCTGTGCTCGCCCGCCGCCCGCTTCGTCACTGGCCAGACCCTGCACGTGAACGGTGGGGCATATCTGGGGTAAGGCGGGCGTTCCGGCGTTGGTGTTTGCGAAGGAGTAGCTGCCCAGGTCTCCCCCCGGCGGCTCCCTCCCGGCCTTCTTCCCGCGGTTCTGGAAGCCGGTGATCGGCGCCGCGCAGAGCGGCGAAATGGGCCAGGACCGATAGGGCATGCGGACGCGATAACGGAGGCCGCCGGGGATTTGGGGCCGCCTGCGCATCGTACTTTCGAAATCCCCGGAATAGGTGCGTTCACGCAATTGCCCTGTTGGTCGCGTCAGGGCGATGGGGCGAACGCCTCGATTGGCCCATGGCCGGCGGCGGCCGCACCGCGATCGGAGAAAATGGTGCGACGCGCGGCCAGCCAAGGCCACCCCTGCTGTTGCGCTGCAAGGGACGCGCCCGGCCGCGATTGGCGACGCGCCCTCTGCGCCCTTGATCTTCCTCGCCTTGCTCTTCTCTGCTTTGGAATCGGCGGCTGCCCGGCGCCACCGGCCCCGGGTGCGGTGGGAACCGACGCCACGCGCGGACCGCCCGGCCGGCTCCGCGTCCGCCCCATTCGGCGCGACACGGCGCGCAACGGAACCGGGGCGCCCCTGGGCGGGGCCGGTGCCGGCGGGCAGCCGCCGATTCCAAGACCGAGAAGAGAAGGCAAGGAAGACCGAGGTCGCAAAGGTTCCGGGACGGTGGACCGCCCGGCAGGCTCCGGGACCATGTCGATCCGCCGCGGCACGGCGCGCAACGGAACCGGGGCGTTCACAGGATAGCCCTGCACCTCCCCTTCCCCCCGCGCGGGCGGGAAGAAAGGCTCGTGTCGCCGCGCTCGGCGCACGGCGCCCCCACCCGCCTGGACAACCCCCGCCCCCGGGCGTTCTATCCCCGACGCAGCAACCGTGAACATCAGCGCATGGGCGAGGACTACAGCAAGATCACCGACGGCATCCGCGTCTCGGTCCGTTCCTTCTACCTGGAAGACCAGTCGCGACCCGAGGACGGCCACTACGTCTGGGCCTATCGGGTGACGATCGCCAACGAGAGCCGCCGTACGGTGCAGTTGCTGCGCCGCACCTGGCAGATCACCGACGCGCGCGGGCGCACCCAGCACGTGCACGGCGCCGGCGTGGTCGGCGAACAGCCGCTGCTGGAGCCGGGGGAGAGCTTCGAATACACCTCCGGCACCCCGCTGGAGACGCCGTCCGGCTTCATGGTCGGCACCTACCACATGATCGACCCCGCCTCCGACGAGGCGTTCGACGTCGCGATCCCGGCGTTCAGCCTCGACAGCCCGCACCAGGCCGGTGGGGTGCATTGACCGGCGTGCATTGATTGGGGCCACTTGCGGGAGTCCCGTTCGGGGCCATGTCCGCGGCCGGAGCGGTGGCCGACCTGCCGCCCGCGTCCGCTCCTGCCCGCTGCCGACGGAGGCAGCCGGTGGGCGCTGCCCGTGCAACGTAAGGAAGCCCCCGCGGTGGACCTGATCGCTCCCGCCTCCCGCCCGTCCCCGAACGCCCCGGCCCGCCCGACCCGCGCGGAAGCGGAGGCGGCGATCCGCACCCTGCTGCGCTGGGCCGGCGACGATCCCGCCCGCGAAGGCCTGCGCGACACCCCCGCCCGAGTGGCGCGCGCCTACGAGGAATTCTTCTCCGGCTACGGCATCGACCCGAACGCGCTGCTGGAACGCACGTTCGAGGAAATCGACGGCTACGACGAGATCGTGCTGCTGCGCGACATCCGCGTGGAAAGCACCTGCGAGCACCACATGGCGCCGATCCTCGGCCGCGCCCACGTCGCCTACCTGCCGCACCGGCGGGTGGTCGGGATCAGCAAGCTCGCCCGGGTCGTGGAAGCCTACGCCAAGCGGCTGCAGATCCAGGAGAAACTGACGGTGCAGATCGCCACCACGATCCAGGAGGTGCTGGCCCCGCGCGGCGTCGCGGTGGTGATCGAGGCGGCGCACCAGTGCATGACCACCCGCGGCGTGCACAAGCCCGGGGTGACGATGGTCACCAGCCACATGCTGGGCGCGTTCCGCTCCGATCCCTCGACCCGGCGGGAGCTGATGGCCATGATCGGCATCCACGGCAGCGGCATCCGCGAGGGCTGAACCCCGCGGCCGCCGCCGATCCGCCACGGAAACAGTCAGGTCGGCCGACCGTCCCATGGATTGAGGAGCGGCACGCCGGTGGGGACGAAATCGGCCACGTTGCGGGTCACGACGGTCAGGCCGCGCACCAGCGCCGTCGCCGCGATCAACCCGTCCCGGATCGGCCGCGGATCGGGCACGTGCAGGCCCGCGCTGCGACGCGCCACCGCCAGATCGACCGGCAGGATGCGCTCGGCAAAGGCCGGCAGCACATGCGCCTCCAGCCACGCGCGCAGGATCGCCCCCGCGGCGGGGTCACGACGTTCGGCGAGCAACGTGCCGATCTCCAGCTCCTGGACCACGATCACCGAGAGAAACAGGCTGCCGGCTGGGATGGCGCGCGCCCAATCTGCGACATTGCGGTCGGCCTTGCCGGTCCGCGCCTTCCGCAGCTCGGAAATCACGTTCGTGTCGAGCAGGAACATCAGCCGAGGTCGGCCGGCCGGGCAGGATCGCGCCGCGGCGGGATTTCAAGCGCCACGTCCTCGATGCCAGGCGGCAGACCCAGAAGGTCGATGATGCTGCCCTGCCCGCCCGTCAGCCGCTGGTAGTCCGCGATGCTGAGCAGCACGTGCGCGGGCTTGCCGCGATCGGTGATGAACACCGGCCCCGCCGCGGCCGCCTTCTTGGCGCGGCTGGTGTCCTGATTGAACTCCCGGCTGGAGAGGGTGGTGATCGTCATGTCCGTGCCTCCGCGCGCCACGTCGGAAATGTAGCTACGTTACTACATGACCGGCCCTGCGCAAACGGCCTTTCTCGCGTCGGAGCGTGCAAAGCAATCGAACTTGTGAAAGAACGCCCGTTGAAAATGCTCGCCTTTTTGGGAAATTT
>JABBNW010000031.1 GCA_019352115.1 Pseudomonadota bacterium
CCCGCCTCACGGCGCCTGGTTGCCGAAAATGATCGTCCCCGACGCGGCGAACATCCCGCCCACCCCGTGGCAGACCGAAATCTTCGCCCCCGGGACCTGCGCCGGCGCGATGCCGCGCATTTGCCGCACGCTCTCCTGCAACGCATACATCCCGTACATGCCGGAGTGCATGTAGGACAGGCCGCCGCCATTGGTGTTCAGCGGCAAGCGCCCGCCCGGCGCGGTATTGCGCTCGGCGATGAACCGCCCTGCCTCCCCGCGCGGCAGGAACCCGAGGTCTTCCAGCCCGTACAGCGGCAGATGCGCGAACGCATCGTAGATCATCAGATGATCGACATCGGCATGGCTGATCCCCGCCTCCCGGAACGCCGTCGGCCCGGCCACCCGGAACGCGCGCGAGGAGGTGAAATCCTCCATCTGGCTCACCATCGGCGTCTCAACGCTTTCGCCGGTGCCCAGGATATAGACCGGCCTGGCCGGGAAATCGCGCGCCCGATCGGCCGCGGTCAGGATCAGCGCGCCGCCGCCGTCGGTGACCAGGCAGCATTGCAGCAGCCGGAACGGATAGGCGATCATGCGCGAATTCAACACATCATCGACCGTGATCGGATCGCGAAACGTCGCGCGCGGGTTCTTCGCCGCCCATTCGCGCTGCACCACCGCGACCATCGCGATCTGTTCGTGCGTCACGCCATAGGTCTTCATGTAGCGCAGCACCGGGATCGGGAACAGGGACGGCGGCCCCATCGGTCCGAACGGCTGCTCGAACTGCCCGGCGAGCGAGGACGGCGCCACCGAACGCGCCGGCTGGCCGACGCGGGATTTGCCGCTTTCGCCATGCGTAATGAGCACGGTCTTGCACAGACCGGACGCGATCGCCGCCGCCGCATGGCGCACATGGATCATGAACGAGCACCCGCCCACAGACGTCCCATCCACCCAGGACGGTGTGATCCCAAGGTAGTGCGCGATCTGCTGCGGCGTCTCCACCGCGGTCGCAACGCCGTCGATGTCGGACGGTTTCAGCCCCGCATCCGCCATCGCGTTCAGCGCCGCGTCGGCGTGCAACTGGATCTGGCTCATGTCGGGGACGGTGCCGAGCCGGGTCGTTTCGGCCGCACCGACGATGGCGATCGTGTTCGGGGTCATCGGGATCAACCTTTCGCCGGGCGGAACAGGGGCAGGGTGATGCTGTCGTCCAGCTTCTCGAATGCCACCTCCAGCCGCATATCCAGCTCCAGCGCCTCCGGCGTCTGCGGGCAGTCGATGATGTTGCTCATCAGCCGCGGACCTTCGTCGAGCTGCACGACGGCGATCGCATAGGGCGGCGTGAAGCCCGCCACCTTGCGATGGTGGATGACGTAACTATACAGTGACCCGCGCCCGCTGGCGGCGAAGCTGCGCACCTGGCGGGACGCGCAGGCGGGGCAGAACGGGCGCGGCGGGAAATAGACCTTGGCGCAGGCGTCGCAGCGTTGCAGGCGCAGTTCGCCGGCGCGCGTGCCGTCCCAGAAATGCTGCGTCTCGGGCGTGGGTTGCGGGCGGGCGCGGGCGGGATCGAGCATCGGGGTCCTCCGTCGTTGCCCCGATGCTGGACGATCCGTCCGCCGCGGCCAAGTCCCCTGCGCGCAGATCAGGCGGGCGCGGCCGGGAACGCCGCCTCCATCTGCCGGCGGAACCGGTAGGCAGGATCCGTCGCGTCCATCCGCACGTCGGCCCACGTCACGGCGCTTCCGGCCGGCACATCGCGCAGCAGCTTCACCCGGTTCGCAAGCCCGATCGGCAGTCCGCCCACCGCCAGGCTGGCCGCCGCCGGCATCAGCTTGCCCCAGACGCAGGCGCCGCCCTCGCCGTCCAGAATTTCGCCCGCGCGCAGGTCGCGCTTGGCGGTGGCGACCACGTCGCCGCGGAAGCCGGTGGGCGCGCCCGTCGCCTCCCCGCGCAAGGCGGCGGACAGGATCGAGATATTCAGTTCCAGCCCGATCAGATGGAACGGACGGTACAGCGCGGACACCCGGCCGGAAGCGTCGGTCGGCACGCCGTATTCGCCGAAGCAGCGGGCGGTGTAGTCGCCCGGCGCCTCGAACACGACGTACACGCCCCAGCGCAGGTCGTTCGCGACCGCGCTGCCGTCGCGTTGCAACGACGACACGACCTCCACCTGGCCGCGATGGTGCAGCGCGCCGGCATTGCCCGGTCGCAGCTTCTCGGCCAGTTCGTGCGTCCCGCACGGCGGGAACGCGAGCCCGTCGGGCGGCGGGATCAGCCCGGTCGCGTTCGCCACCGCCGCCATTTCGATCCCGGATTTGGTGCCGTCCAGGAAGGAGTTGAACATCTGCGGGTTCATCCCGCCCGCGCGCGCCTGCGCTTCGGTCAGCCCATAATACGGCCAGACCGTTGCGGGGGTGGAGGCATGGTATTCGGGCAGGTATTTGGTGCCCTTGCCGGCCGCGATCACCGCGAAGCCGCAGGCCCGCGCCCAATCCACCAGCTCCGCGATCAGCGCCGGCTGATCGCCATACGCGAGCGAATAGACCACCCCCGCCTGCGCCGCCTGGCGCGCGAGCAGCGGGCCGGTCAGCACGTCCGCCTCCACGTTCACCATGACGACGTGCTTGCCGGCCGCAATGGCGGCCTGCGCATGGGCGATTCCGGCGGGCGCGTGCCCGGTCGCTTCGACCACCACCTCCACATCGTCGGCCGCGACCATCCGCGCCGCATCGTCGCCGAACCGGGTCGCTTCGATCCGTGCGTCGTCCCAGCCCACCTGGGCGCAGGCGGCGCGGGCGCGATCGGGCGCGAGATCGGCGATCGCCGTCACGACGACCCCCGGCGAGGTCGGCACCTGGGCGAGGAACATCGAGCCGAACTTGCCGGCGCCGATCAGCCCCACCCGCACCGGGCGGCCGGCGTCGCGCCGGGCTTGCAGCAGACGATGCAGGTTCATGGCTTCGGGGTCCCCTCCGGTGCGTGCGCCGGCGCCTTGCTACGCGCGGCCACGCCCGGACGGAAGCCGCCAGACCTACGCTGGAGGCCGCGCCGCCCGGCGGGACGCGCCAAAGCCGATCGCAAGCAGGCTGGCGAAGCCCAGCAGTGCCAGCGACCCGGGTTCGGGCACGCCGACATCGAACGCGAGGTCGAGCGACGATTGGGAGTAGGACAATTGGGAATAACCGGTAAGTGCCTGGGACGCGAAGCCGCTGTAGAATGACGCGCCGGACCCGCTTCCCGTGAAATCCTGGAAGAAGGCGGGATCGACGACACCGGGCGCCGAGAACAACGGCACCGGCGCGGAGCCGGACAGGATGAGGCTCGATTGCGTGTTGCCCGCGTTCGGCGACCACGTCACGAAATTATAGACCAGGGTCAGATCGAACCGCCCATTGCCCGGGTCCGCGACGTAGCTCGCCGACCCGGGCGACGACCCGCCGCCCCACACATAGGCCGGCACCGACAGCAGCGGCGCCCCGCCGACCGTGACCACCGCCTCGTCCTGGGAGGTCGTGATGGAAAGCGCGCCGGTATTCGGGTCGACGTCGAAACTGAACGCCAGGCTGACCGCCTGGCCAACATCGGGTCCCGCGGTCATCGTGCCCACGACGGCGGCATAGTCCAGCGCGGCCGCGGCGGGACCGCAACTTGCCAGCAGGAAAACCCCGGCAGCGAGACCGGCCAGCACGATCGCGGTGCGGTGCATGCGGTTCGTCTCCCCCCGGGCAGGCATACGTTGGTATTTAGACATTGATAACGATAAAGAGACCCGGCGTGTGCCGTCAATCATTTGTTTACTTTCTTGAGGCGCGGCCTTCTGCGGAGCAGACCAGGCAGCGGAAGACCTCACCGCAAAGCGCGCAAATGGCAGCAAATACAGGCCAATGGACAGCGCGGCATGGCCGGCCGGCGACGCGGGCCCGAGGCAGCGGTATCTCCCGCCGCAGACGCCCGCCGCAGACGCCCACCACAGACGATCGTATGCGATCGCCGAAGCGGCCCCCGCCATTTGCGTTTGCCCTTGCTTGCTTCCTGGCGAGGCCACGCGCCGCCGCCCGCCGCATTCGGCCCGCCGCCCCCTTCCCGTGGCGCGGGTTTCGTGCCCCACTGCGGCTCCGAGGGCGGCAACCGAACGGCGCGGGATGCGCGTCACCGTCGTGCCGACGCGCGCCGGCGCCGACCCGGCCGCCGGATCGTCCGCGGCCCGGCCGGACCGTCCCCCACCAGCGGAGCCAGACGCATGCGCATCGATTTCACCGTGAACGGCACCGCAGCCCAGGTCGCGGTCGATCCCACCACCCCGCTGCTCGACGTGCTGCGCAACGAACTCGACCTGAAAGGTGCCCGCTACGGCTGCGGGTTGGAACAATGCGGCGCCTGCATGGTGCTGGTCGACAACGAACCGGTATTCGCCTGCGGGCGCGAAGTCGGCACGATCGCCGGCCGCCACGTCGCCACCGTGGAATCGCTCGCCGGGCATCCGCTCCACCAGGCGTTCCTCGACGAGCAGGCGGGCCAGTGCGGCTACTGCCTGGCGGGCATCCTGATCAGCGCCAAGGCCCTGCTCGATCGCACCCCGTCGCCGACCCGCGCCGAGGTCGTCGCCGCGCTCGACAAGCACCTCTGCCGCTGCGGCACCCAATACCGCATCATCCGCGCGGTCGAACGCGCCGCCGCGCTGCTGGCACACGGAGAAGTCCGATGAGCGCCACCACCCTGCCCGCCTCGCTCGCCACCACCCCGAGCCCGGCGAAATGGCTCCGCTTCGATCCCGACCGCACCGTGCATCTGTCGGTCGGCAAGGTGGAGATCGGCCAAGGCATCATGACCGCCCTGGCCCAGATCGCGGCCGAGGAACTCGATGTACCGCTGGATACCATCCGCCTCTTGGCCGGCGATACCGATCTCGCGCCCGACGAGGGCTCCACCACCTCCTCCCTGTCGATCGAAGTCGGCGGCGCCTCGCTGCGGCTGGTTGGCGCGGAAGTGCGCGCGCGGATGATCGCGCGGCTCGCGCAACGGCTGAACTGCGCGCCGGCCGACATCACCGTGGCGGACGGCGCCTTCTTGCGCGCCGGTGTGCCTACCGGACAGGACTACTGGTCCGTCGCGCCCGAGGTCGATCTGGTCCGTCCCGCCGACGGGGCGACCGCGCCGAAGCCGATCGCGGAGTACCGCCTGGTCGGGCGCAGCGCGCCGCGGCGCGACCTGCCGGCCAAAATCTCTGGCGCTGCCTTCATCCAGGACCTGGTCCGCCCCGACCTTCTGCACGCGCGCATGCTGCGCCAGCCGTTCCGCGGCGCGCGGCTGGCCGCGCTGGATGAGGCGGCGATCCGACGCGCTGCCGGCGGCGAACTGCGCATCCTGCGGCACGGAAATTTCGTCGCCCTGCTCAGCGCGAACGAAACCGTCGCGCACCGCGCCGCCGCCGCCGCACCCACCCATGCGCAATGGGAGAACGTCCGTCGCCTGACCCCGGCGCAACAGGAAGCGGCCTGGCTGGTCGGCCAACCCTCCGACGACCGCGAGATCGGCGATCCGGGACCCGCGGCGGCCGGCACCGTGGTGGAGGCGCGCTATTCGCGCCCCTATATCGCGCACGCCTCGATCGGGCCGTCCTGCGCGCTGGCCGAGAACCGGGACGGGCATCTGTCGGTCTGGTCGCACACCCAGGGCGTCTATCCGCTGCGTGCCGCATTGGCCCGCGTGCTTGATCGCCGGCCCGAAACGATCAGCGTGCACCATGCGCAAGGCGCCGGCTGCTATGGCCACAACGGCGCCGACGACGCCGCGCTGGACGCGGCGGTGGTCGCCACCCTGGTGCCCGATCGTTGCATCCGCGTGCAATGGCGCCGGGAGGAGGAATTCGGCTTCGAACCACTCGGCAGCGCGATGGCGATCAGCCTGCGCGCCGTGCTCGATCCCGCCGGCAAGCCGATCGACTGGACGGCGGAGATCTGGTCCGGATCGCATGTGCAACGCCCGGCGATGGGCGGCAACCTGCTCGGCCACGAGGCGCTGCCCGTGCCCGCGCCCGATCCGCGCCCGACCGACCCCTCCGAGGCCGCCGGCGGCGGCGGCACCCGCAACGCCATCCCGCACTACGCGATTGCCGCCCGCCGGGTGCTGCACCACCTGGTGCCGGGCGCGCCGGTGCGGACCTCGGCCTTGCGCGGGCTCGGCGCGGTGGCGAACGTGTTCGCACTGGAGAGCTTCATGGACGAGCTGGCCGCGCGCGCCGGGGTCGATCCGGTGACGTACCGTCTGAGCCTGCTGGACGGCCGCCCGCGTGCCGCCGGCGTGATCGCGCGTGCCGCGACGATGGCGGGGTGGGTCCGGCGCGGCCCGGGCGGCGACGGACACGGATGGGGCATCGGTTTCGCGCAATACAAGAACCGTTCCGCCTACGCCGCGGTGGTGGCGGAGGTGGAGGTCGAACGCGAAGTCCGCCTGCGCCGCGTCTGGTGCGCCGCCGACGCCGGCCTGGTGGTGAACCCGGACGGCATGCGCAACCAGTTGGAAGGCGGCATCCTGCAAGCCGCCAGCTTCACCCTGAAGGAGCAGATCACCTTCGGGGAGACGGGGGTAAGCTCGCTCGACTGGGAGACCTACCCGATCCTGCGCTTCTCCGAAGTGCCGGAGGAAATCGCCTGCGACCTGATCGATGCGCCGGAGGAACGCGCGCTCGGCGTCGGCGAATGCACCCTGGGGCCAACCGCGGCGGCGATCGGCAACGCGGTGGCACACGCGCTCGGGGTGCGGATCCGCGATATGCCGTTCACGCGCGAGCGGATCGCCGCGGTGCTGCTGGGCTGACGGGCGGCGCGCGCACCGCGCAAATTGCCATTGACCACGTCGGACGAACGCCTTATAAAGGTCCTACATCAGGAGAACTGCCATGGCCGACTCCCGATCGCGGCGCAAAGCGTCCCCGGCCCGCCCGCGCGGCATGGCGGAGGTGCAGCAGCAGCCGTTCGGTGCGCCCTCCTTCGGCTCCGCCCCGAACCCCGCGCTCGACCGTGCCGTGACCGAGCTGGCGGCCAAGGGCGCGATCACCGGTGCGCGCTCGCAGAAAATCTCCGCCCGGGTCGATCCCGGCGTGCTGGCGGCGGCGGCGGAGCGCCTGGGGCTGGCCCATCCGTCAGACGTGATCAACGCCAGCCTGGCGCTCGCCGCGGCGCCGGACCGGTTCAAGACCTGGCTGCGCGCCACCCCCGATCGGCTGACGGACGATTTCGAACCGGCGTTGTGACGCCGCCACCGAGGGGCCTGACCGCAGCCGATTTCGCCGCACGGCACGACCCGGACGCCTTCCCCGCGTCCCTGCCGCGACGCCCGCGGACCGCGCTGCCGTTCGACCCCGCTTCCGTCCCGTCGGACAGCGCCGTGATGCTGGACACCAGCGTCTATATCCAGCGGCTGCGCGGCAAGCTGCCGGAGCCGATCATCGCCTGCATCGATGCGCGGGTGGTGCGCCACAGCGCCGTCGCCTGCGCCGAACTCGCGATCAGCGCCGGGCTGCTGGAACCGTCGCATCCCGCCACGGCGCGGAACCGCGCGGTCATTGCGAGGTTGCTTGCCACGATCAGCGCCACCGACATCGTCGCCCCGAGCCCCGCCGCCTGGACCGAGGCCGGAATGATCGCCGGCATCCTCGCCCGCACGCAATACACGACGCAGCCCCGGCAGGCGCGCGACCCCGCCGGCGGCCAGGACGCCATCCGGCGCCGGCTGCTGAACGACGCGCTGCTGTTCCTGGGCGCGCGCGAGCAGGGCGCGATGCTGGTCAGCATGGATCGCACCGACATGGACCTGCTGCTGCGCTTCCACCCGGATGCGCGCGTGTTGCTGTTCGCGCCGGGGTAGGCTGGCGGGACACCTCGCGCGGAGGTCATCTCGACCCGCTGTCGGCCCGCTGCTAGCCTCTGCCGGTGCCGCTGCGGGAGGAACGCATGCTAACCCAGGCCCAGATCGCCGAGTACCACGAGATCGGCGCGATCGTCGTGCCGGACGTACTGACGCCGCAGGAAGTCGCCGAACTCGCCCGCGTCACCGAGGATTTCGTCGCCAACGCCCGCGGCCTCACCACCCACACCGACATCTACGACCTTGAAGACAGCCACACCCCGGACGTGCCAAGGGTGCGCCGCATCAAGGCGGCCCACCTGCACCATCCGGCCTATGCCGCGCTGGTTCGCCATAAGCGCATCCTCGCCGTACTGGCCGATCTCTGGGGGCCGGATATCCGTTTCGATACCGCCAAGCTCAACATGAAATCAGCCGGCTTCGGCGCGCCGGTGGAATGGCACCAGGACTGGGCTTTCTATCCGCACACCAACGACGATCTCGCCGCCGTCGGCGTCATGATGGACGACATGGAAGACGCGAACGGCCCGCTGCTGATCGTCCCCGGCAGCCATCGCGGCCCGGTGTTCGATCACCACGCCGACGGCGTCTTCTGCGGCGCGATGGACCCCAGCCGAGGCGATGTCGACTACGCCGCGGCGATCCCGCTCACCGGCCGGGCCGGTTCGATCACCGTGCACCACGTGCGCGCGGTGCACGGCTCGGCGCCGAACACGTCGGAGCGCGACCGCCGCCTGCTGCTGTTCCAGTTCCGCGCCGCCGACGCCTGGCCGCTGCTGGGCTTTTCCGCCGGCATCGCCGCCTTCGACGCGCTGATGGTGGCGGGCCAGCCGCGCGCGCCGCGCCTTGCCCCGGCGCCGGTGCGCCTGCCGTTGCCGCCGGCGGCGCTGCAAGGCTCGCTGTATGAGAATCAGAAGGGCATGCGGCACCGGTTCTTCGACACCCCGGACGCGCCGCGCCAGCCACAGCCGGTCAAGTAGGATCCCCGATGTCCGACACCCCGCCGCCCGAACCGCTGTTCGACCGCACGCCGGCCTTCGCCGTGGGCGGCCCCGCCGACGGCCCGCCCGATCCGGTGGTCTACGACGGCACCCTGCGCGCCCTGCGCCAGCGCACCGTCAATTTCGCCGCCAAGCGCCTGGTGGACATGATGTTCGTCACCGGGCTCGATCGCGCCACCGCCGAGCGTCATCTGCGCTGGCGCCCCGCCGCCATCCCCGGCGGCCTGGCCGCCCGCCCGCAGCCCGACCCCGGCATCGCCGCCGTGCTTGACGCGGCCCTCGCCGACGGCCGGATCACGATCGAGACCGACGCCGCCGACCGCAAGGTCGCCATCTGCTGGATCGACCCGACGTTCGGGCCCCCGATCGCCGCCCACGCGATCGCCCGCCCCGGCTACGGCGGCATCCTGCTCGGGCCCGATGCGTCGCCCCGTTTCGATCCCGCGCCGATCGCGCGCGCCGCCGGCACGCCGGGACACGCCTGGCCGCTCGGCGATGCGGTCGCCCCGCCGCCGCCGTCCCCCGCGCTGGCCGACGCAGCGGCGGCGCTCTTCGCCGGCTCCCCCGGCATCTACGGCGTGATGGCCGCGACCCCGAACCGCGTCCTGTTCGAACGCTACAGCAGCTTCGGCGCCCCCGACCGCCCGACGCCGAGCTGGTCGATGACCAAGGCCATCACCTGCACCCTGATCGGCCGCCTGATCGCCGAGGGCTGGCTGCACTCGGTCCACGACCCCGCCCCCGCGCCGCTGTGGCGCGACCCGCGCGCGGCGCAGCACCGCATCACCCTCGATCATCTGTTGCGCATGCGCTCCGGCCTGGCGTTTCCGGTGCTGACGGAAGACGGCCGCGCCAGGCTCGGCTTCGAGAACAGCGCCGTCTACCAGGATGCGGCCGATGCATTCGACGCCGCCCAGCGTTCGATCGTGGCGACCGAACCCGGATCTGTGTTCCGCTACGTCAACAGCGGCCCCAATGTGCTGGGCGCGATCCTGCGCGACGCCATCGAGCGGCGCGGCCTGCCATATCATGCAACGGTGTACGGGCTGCTGGCCGACCGGCTGGGGATGCGCAGCTACCAGCACTCGGCCGATATCGTCGGCAACCTGATCGCCTCCGGCGCCGGCTTCGCCACGCTGCGCGACTACGCCAAGCTCGGCGTGCTCTATGTGCAGGACGGGATGTGGGCGGGCGAGCGGCTGCTGCCACCCGGCTGGGCCGACTACGCGCTGACCGCCACCCATACCGGCAGCAGCTACGCCGCCTGCTTCCGCACAAATGCCGACCGCCTGTTCCGCGATCTGCCGGCCGATACCGCCTGGGCGTCCGGCGCGTCGGACCAGCGCGTGTTCATCCTGCGGCGGCAACGGATCGTGGTGGCCGTCGCGAATGAAACCGATCATCCGATGGACCTGGCAGCACTCGGTCGGTTCGTCGCGGCGGCGGTCGGGTAGGGTCCGGCATGCTCCGTCGCCGCCCACCGCGACCGCATACCGCCGCCCAATGCTCCCCCGCAACAAGCACTTCGGCATCTCCCCCCGCACGGCCGGGTGAAGACGTCTGCGCCGCCGACGTCCCGGCCGCGGGCGCTTTCCAGCCAAGGCGGCGGGCGCGAACCCTGGCGTCCCTGTTCGGCGCGCTCGCCATCGCTGGCTGCGCAACGGTCCCACCCGTCGATACGGCGACCGTCCGGGAGATGGCGAAGGCAACCCCGGAGGGCCGGATCAGCCTGCTGGAACATGTGGACGAAGGCATCTCCGGCCAGAAATTCGTCGGCGGCAACCGGATCGAACTGCTACGCAACGGCCCCGTGACCTACGCGGCGATGGCGCAGGCGATCGACGGGGCAACCCGCGAAATCGACATGGAAAGCTACACTTTTAACGGCAAGATCGCGGCCCAGCTCGCCGACCAGCTGCTGGCGAAACGCGCGCAAGGGGTGGAGGTCAACCTCGTCTACGACGCCTGGGGCTCGATGAATACGCCCGCGGCACTGTTCCAGAAGCTGCGCGCCGGCGGCGTGCACGTGCTGGAATTCAATCCGTTCCACCCCAATCCCCGGGTGCCAGTCGATCTCAACCGGCGCGACCACCGCAAGCTGCTGGTGGTCGACGGCGAGGTGGCCATCACCGGCGGCGTCAACGTCAGCCGAGTATACGAGAACGGGCCGCCCCCACCCGGCACGCCAGCCAATGCCGATACGCTCCCGTGGCGCGATACCGACGTGCGCATCAGCGGCCCCGCCGCCGCGGAATTCGAGCACCTGTTCATGAAAACCTGGCACCAGCAGCATGGCCCGCCGATCGGGCCGCCCGTGCGCTCGCCCGGCTGGATACGCGGCAAGGCAGTGGTGGAAGCCGTCGACGGCACGCCCGACAAGGACCGGCCGGCGATCTACCGCACCCTGGTGGTCGCGATCGCCCTGGCCCGCAAATCGATCCACCTGACGACCGGATTCTTCGCCCCGCCCCCGGAACTGCGCCACAGCCTGGAACGCGCCGCCCGCCGCGGCGTTGACGTGCGGATCATCGTGCCGCACCACAGCACCAGCTCGATGGCAATCGCCGCCGGCCGCGCCGATTACGGCGACCTGCTAGAATCGGGCGTGCACATCCTGGAACGACACGGCGTCGTGCTGCACGCCAAGACCGCCGTGATCGACGGGAATTATTCAATCGTGGGCTCGTCGAACCTCGATTGGCGCAGCGTCGTCTACAACAACGAAATCGACGCGGTGGTCATCGACCGCGCCTTCGGCCGCCAGATGGAAACACTGTTCCGCCACGACGAAGCCCGCTCCACACAGGTCCGGCTGCGCGCCTGGGAAAACCGCCCACTCGGCGAACGGCTCGAGGAATGGACCGCCCGCCTGATCGAGCCGCTGCTGTAATGGTGATCCGCGCTTTGTGTGACGGAGGCAAGGAAGGCCAGGGGCGCTGACCCTGGCCTTCCTTGTCTCCGTCACACAAAGCGCGGGTCGGCACCCAGCGCGACTCGTAGGGTGACGGCACGCAGGCCTCGCGTGTCGAGGGCTGCGAGTAGCGCGGGCAGCACTGTCAGCACGACCGGCGTTCCGTCCGCGCCGATGGCGGAGGCGCCGTCGTGCAGCAGCAGCACGTCGCCCGCTGCCAGTCCTCGGGTCAGCCGCGCCAGGACCAGTTCGGTATTGTTGCAGACTGTATCGCACCCGCGCCGGGTCCAGGCGACGTGGCGCAGACCGGTGCCGGCCAGCGCGGGGTCCAGCATTGGCCCGCGGATGCCAAACGGGGCGCGGACGAAGCGGGGCGGCGTGCCGGATGCTGCGGTCAGCACCGTTTGCGCGGCCAGCAGTTCGCGCCGGATCGCCCGCGGGCTGCGCAGCGCGAACCCCATGTCGTGGCGGTTGGAATGATTTTCTACGCTGTGGCCGCGCGCGACGATATCGCGCATCAGGTCCGGGTGGGCTGCGGCGCGGCGGCCGATGCAGAAAAAGCTGGCGCGCGCTCCGTGCCGGTCCAGCAGGTCAAGCACCTTCGGCGTGACGGTCGGGTGGGGCCCGTCGTCGAAGGTCAGCGCCACCTCGCCGCGCGCCGCCGCCGCGGCCGGCAGCCGGACCAGGGTGGGACCGATCCAGCTGTTGCCCGGCAACAGCCCGAGCACTCCCAGCGCAGCATGGTTGGCGAGCAGCACGCCGAGTACGGCCGGCCAGGCCCATGGCGCGACCGCCAGCGCGGGCAGCGCAGCGGCGTGCAGGCCAAGGGTCGCGATCAGCGCCGGCGCCGGCCGCCAGCGCCGGTCGCCGAAAAGCCGGAGCGAATCGCGAAGTCGGGGCATGAGAGCCTTGCCAATCCAAACCGCGCCGCCCGCACGGCAAAAAGCACGAAGGCTCCGGAGCCACGCTCCGGAGCCTTCGCATTGTCTTCAGTCCAGGATGCCCAAGCGGCCCTGGTTACGCGACCGGACGCTCGACGGCGACGATCCAGTCCGCGGCAACGGGCGTCGGCTGAGGCCAATGAGACACTGGATCACCTCCTTTCGGTTGTTGTGGGGGGATGTCCATCCTGCCACCCCGACGCGCGACAGGCAAGCAAATCCGCGCGCGCTACTGCGCGACCCAGCCCCCGTCGATGGAAAGCGGCGCCCCGGTGATCGTGGCCGCGGACTCCGAGCACAGGAAGACGGCAAGGCCGCCGATCTGCTCCGGCGTGGTGAATTTCTCCATCGCCTGCTTTTCGGTCAGGAATTCGTGTTTCTCGTGCGCGACGTCGGTGCCCTGCTGCTTCGCCTTGTCTTCCAGTTGCTTTTCCACCAGCGGCGTCAGCACCCAGCCCGGGCAGATCGCGTTCACCGTGATGCCGTCGTTGGCGGTCTCGATCGCCGCCACCTTGGTCATGCCGACCACGCCGTGCTTGGCCGCGACATAAGCGACCTTCTGCGGGCTCGCCACCAGCCCGTGCGCCGAGGCGATGTTGATGATCCGCCCCCATCCCCGCTTCTTCATCCCCGGGATCGCCGCCTTCATCCCGTGGAACACCGCCGAGAGATTGATCGCGATGATGGAATCCCATTTCGCGGTCGGGAAATCCTCGATATTGGCAACGAACTGGATACCTGCGTTGTTCACCTGGATATCGACCGCGCCGAGCTGCGCCTCGGCCTCGGCCACCATCGCGGCGATCTGTTCCGGTTTGGACATATCGGCGCCGCTGTAGAGCACGCGCACGCCGAATTCGGCGGCAAGCCCGGCGCGCAGGGTCTCGATCGCGCCGGCGTCGCCGAAGCCGTTCAGCATCAGGTCGGCGCCCTCCGCCGCCAGCGCGCGGGCGATGCCGAGACCGATGCCGCTGGTCGATCCGGTGACGAGGGCGACTTTGCCTTTGAGGCTCATGGTAACGATGCTCCGATGTGGTGAACGGGATCAGGCGAGATAGTCGTGCAGCACCTCGCCGTACGGCAAGGTCAAATCGGCGATGATGTGCCGGCCGAACAGGATCTTGCGCACCGGCAGGTCGGCCACCCGGCAGTTGACATGCGGCACCAGGTGCAGCCGCGCCGGGCCGGCCCAGGCGCCCTTCAAGGTGATATCGGCCAGGTGGTAGCCGACGAGTTGCACGATCTTGGGCGTGCCGTCCACGTCGGGGATGAACTTCAGGTTGACGTTCAGCTTGCCCATCCCCGCCAGGGTTTCCCCATGGTCCTGCGCCAGGGAGACGTATTTGTACGCCATCGTGCCCAGCGCCACCTCGTGCGCGGCATAGCGCAGGGTCCCGGTCAGGGTGTCGTGGTGGACCGCCAGATCCGGCTTGCCGATCTTCTTCGGGAAGCCCCAGATCTCGCGCCCGCCGGTGGTCGGGCTTTCGTCGTCGAGGAACATCATCGCCGAATAGTTGCACGGCGTCCCGTTCCACTTCGCGGCGATGTTGATGCCGCATTCCTGGTAGGAACCGAAACCGGAACTGTCGAGCATCTTCATCCACTCGAAGATCGCATGGTTGCCGTCCGGCTCCAGCGGTTCTGGCAGCATGGCGCGGATCGCATCCGGGTCGGACTCGTAATGGATCAGCAGGTATTCGCGGTCGATGAAGCGGTAGGGGCCTTTGGGGTAGCTCGGGCTGGCGAGCGGCATCGAGGCGGATGCCAGAATCTCATCGCGGGTCATGCGCAGTCCTTCACTGTTCGTCCGGGGGGATCGCGGGGCGGCTCGTCACACCGGTCGGCGCGTCGGGCGGCGTTCCGGGCACGCTGCCGCGCGTCGCGATCGGTCTCGCTTCGACCACCGTACCCGAACCGCTCTCTTGTTCATTTTGCTTGAAAGCCGCCAGGGCCTGCATGAAAAATCGGTGCATGTTGCCGTATTGTCATGCTGGCCCCGCCACGGACATGGCACCACCGACGGCAGAATGTCGCAGGAGGCCCGCATGGATGTCGCACCGACCGCCCCCACGGACGCCGAGCCAGCCGTCGCGCAACCGCACCGGCCGCCCGGCTCCGACCGGATCGCGCTCGTGCTGCAAGGCGGCGGCGCCCTCGGCGCCTACCAGGCCGGGGTCTACGAGGCCCTGCACGAAGCCGGCATCGAGCCCGAATTCGTAGCCGGCGTGTCGATCGGCGCAATCAACGGCGCGATCATCGCCGGCAATGCCCCTGACCGCCGTCTCGATCGGCTGCGTACCTTCTGGGAGACGATCACCGCCCGCCCCGCCGGCGCCTGGTCCTGGCCGTTTCGGATCGACGGCGACGAACCACGCCGCGCGGCCAACACGCTCGCCGCCATGCAGGCGATGATGTTCGGCCAACCGGGATTCTTCGTCCCCACCTCGCCGAACCCCTGGCTCAGCCCGCGCGGCGCGCGCACGGCCACCAGCCTCTACGACACCGCGCCCCTGCGCGAGACCTTGCTGCGCCTGATCGATTTCGACCTGCTGAACAGCGGCGCGATCCGCTACGCCGCCGGCGCGGTGGCGATCAGGTCCGGCAACTTCGTCTATTTCGACACCACGGAGGCTCCGCTCGGCCCCGAGCACGTGATGGCCAGCGGCGCCCTGCCCCCCGCCCTGCCGATGGTGCGGATCGGGTCCGAATGCTACTGGGACGGCGGTCTCGTTTCCAACACACCGCTGCAGCACGTGCTCGACCACGCCGGCGCGGCACGCATGTTGCTGTTCCAGATCGACCTGTTCAGCTCCCGCGGCCGCCTGCCGCGCGACATGATGGACGTGCTCGGCCGCGAGAAGGACATCCGCTACTCAAGCCGCACCCGCATGGTGACCGACAGCTACAAGGAACGCTACCGCGAGCGCCGGCTGCTGCGCGGGCTGCTCGCCAAGGTGCCGGAGGACCGGCTGACCGCCGAGGAAAAGGCGCTGAAAGCGGCCTGCGACAGCCTGCCCGAGCTCACGATCCTGCACCTGATCTACGAACAGGCCGCCTACGAAGGCCAGGCCAAGGACTACGAGTTCAGCGCCACCTCGATGCGCGAGCACTGGCAGGCCGGCTACCACGACACCGCGACGACGCTGGCGCGCAAGGCCTGGGTTCGGGTCGGGGCCAGCCCGACCGGGATCGTGGTGCACGACGTGCACCGGGCCGAGGAGGGCTGAAGCTCCCCCCAGGGCGGAGGGAGAGGGAAGAAGGGCGGCGCAACCCGGCGTACATCGGCCCCGGCGCCGCCGGCACACCTTGGCGAGGGCAAACGCCTCGCCCTATTTCCCGATGCAGAACTGCGAAAAAATCCGGTCCAGCACGTCCTCGACCCCCACTTCCCCGGTGATCCGCCCGAGCGCGCGCAGCGCCCGGCGCAAATCCTCCGCCCGTAACTCGGCGAGCGGCGCCGCGAGCGCACGCTCCAACGCCTCCCCTGCTGCGATCAGAGCCGCCCGATGGCGTGCCCGTGTCAGGGGCGGCGGCCCGGACGCATCGGTCAGCCGCACCGCCTCCGCCGCCAGACGATCGCGCAATTCCGCCAGCCCGACACCGGTCGCGGCACTCACCCCCAGAACCCCCGCCGGCACCACGCCGCCTAGATCGATCTTGTTGGCAACCCGCACGGCCTCCGCCCGCCCCACCGCCGGCGCGCCGGCTTCGGCAACCTCGATCACCAGATCGGCCTCCACGGCCCGGGCCAGTGCGCGCCGCACCCCCTCCGCCTCGATCGGATCCGCCGCCTCCCGCAACCCGGCGGTGTCGACCAGAGTGACCGGCACGCCCCCCAGCACCACCCGTGTCTCCAGCGCATCGCGCGTCGTTCCGGGTGTGGGCGAGACGATCGCCACGTCGCGCTCCGCCAAGGCGTTCACCAGCGAGGACTTGCCGACGTTGGGCGCGCCGGTCACGGCAAACACCAGCCCCTCCCGCAGCCGCTCGCCACGGCGGTTGTCGGCCAGATGCGCGGCGATCTCGGCCCGCAAGGCCACCGTCTCGGCCGCGGCGGCAGCGGCGACCTCGACCGGCAAGTCCTCATCGGGGAAGTCGATCAACGCTTCCTCCTGCGCCATCAGCCGCAGCAGCCGTTCGGACCAGCCGCGATACAGATCGCCCAGCGCACCTTCCAGCTGGCGCAAGGCCTGGCGACGCTGCGCCTCGGTCTCCGCAGCCACCAGATCGGCAACCGCCTCGGCCTCGACCAGGTCCATCCGACCGTTCAGGAACGCGCGGCGGGTGAACTCGCCCGGCGCGGCAGGACGCGCGCCGGCCGCAACCAAGGCCGCCGCCACCGCCTCGATCACCGCGCGACCGCCATGCAAATGAAGCTCGCCCGAATCCTCCCCGGTGTAGCTCCCCGGTCCAGGCAGCCAGAGCACCAGCGCATGGTCCAGCAGCCCACCCGCCGGATCGCGCAGCCGCCGCAACGCCGCACGACGCGGCGGCGGCAACCGACCGGCACACAAGGCACGCAAAACCAAGCCCGCGGCGGCGGCGGCGGCAACCGACCCGCGCACAAGGCACGCAAAACCGAGCCCGCGGCGCCCCCACTCACCCGCACCACCGCAACGGCCGCCCGCCCAGCCCCGGAAGCCGGCGCGAAAATCGTGTCCTCGTCCATACCCCGAACAAGCGGCCGGCAGGCGCCCGGGTCAAGCGCGGCGTTCCGGCGTCGGCGTTCGTGTGGGAAGCAAAAGGTCAGGGGCTCCGAGTCTGTGAATTCACCCCGTCCCCCGATTCATTTTGCTTGGTCGTTGCGATTCAATACGGACAGCGATTCGCAACGGATCGGGGGACACGGCAGGATGGAAAACCTACTGGATGGTTTGCCGGAACAGGTTGCGAAGAAACCGGCGGCCCGGGGTGCGCCACGGGTGCCGCGGGCGCAACACCAGAAGGTCGAATTGCAAGGGTTGTCGCCGGATGAACGGATCGGTCCGGGTCATCTTGCCCGCCAACCGGACCATACTGCATGGCCAGCCGCAAGCAGAGGAATCTCGATCCGCGCAGCCTGGTCGCGGCCGAATTTGTCATCCTTGCCACCTCGCTGCCGACCGGGGCAACCCGGTCGAGCAGGTGCTCGCCGCCTATCGGTTCAGGTGACAGAGCGAGCTTGCGTTCATCTGCCGTCATCGCTCGGGACAGCGCAGAAAATCGCCCTATCGGCCCTGATGGATGCAACCGGTGCCCCGCTCACACTCCACGCGCTGAGGCCCGCCGACGCGGCGGCACACAGATCCTTCCCCAACGCGCCGCGGACACGAAAACCCCATGTCATATACGGGACGAGGTCGGTGTTTTAGCGCGTATGAGGCAGCGCCTTCCTTACGGGCGTTCCAGCACCTGGCGCAGTTTCGTGGCCAGGGCGGTGAAGGTGAAGGGCTTGGTGATCAGCTCGACGCCTGGGTCGAGTCTGCCGTGGTGGACAATGGCGTTGCGGGCGTAGCCGGTGGTGAACAGGATTTTCAGCTCGGGTCGGCGTCGTCGGACTGCGTCGGCCAGTTGTCGGCCGTTCATGCCGCCAGGCAGGCCGACGTCGGTGAACACGAGGGCGATGTCCGGATGCCGGTCGATCAGGCGCAGTGCGGCAGCCCCGTTGGGCGCTTCCAGCACTTCGTAGCCGAGTTCGCGCAACAGTTCGACCGAGAGATGGCGAACTTCGGTTTCGTCTTCGACCACCAGGACGATTTCGCCCCGCCCCCCCGGGATGGGCTCCGGAGCTGCCGGTTCGCTGCGGGGTTCGTCCTGTTGCATGAGCCGCGGGAGGTAGATCTTGATCGTCGTGCCGGCGCCCACTTCGCTGTAGATCTTCACATGGCCGCCCGACTGTCGCACGAAGCCATAGACCTGCGACAGGCCAAGTCCGGTGCCGTGTCCAACTTCCTTCGTGGTGAAGAACGGCTCGAAGGCTTTCGCCACGACCTCCGCCGCCATGCCGGTGCCGGTGTCGCTGACGAAAATCCCGACGTATTGTCCGGCGTTGACCTCGGCACTGCGCGCGTACGTCTCATCGAGGTGGACGTTCGCCGATTCGATCGTGAGCTTGCCGCCGTCCGGCATGGCGTCGCGCGCGTTCACCGCGAGGTTCAGCACGCAGCTTTCAAGCTGGTTGGCATCGACATGCGTGAGCCAGACCCCTCCGGCAAGTACCGTTTCGATCACAATTGATTCGGCGAGCGTCCGGCGCAGCATGTCCGACACGTCGCTGATAAGGGTGTTGACCGAAACCGGCTTCGGTTGCAGCGGCTGGCGGCGGGAGAACGCCAGCAGCTGCTGGGTCAGAATGGCGGCGCGGGAGGAGGCGATCAGCGCCGAATTCACGAGCTGGCGCAGGGGCGCATCCTCGCGCGCCGCCAGCCGGCGCTGCAATGTTTCCAGGTTGCCGCCGATCACGGTCAGGAGGTTGTTGAAATCATGCGCGACCCCGCCGGTCAGTTGGCCGACGGCTTCGAGCTTCTGCGACTGGCGCGCGCGTTCCTCGGCTTCGCGCTTTTCCGTCAGGTCGCGGGTGATCTTGGCGAAGCCCAGCAGCGTGCCCTGTTCGTCGCGGATCGCGTGCAAGGTGGCGTTGGCCCAGAAACGGCTGCCGTCCTTGCGCACCCGCCAGCCTTCGTCCTCGTGCCGCCCGGCGGATCTCGCGCTGGCGATCAGCTGCTCGGGCACGCCGCGCGCCAGGTCTTCGGGCGTGTAGAAGCAGGAGAAATGCCGACCGACGATTTCGGCGGCCGCGTAGCCGCTGAGCCGTTCGGCGCCGGGGTTCCATTTGACGATCGTTCCGGTGACGTCGATCTGGAAGATCGCGCAATCCAGCACGGACTCGACCAGCAGGCGGAAGCGGCGCTCGCTCTCGCGCAGCTCTTCCAGGCTCGCTTCGAGTTGCTGCGTGCGTTCGTGCACGCGCTCTTCCAGCCCGGCGTTCAGCGCCTGCAACGCCGCCTCGGCACGCCGGCGGCCATCGAGCTGCTGGCGGCTCGCGCGAAAAAGATGGGCGTTATCGATGCCGATCGCCGCCTGTGCCGCGATCCCGCGGACGATGCGTTCGGACCGTTCGGTGAACACGCCCGGATCGGCGTGGCCGAAGAACAGGCCGCCGAGCACCTCGCCGGAGCGGGAGACGACCGGCACCGCGAGGTAGCTGCGCACCGGCAGGTGGCCCGGCGGCATGCCGTGGAACGGCGCGCTTTGGCCGTAGCGCGGGTCGGCCTGGATGTCGTCGGAGCGTACCGCGGCATGGCCGAGGAAGGTCGGCGCGAACACCGCGGTGTTGCGCGGCATCGGGAAATCGGCGAAGGCCGCGCGCGCGGCGCCGGATAGCGCGTACAGGACCATGGGCTCGCGGTCCTCGTCGTGCTGCGTGTAGAAAAAGGCGCCGAACTGCGCAGCAACGATGTCGACCGCGGCGTCGGTGACCGTCTGCACCAGCACGTCGAGGTCAAGCTCCGCGGCGACCGCGACGCCGGTGCGGTTCAGGATTTCCAGCACCCGCGCCTCGTCGCGGATTTCGGCGAGCCGCGCTTCCAGGGTTTCGGTGACCGCGAGCAGCCGGACTTCCAATGTCTTGCGCTCGGTGATGTCCTGCCAGGCGCCGCGCAGGTGACCGGGGGCGTCGCCGGGCGCGGCGACCGGCTCGCCCTTGCCGGCCAGCCAGTGCACCGTGCCATCCGGGTGGCGTGTGCGGATTTCCACGTCGAAGCTGCCGCCTTGCGCGGCGCTGGCGATCGCGGCGTGCAGCTTCAGGAGATCGTCGGGGAAGACGGTCGCTTCCCACGCCGCCAGCGCGGGCCGCAGGACGTGCGGATCGAGGCCGAACAGGACCGCGACCTGCGGCGTCGTGACCCAGCGCCGGGTGGCAAGGTCGAGTTCGAAGGCCCCTACGCCGGCGATGCCGGCAGCGAGGCGCATCTGCTCCGCCGAAAGCCCGTCGCGATCCTCGGCCGCAGGGCTCATCCCGCCTCGCCGGGCAGGATGGCCTGGGGGTCCGCCATCGCACGCAGTTTGCCCAGCGCGACATGCCGGGGCAGGCGGTTAAATCCGCACGAATTCGTAACGATCGTCTGTTCCGGCGCATGCCGGTTGTGCCTGCGCCGGTGCATTCCCCCGCCGGTGATGATGTCGATGCCGGCGCTCTCCTGTTCGGGGATCGCCGCCTGGGTGGCGCGGGACGGCGCATCGGCGAAATCTGCCGGCGTGACCTGGCCGAGGGTCACCTGGCGGTCGAGCACTTCATACCATCGGGGAACGCTGTAGGCGCCGACGACGGTCCTCGTGTACGCACGATAGGGTGCTGTCGCCATGACCGCTTCTGCATCATCCACGCACAAGCTGCGCGCCGGATGTGAAGAATGCCAGCCTGCACGGGCCCGCGCAACATGTCGCGCGATCCGAGACCATCCGCCCGATATGGGACGATGTTCCCGCGCATCGCACGCCGCAACCATAGCGTGCACGAAGAAAATGCCGGGGAGGCCGGACGGCCTCCCCGGCACAGGCTCATGCCGCCGCCGGCACCGCCGCCACGTCAGGCAGCACCACCGGGTCACGCACGACGACCAGGTAGACGATCGCCGACAGGATCGACACCACCGCCGACAGGATCAGCGCCGGGACGAAGGAATGCGTCGACTGCACGATGAACCCGGTCAGCATCGGCGCCAGCGCGCCGCCGAGGAAGCCGCCGAAGTTCTGCATCGACCCGAGCGAGGCCACACCCTTCGACGGCGCCGCCACCACCGCGAGCGCCCAGATCGTCGCCCCGGCCAGATTGCCCGCGAACACCGCGACCGAGATCGCCGCCACCGCTGCGGTATTGGACGGCGTCAGCGCGGCGAAGATCGTGCAGGCCGCGGCGCCGACCATGCCGAGGATGATCGGCAGCTTGCGGCTGTTGATCGGCGAGAACCCGGCCCGCATCAGCCGGTCCGCCGTCCAGCCGCCGAGCAGGCTGCCGATCACGCCGAACACGTACGGGATCGCGGCCACCCATCCGGTGTGGGGGATACTGATGTGGCGCTGGATTTCCAGGTAGCCCGGCAGCCAGGCGGCGTACAGCCAGATCATGTAGCCGTTGCCGAAATTGCCGAAGATCATGCCCCAGGTGGTGCGATAGCCGAACAGGGACCGCCACTCGGCGAAGGTCACCCGCCCGCCGTGGCTGCCGTCCTCGCCGTCGTCGAGGTAGTGGCGTTCCGCCGGCGTCAGGTTGTAGGTCTCCGGATCGCGATAGACCGCCCACCAGATCAGCCCGATCACGATGCCGACGACGCCGATGATGATGAACATCGCACGCCAGCCATAGGCCAGCATCAGGAAGGTCAGCAGCGGCGGGGCGATTGCCGGCCCGAGCGTGGACGCGGAATTGAAGACCCCCGTCGGCGTGCCGCGGTCGCGCACGTTGAACCAGGTGCGCACCACCTTGGCATCGAGCGGGAACTGCGGCGCCTCGCCGATACCGAGCAGCACGCGGGTCCAGGCGAACTGCGCCATCGATCCGACGAAGCCGGCCCAGACCTGCGCGAACGACCAGATCACCGCGCCCACGCCGAGCAGCAGGCGCGGGCCCACCCGGTCGATCGCGAACCCGACCGGTAACTGCGCGAAACAATATGTCCACAGGAAGATCGACAGCAGCACGCCCATCTCGGCGATCGACAGGTGCAGATCCTGGCGAATCAGCGGGTTGGCGATGGCAAGCGCCACCCGGTCGATATAGTTCACTGCGCCGGTCAACAGCAGCATCCCGACCGCGACGCGCTGCACGGAGCGCAATCTTGGCGAGGCGACAACGTCGCTCATGGTCCGTTTCCTCTCCACGATGCCGGCGAATCGCGCCGGCGGGAGGAAAAAACTGCCCGGTAGTCACGCCGATGGCAACGGCCTTTCACACAATCCAGGGCCGCCGCAGCACTTTCACCCCTCCCGGATGGCGACAGCGACCCGTGCGATCAGTCAGAGCGTGCAAAGCAATCGAACTTGCGAAAGAAAGCCCGCTGAAATTCCTCGGGTTCCCGGGCGATTTCGGCGGCTCGCGGGCATTCTTTCACAAACTCTCAGGCGCCGAGCGCGTCGCGCACCGCCGCCACCGCCAGCGCGATCCCGTCGCGATCGACGTCGAGATGCGTGCAAGCCCGCGCGCGGAAGCGGCCCATGGTGGAAATCTGCACGCTCTGCCGGCGCACCCGTGCGGCCAGCTCGTCGGCGGTCACGCCGGCACCTTCGGTCGTGAAGAACACCAGGTTCGTCTCCGGCGCCTCCACCACGATCCCCGGCAGTTGCGCAAGCCCGCGCGCCAGCGCGGCGGCGTTCGCGTGGTCCTCGGCCAGCCGGTCGATGTTGTGATCCAGCGCATAGAGGCAGGCCGCGGCGCAGATGCCCGCCTGGCGCAACGAACCGCCCAGCCGCTGCTTCCACTGCCAGGCCGCATCGATGAACGCCGCACTGCCGCACAACACCGCGCCCAGCGGCGCGCCGAGCCCCTTGGTGAAGTCGAGCCAGACGGTATCGCAGCCCGCCGCCATCTCCGCCGCCGTCACGCCCGCTGCAACCACCGCGTTCATCAACCGCGCGCCGTCCATGTGCACGGCCATGCCCCCGACATGGGCCGCTTCGCACACGGCGCCCAGCCGATCGAGCGGCCAGACGGTGCCGCCGCCGAGATTAGCGGTCTGCTCGATCTCCACCAGGGTCTGCGGCGGGCAATTGCGGCGGCGTTCGCGGAAGGCGGCGCGCAAAGTATCGACATCAAACTGACCGCGTGCCCCGGGCAGTCCGAGCACGGACACGCCGGCCAGCGCGCCCGGCGCGCCGCCCTCGGCGGCGATGATATGCGCGGTCTCGTGCGCGATCACCTCGTCGCCGCGGCGACAGTGCGTGAGGATCGCGATCTCGTTGCACATCGTGCCGGACGGCAGGAACATCGCCGCCTCCTTGCCGAGCAGGGCGGCCATCCGGTCGCAGAGCGCATGCACGGTGGGGTCGTCGCCGTGCTGCTCGTCCCCCACCTCGGCTTCCAGCATCGCCTGCTTCATCGCCGGCGACGGCCGGGTCTGGGTATCGGAATAGAGATTGACGCGCAGCGCCGGGGCGCGCGCATCGGGGCGGGTCGGGGCATAGAGGGGGGCGGCGTAGGTCATCGCGGGGCGTCTCCGGTCGGCGGCGACGCGCAGCAAAGCAGGACCAGCCCGCGCTGTCAGCCCTGGCCGACCGGGGAGGCAGACTGGCGCTCGGCCGGCACATGGTCCGGCGTGCCGTAGATCTGCCCGGCGCGGCGGAGGAAGGCGCCCACCATGCGGCGCACCGCCTCGTTGAACACCACCCCGATTGCGCGCTGCAGCAGGCGGGAACGGAACTCGAAATCGACGAAGAAGCCCACCTCAGTGCCCGCGGGGACGGCGGTGAAGGTCCATTGGTTGTTGAGATATCGGAAGGGACCGTCCTCGTAGGACACTTTCACGAGCCGCGGGCGTTCGAGCGCGATCCGGCTCGTGAAGCTCTCGCGGAACGGGCCGAAGCCGATGGTGAGGTCGGCGACGGCCGCCGTCTCGCTGCGGCTGCGCACGCGCGCGCCGACGCACCAGGGCAGGAATTCGGGATAGCGGCCGACGTCGGCGACCAGGTCGAAGAGCTGGTCCGGCCGGTAGGGGACGACCTGGCGTTCCGCATGGGTCGGCATCAGCGCGTCGCTCTCCCTCCGCCCTGGCGGGGGGCAGGCGCCCGCTTTCCGTCCCTCCCCCGCCACATGGACGCCGCCACCGGGCTCATGCCGCCGCCGCCCGTGCCGCGCGCAGCGCCGCGAAATCGGCGTCCGCGTGGTACGAACTGCGGGTGAGCGGGGTCGCGGAGACGAGCAGGAAACCCCGCGCACGCGCGAGCGCGGCGTATTCGGCGAATTCCTCCGGGGTCACGAAGCGGTCCACCGCGGCGTGCTTCACGCTCGGCTGCAGATACTGGCCGATGGTCAGGAAATCGACGTCGGCGATGCGCAAATCGTCCATCACCTGCATGATCTCGGCGCGGCTCTCGCCCAATCCCACCATCAGGCCGGATTTCGTGAACACGCCGGGCGCCAGGGACTTCATGCGGTCGAGCAGGCGCAGCGACTGGTAATAGCGCGCGCCAGGGCGCACCGAGGGATAGAGCCGCGGCACGGTTTCCAGGTTGTGGTTGAACACGTCCGGGCCTGCCGCCGCCACCACCTCCGCCGCGCCCGGCTTGCGCAGGAAATCGGGCGTCAGCACCTCGATCGTCGTGCCGGGCGCCGCTTCGCGCAGGGCGGCGATGACCGCCGCGAAATGACCGGCGCCGCCGTCGGTCAGGTCGTCGCGGTCGACCGAGGTGATCACCACGTGCCGCAGCCCGAGCTTCGCCACCGCGTCGGCGACCCGCGCCGGTTCGTCTACATCGACGGCGCCGGGCACGCCGGTGGCGACGTTGCAGAACGCGCAGGCGCGGGTGCACACTTCGCCCAGGATCATCATGGTGGCGTGGCGCTGGCTCCAGCACTCGCCGACGTTCGGGCAGGCGGCCTCCTCGCAGACGGTAGTGAGGCGGTGCGCGCGCAGCAAGGCGCGGGTCTCGTGGTAGACCGGATGGGTCGGCGCCTTTACCCTGATCCACGCGGGCTTGCGCTGGATCGGATGGTCCGGCCGGCCGGCCTTTTCCGGATGGCGCAGCGGCGCGCGGCCACCGTCGCCGGAGACGTGCCCGAAGTCGGCCCCTTGGGGGGCGGCCGGATGGGCCGCCGCCGGTTGGGCGGCGGCCCGGTGATCGATGAGGATGCGAGTGGCCATGGCGGGCTACAAGTGGCTGCCCGGCCCGGGACGGTCAAGCGCGCCCAACAAGGCGGAGAGAGCAATGACACACGAGGAATGCCTGGCCGCCTTCGCCGCGGCCGAAACGCCCTCTGCGGCGCTGCTGGCCGCGGCCCTGCCGCTCGCCGACGCGTTGGCGGCGGACATCACCGTCCTGCTCGCGCGCGCCGCGGCCGACGAACCGCTGCTGATTGCGGAGGAACGGCAGGCGACCTGCGGCCTCGCGGTCCTCGCCGCCACCCGGCGCACCGCCGTGTTCCCGGTCCTCGCGCGGATGCTGGCGGATTCGATCGCGATGTGGCCGCGCGTCCTCGCAACCGATGCGGAGACGGTGCTGCCCGCCACCATCACCGCGCTGCACGACGGCGGCGCCACCCCGCTCGATGCCGTCTACGACCGGATGGTGCAGGAATCGACGCCGCCCGATCTGCGCGCGAGCCTGTTCCTCGCCTTCGCCTGGCTGGCTGCCGCCGGGCGCATCCCGCCCGGCCCGCTCGCCGACGCGCTCGACCATTTCGCGCAGACCAGCGAGCCGGACGATCCGGCCTGGTCGGGGTGGTTTCCGGCCGCGCGAGCGCTCGGTCTCGATGCCGAAGTGGCGCGGCAGCATCAGCGCCAGCTCGATGCCATCGCCGAGGAGCCGATCGAGGAAGAGGCGGCGGCGTGGCGGGAGATGCTGGAGCGCGCGAACGCGCCCGACGCGCTTGCCGCCGCCGCTCCGCTCGACGACCCCGCAGGCGCGTTCCCGCCGCCGGCGCCGCCGGCGGCGGAGGTCCTGCCCGGCCTGTCGGAGGCGGAAGAAGCCTGGCTCGACTGGCAGTTGCTTACCCTTTCGGCCACCGGCGCGGCGATGCCGCTCGAATCCGTCGACGGGTATTTCACCGCCCTGCACATCTGCCCCGACGCGCCGCCGCTCGCTGACAACATGGCGCCGATCTGGGCCGGCGCCACCGCGCAGGAACGGCTCGGTCGGCCCGAGGTGGCTGAGGCGGTCGAGGCGCTGCTGGACCGCTGGTTCGCCGCCGCCCGGGACTGCTTCGCGCGCGGCATCGCGATGCCGCCCTACCTCGAAGTGGACGATCCGGAGCAGATCGAAGGCACGCTTTGGGGCATGGGCTTCGTCGCCGGCCTGGATCAGATGGAGGCAAGCTGGCGCCTGCTGCTGACCCGTCCCGCCGTGGAGAACCTGGTGCGGCCCATCCTGCTGCTTGCCGAGGCGGCGGACCCGTTGGACGACGATGCGTCGGACGAGGAAGAAATGGCGCGGTTCGTGTTGTGCAGCGAGACCCTGGACGAATTGCCCGACGCGATGCAATCGCTGTGGAGGCTCGTGCGCAAGACCGCGGTGCGGCCGGACCGCAGCGTGGGCCGCAATGATCCCTGCCCTTGCGGGTCCGGCCGGAAATTCAAGAAATGCTGCGGCGCGCCCGGCGCCGTGCGCCGGTTCTGATTTCCCCTGGGCGCCGTGCGCCGGTTCTGATTTCCCCTGGGCGCCGTTCGCCGGTTCCGATATCCCCTGGGCGCCGTGCGCCGGTTCTGATCAATCCGCCCGATCAGCCCGCCGCGTCCGCGCGGATCATCGCCGCGCCCTTCTCGGCGATCATGATGGTCGGCGCGTTGGTGTTGCCGGTGGTCAGGGTCGGCATCACGGACGCATCGATCACCCGGAGCCCGCCGATACCGTGCACCCGCAGGCGCGGATCGACGACCGCGAAGCCCGGGTCCGCGCCCATCCGGCAGGTGCCGACGGGATGGAAGATCGTGGTACCGAACTGCCGGCAGTAGTCGAGCAGCGCAGCGTCGGTCGTCACATCCGGCCCCGGCACGGTTTCCGCCACGCTGTGGCCAGCGATCGGGGCCTGCGCGAAAATCGCGCGCGCCAGGCGCAGGCCTGCAAGCAGCACCCGCGCATCGTTCGGCGCCGACAGGTAGTTGGGCGTGATCCGCGGCCGGGCGAACGGGTCCGGACTGTCCGCCATGATCCTGCCGCGGCTGTCCGGACGCACCGGGCAGACCGCCACCGTCATGCCGCCCGCCCGTTCCAGCGCGCCGAAGCGGGTAGGATCGTAGCTCGCGGGCGTGAACAGGAGTTGCAGGTCCGGGCTTGCCAGCCCCTCACGCGAGCGGGCGAATACCTGCGCCGAGGTCACCCCGAACGTGAGCGCGCCGTTGCCGCGCAGGAAGAACCGCGCCACCTCGCCGGCCAGCCGCGCGCCGCGCGCCAGCTCGTTGATCGAGATCGCACCGCGCACCCGGTGCGCCACCCGGGCGACGTAATGGTCCTGCAGATTGGCGCCGACCCCCGCCAGGTCGTGCACCACCGGAACGCCGATCGCGGCCAGGTGCGCCGCCGGGCCGATGCCGGAGACCTGCAGCAGATGCGGGGAATTGACGGCACCGCCGCACAGGATCACCTCCCGCGCCGCGCGGGTCGTGTGCGCCGCCCCGCCGCGGTGCCAGGTGAGCCCGACACAGCGCTGGCCCTCGAACAGCAGCCGGGTCGCACGCGCGCCGGTTTCCACCCGCAGGTTGGGCCGGCCGCGGGCGGCGGCGAGGAAGGTGCGTGCGGTGGAGCCGCGAAAGCGGCCGTTGCGGGTCATCTGCGAATAGCCGACGCCTTCCTGCACCCGTCCGTTCAGGTCCTTGCTGTAGGCGTGGCCGGCGGCCTGCGCGGCTTCGACGAAACGATGCGTGAGGGGAAGGATCGTGCGGTAGTCCTCCACCCGCAGCACCCCGCCGCGGCCGCGGAGGTCGGGATCGCCGGGGGCGTAGTGTTCCGATTGGCGGAAGAACGGCAGCACGTCGGCGAAGCTCCAGCCGCGGCAGCCCATCTGCGCCCAGCCGTCGAAATCGGCCGGATTGCCGCGCACATACAGCATGCCGTTGATGGAGGACGAGCCGCCGAGCGTCTTGCCGCGCGGCCAGGCGATCGGGCGGCCGGCGCTGCCGGGGCCGGGCTCGGCAGTGTAGTTCCAGTTGAGCACCGGATGCGCGAGCAGCTTCAGCACGCCGGCGGGGATGTGGATCCAGGGGTGGCGGTCCGGCGGGCCGGCTTCGAGCAGGGTGACGCGGGCCCCGGTCTCGCTCAGGCGACTCGCGATCACGCAGCCGGCCGAGCCGGCGCCGATGACGAGGTAGTCCGTGTCGGTCGCGTCCGCCGCCATGCGCCTGATCCCCCCTTGGCGCGCGCCCGCTGATCCCCTGCCGGCCGCCCCGGCCCGGGCGCAGGCGGCGCCGCGGGGAGGATCGCCAGAACCGCGCGCGGGGACAAGCCGGCGCGCGAGGGTCGGCGGCCGCGCGCGGCGCGAAGAGCGATCTTCGCGGAAACCCTGTCGATGCGCAGCCGGCCGAAGCAGGGGTGCAACGCGCAGGCCCCGAGCGGCATGGCCCGC
>JABBNW010000032.1 GCA_019352115.1 Pseudomonadota bacterium
CGCTCAAGGCCGGGATCGCCAGCGACCCGCCGCACATGCTCCCGCAGATCGAATATCTCGACCATCACCAGACCGCCGGCCAGATGGCAGACTACATGGGCGTGCGGGTCGACCAACTCCCCGACGGCGAATACGCCGCGATCGAGAAGGTCGCGATCAGCAGCCACAACGGCACCCATCTCGATGCGCCGTACCACTATTTCTCCTCCATGAACCACGTCCTGAAACCGGGCGGGGAACCGTCGTGGCGGATCGACGAGGTGCCGCTCGAGTGGTGCTTCCAGCCCGCGGTGAAGCTCGATTTCCGCCACCTGCCGGACGGCTACGTGGCGACGCCCGGCGATGTCGAAGCCGAACTGAAACGGATCGGCCACACCCTGCGCCCGCTGGAAATCATCGTCGTCAATACAGCCGCCGGGCTGCGCTACGGCGAGGCGGACTATGTCGATCGCGGCTGCGGCATGGGCAAGGCCGCTACCCTGTGGCTGCTGGAACGCGGCATCCGCCTGGTCGGCACCGACGCCTGGAGCTGGGACGCGCCGTTCAGCCTCACCCGCAAGAAAGTGGCCGAGACGGGCGATGCCGGCCTGATCTGGGAAGGCCACCGCGCGGGGCGGGAGATCGGCTACTCGCATCTGGAGAAACTGCACAACCTGGAAGTGCTGCCGGCGGACGGGTTCGAAGTGGTTTGTTTTCCCGTGAAGCTGCACCGCGCCTCGGCCGGGTGGACCCGCGCGGTGGCGATCGTCAGCGGATAGGCCGCGCGATCGGGGCCCTGTCGTTCCGACAAAGCAAAAACACCGCCGCCGTCTTCCCGCCCCCTATGGGAGAATGAGGCCACGCGTGGCCCGGCAACGATCGGCTTGACCCGCCCCAGGGCGCTCGCTAGCGTCGCGTCCAACGATAATGACAACGGGCAGGCGAAGTCTGCCGCAAAGGGGGAAACGATGGCCCAGACGATCGAGGGCTATGTCGGCGCGGCAATGGACGACGCCAGACTCAGCCCGATCCACTACCGCGTCTTCGCGTTGATCGCGGCCGGCTACTTCTTCGACGTATCCAATTTCATCGTGCTCGGCGCGCTGGTGCCGAACATGATCCAAAGTCACTTCCTGACCGTGGGACAGGTCGCCACCGTCGCCAGCGCGCAGACCTTCGGGATGTTCGTGGGCGCGGTGGGGCAGGGCGAGTTCACCGACCGGTGGGGCCGCAAGGCGGTCTATCAGTTCAACCTGCTGCTGTTCGGCGTTGCCACCATCCTGTCCGCGTTCACGCCCAACTATGCCTGGCTGGCGCTGCTGCGCTTCATCGCCGGGGTCGGCCTCGGCGCCGAGCAGCCGCTGTGCTTCGCCTATGCCGGGGAATACGCACCGAAGCGCATCCGCGGCCGTGTGCTGGCCGGTATCCAATTGATCGGCGGGGCGCTCGTGTGGCCGTTGTCCACCTTGTTCGCGCTCTATGCGCTCGGGCCGATCGGCTGGCGCGGCATCTGGATCGTGCTCGGCGTGGGGGCGCTGATCGTGTTCGTCCTGCGCTTCTCGCTGCCGGAATCGCCGCGCTGGCTCGCCACCCACGGACAGGGCAAGCGCGCGGTCGAACTGCTGGAGCGCATCGGCCTGGGGCGCCCCGCGCCGGGGCTGGAGCTCACCAGCGACGCCGCGAGCAACACCCATCGCGATCCGTTCGCGGTGGTGTTTCGCGACTACCCGGTGCGGATGCTGGCCAGCATGTTCTGCTTCGTGGCCTTCCTGGGCGTGGCGATCGGGCTCGGTGTGTGGCTGCCCAACATCATGGCGCGCAGCGGGATGACCATCACGAAGTCGCTGACCTACACGTTGATCATCCAGATCTCCTTCCCCTGCGCCAGCCTGTTCATGATGTACGGCCTGGAACGCTTCGGACGGAAGCCGGTCGCGATGATCTCGTTCGTGCTGGCGGGCCTGTTTGCCGCCGGGTTCGCCAATGCGACCAGCGGCACCATGCTGCTGATCGTCGGCTTCTGGATGATGTTCTTCATCCAGTTGGCGGGCAATTCGGCGCAGATCTTCGCCTCCGAGGTGTTCCCGACCAACGCGCGCGCGTCCGGCTTCGGCATGGCCTCCGGCACCGGACGATTGGCCACCGCGTTCATCATCCCCGCGATCCTGTGGATCGAGAACGGGTATGGCGTCGCTGCGGTGTTCGGCTCCGTCGCGGTGCTGCTGGTGATCGCCGCGGGGTCCGTGACCTTGATGGGGCCGGAGGCGCGCGGGCTGTCGCTCGACGTCATCGCGCCCCCCACCGGCTGAACACCGACCCGTCGGTAACGGAAGGCAGATCGCATGAGTAACGACGCCCGCCTCCGTCTGCTCGGCCGCTCCGACCAGGGCGGCCGACCGGACGGGGTGCAGGTGATGGCCGCGCGCGGGCACGCCTATGTCGGGCACATGCTGTCGGGCGGGGTCACCACGCTCGACGTGTCCGACCCGCGAGCGCCGCGCGCGGTGCATTTCATCGCCTGCCCGCCCAATACCCGCTCGCACCATATCCAGGTGCACGACGGGCTGCTGCTGGCGGTGAACGCGCCGGCCGTGTGGGCGCAGCCGGCGGCGATGAAGGGCGATTATTTCGGCCAGTCCCTGACCCAGACCCTGGCCGGACGCGAGCGCGACTTCACCGCCGGCATCCGGGTGTTCAGCCTCGATGATCCCGCCAGCCCGCGGGAGATCGGGTTCCTGGCGATCGACGGCCTCGGCCCGCATCGCATCTGGTGGGCGGGCGGGCGCTACGCCTATGCGTCGGTGCATTTCGACGGCTTCACCGACCACATCCTGGCGGTGATCGATCTCGCGGACGCGACGCGACCGGCGCTCGCCGGGCAATGGTGGCTGCCGGGGATGCACGCCGCCGGCGGGGAAACCCCGGTCGCGCCCTCCGGCCAGCGTTGGGCGCTGCACCACATGATCCCGTCCGGCACTCTCGGCTACGCCGCCTGGCGCGACGGCGGGTTCACGGTGATGGATCTGACGGATCCGGTCGCGCCGAGGCTTGTGTCGCACCGTCGCTGGGCGCCCCCCTACGCCGGGGGCACCCATACGCCGCTGCCGCTGCCCGGGCGTGGCCTTGCGGTCGTTGCCGACGAAGCGACCGCGCCGCGGTGCGCCAAGGGCATGGCCTACACCTGGGTGATCGACATGCGGGCGCCGGAAAACCCCGTCACCATCGCCACCCTGCCGAGCCCGGCGGAGGAGGATTTCTGTTCCAAGGGCGGCAAGTTCGGCCCGCACAACCTGCACGAGAACCGCACCGGCTCCCTGGTCAGCGAGACCCTGATCTTCGCCACCTACCAGAACGCCGGCCTGCGCGTGTTCGACCTGACGAACGCCTACGCGCCGCGCCAGATCGCCAGCTACGTCCCGCCGCCGCCGGAACGGATGGTCGATCCCAAAGCGGAACAGGTCACCCAGTCGTCGGACGTGTTCGCCGCCGCCGACGGGACGTTGTACCTGACCGACAACAACGGCGGCATGTCGATCCTGGCGTTCGAGGGGTAGGGCGGCGCGCGGCCCTACTTCTGCCGCCGCAGCAGGAACAACGCCTGCTCCCCGAACAGATTCGCCAACCGCGGAAACCGCCGCCACGGCGCCCGCCGCCCGGCGTCGTCCGCCGCCAGCCAACGCTCCACCGCATACCCCTCCGCCGCGCACAGATCGAAGAAATCCTGGATCGTGCACGGATGGATGTTCGGAGTCTCGTACCACATCCGGCCCCACGTCGCCGTCATCGGCATCCGCCCACGCCGCAGCAACTGCCAGCGCACCTGCCAATGCCCGAAATTGGGGAAACTCACCACCGCCCGCGCCCCGATGCGCAACATCTGCGCCAGCACCTCGCGCGGACGTTCCACCGCCTGCAACGTGCGCGACAGCACCACATAGTCGAACGCATCGTCCGGATAGTACGACAAGTCGGAATCCGCATCGCCGTGCATCACCGGCAACCCATGCGCCACCGCGCGCGTCACCAATGCCATGTCGATCTCGATCCCGCGCGCGTCACACCCCTTGGTCGTGAACAACTCGTCGATCAACGTGCCATCGCCACACCCGATATCCAGCACCCGCGTGCGCGGCGCGATCATCTCGGCAATCAGACGCAGATCAACCCGCAGGTTCTTGGCAACGAACCGCACCGGATCATGCGGGCTCATGCGAACCGCCTCATCCCGCTCACAGCCCTGCGTGCACGGCGCACCCGGCCAGGAAGCCGGCGAGGGTGCGGTGGAAGTCGGGTTCATCGAGCAGGAAAGCGTCGTGGCCTTTGTCGGATTCGATTTCGACGAAGCTGACGTTGGCTCCGGCACGGTTCAGCGCGCGTGCCACGGTGCGGCTTTCTTCCGTCGGAAACAGCCAGTCGGAACTGAAGGAGGCCAGCATGAAGCGTGTTTTCGTGCCGCGGAAGGCCGCCGCCAGGTCGCCGCCGTGGTCGGCGACGAGATCGAAATAGTCCATCGCGCGGGTGATCGTCAGGTAGGAGTTGGCATCGAACCGGCGTACGAAGGTGCTGCCCTGGTGGTGCAGGTAGCTTTCGACCTCGAACATGTCGCCGAACAGGCTCATGGCCTCGTCGGCGGTCTTCGGCGCGCCTTGCAGGCGGCGGCCGAATTTGCGGGCGAGCGCTTGCTCGGACAGATAGGTGATGTGGGCGCACATGCGCGCGACCGCGAGGCCGCGCGCCGGCGTCGTGCCGGCCTCGCGGTAGCGTCCGCCGCGCCAGTCCGGATCGGCGAAGATCGCCTGCCGCCCGACCTCGTTGAAGGCGATGTTCTGGGCGGAATGATACGAGGCGGTGGCGATCGGCAGGGCGGCGAACACCGCTTCCGGGTAGTCGGCCGCCCATTGCAGGACCTGCATGCCGCCCATCGACCCGCCGATCGCGGCGAACAGGCGGCCGATGCCGAGGTGTTCGATCAGTCGTTTCTGCGCGCGCACCATGTCGCGGATGGTCACGGGGGGGAAGTCGATGCCCCAGACGTCGTCCCCGTCGCCGCGTGCGCTGCGCGGGCCGGTGGAGCCCATGCAGCCGCCCAGCACGTTGGCGCAAATGACGAAGAACCGGTCGGTATCGACCGGCTTGCCCGGCCCCACCACCGCGTCCCACCAGCCGTTCTTGCCCGTCAACGGGTGCGGCTCGGCCACGTACTGATCCCCGGTCAGCGCGTGACAGACCAGCACCGCGTTGCTGCGCACCGGATTAAGGCTGCCGTAGGTGCGATAGGCCACGGTCAGGCTGGGCAGGGTCACGCCGCAGTCGAGCATCATGCCGTCGGCGAACACGACATGCTGGTGCGGGACGTCCTGCAGGGGTACGGTCTGGTCCATGGTCGGCCGCCACATAGGCGCAGCGGCCCCCTGCCCGCAACCGGCGGGTTTGCAGCCCGGCCGCCTTCCTGTATCTGTTCGGCCCCTTGCGGCGCTGGCTGCGTGATTTCGGTGTCGCAGGGAGGCCCGAAACCTGCCCCCGAAGGTTCATGTCCAGCCCCTCCTCCCTTGCGCCTGCGTCCCCCGTGCCCGTCCCGGCCGGGGCCGAGCCGCCGCCCGCCCCGGAGCACTGGCGCAGTGACCTGGCGGGGCTGCGCGCCGAGCTCGACCGCATCGACGACGCGCTGCACGACCTGCTGCGGCGCCGCGCCGATGTGGTCGCCCATGTCGCCGCGACCAAGCCGAGCGGGACCAGCGCCCTGCGCCCGGGGCGGGAGGCGGCGATCGTGCGCCGCCTGCTCGCCCGCCACACGGGTCCGCTGCCGGCGCAGGCGATCGTGCGCATCTGGCGCGAGCTGCTCGCCGCCACCACGACGATGCAGGGTCCGTTCAGCATCGCGGTGTGCGAGCCCGGCCCCGGTGCTGCCTTCACCCAGGCGGCGCGGGAACAGTTCGGCGCGTTGACCCCGTTGCGCGCGCATGGCTCGGCCACGCAGGCGATCGCCGATGTCAGCGCCGGCCGCGCCGCCGTCGCCGTGCTGCCGCTGCCGACCGACACCGAGCCGCCGCGCGAGGCATGGTGGACCTGGCTGCTGCACAAGGACGATCCGCGCATCTACGTCGTCGGCCGCCTGCCGTTCTGGTCCCGCCGCGCCGAGGGCGCGTCGAACGCGCCCGCCTTCGTGGCCGCGGCGGTGGCGCCGGACCCGAGCGGGGCCGACCGTTCCTTGATCGGCCTGGAACTCGACCGCGACATGAGCCGCGCGCGGCTCGCGACGGCGCTGGCGACCGCCGATTTCGTGCTGGACGGCACGGTCCCCGGCAGCGGCGCCATCCCGGGCGGGGTGATCCTGCGCCGCGATCCGGACGCGCCGGTGGCGCAGGCGCTGGTGGAGGTCGCGGGCTACGTGGCCGATGACGATGCCAGGCTGGCGAGGCTGGCGGCGGCGCTGCGCCCGCCGGTGGTGCTCGGCGCCTATGCCGTGCCGATCGAGGGGACCAGGCCATGACCGCACCCGCACCGCGGCCCGAGATCTTGCGCATCTCGCCCTATGTCGGGGGCGAATCGACGATCCAGGGCGTCAACCGGACCATCAAGCTGTCGTCGAACGAGGGCGCGTTCGGCGTCCCGCCCGGCGCGCAGGCCGCGTTCACGCAGATGGCCGGCGAATTGTACCGCTACCCGGACGGCGGTGCCGAGGACCTGCGCCGGGCAATCGGTGCACGCTTTAAGCTCGATCCCGAGCGGATCGTGTGCGGGTCGGGATCGGACGACATCATCTACCAGCTCTGCCTCGCCTACGGGGGCTCGGGACGGGACGTGGTGATGTCGGCGCACGGGTTCTCAATCTACCACATCGCCGCGACCTACGCGGGCAGCGCGGTGGTGAAGGCGCCGGAGCGGGGGTTGTGCGCGGACGTGGACGCGCTGCTGGCGTCGGTGTCGGCGTCCACCCGGCTGCTGTTCCTGGCCAATCCGAACAACCCGACCGGGTCGATGCTGCCGTATGAGGAGGTGGCGCGGTTGCGCGCGGGCCTGCCGTCCGACGTGCTGCTGGTGCTCGATGCCGCCTACGCCGAATATGTCGCGCGACCGGATTACGAGGCCGGCGCGCGGCTGGTCGATGCCGGCGACAACACGGTGATGACGCGCACGTTCAGCAAGGTGTTCGGCCTGGGCGGGATGCGTATCGGCTGGGCCTATGCGCCGGCCGCTGTGATCGACGTGCTGAACCGGGTGCGCGCGCCGTTCAACGTTTCGATCGCCGCGCAGGCCGCAGCGATCGCGGCACTCGCCGAGCCGGGTTGGGTGGAGAAGGGGCGCGACCACAACCTGGAATACCGGCCGATCCTGACCCGCGGGCTGGAAGCGGCGGGGATCAAAGTCTGGCCGAGCGAGGGCAATTTCGTGCTGGCCGATTTTGGCACCCCGGCGCGGGCGCAGGCGGCGGATGCGTTCCTGCGCACGCGCGGGATCATCGTCCGCGCCGTCGGCGGCTACGGCCTGCCGCACTGCCTGCGCATCACCGTCGGCACCGCCGAGGAAGTGGCGCTGGTAATCGAGACTCTGGGCGCCTTCATGGCCACGTCCCGTGGCTGAGCCGCTGTTCCGCCGGCTGGCGCTGATCGGCATCGGGCTGATCGGCAGCTCCGTCGCGCGCATCGCGCGCGAGCGCGGCGACCTGGCGGGCGAGGTGGTGGCCTGCGCGCCCACCGCGCGCACCCGGGCGCGGGTTCTGGAACTCGGCCTCGCCGACCGGGTGGAGGAAGACCCTGCGCGCGCGGTGGCAGGCGCCGATTGTGTGATGCTGTGCGCCCCGGTGGGCGCGTTCGCGCAACTGGCGGCGGCGATCGCGCCGCATTTGGCGCCGGGTGCGATCCTGACCGATGTCGGATCGACCAAGCAATCGGTGATCCGCGACGTCGGGCCGCTGGTGCCGGCGGGCGCGCATTTCGTCCCGGCGCACCCGCTGGCGGGGACGGAATATTCCGGCCCCGACGCGGGCTTCACGACCCTGTTCCAGGGCCGCTACACGCTGATCGTGCCGCCGCCCGGCACCGACGAGGCCGCGATCGAGCGCGTGTCCGAACTCTGGCGCCGCTGCGGGTCGATGGTGGAACGGATGGAGCCAGCGCACCACGATCGGGTGCTGGCGATCGTGTCGCATCTGCCGCATCTGCTCGCGTTCACGATCTGCGGCACGGCGGACGATCTGGCGGACGAAAGCCGGCAGGAGGTGCTGCGTTTCGCGGCTTCCGGTTTCCGCGACTTCACCCGCATCGCCGCGTCCGATCCGGTGATGTGGCGCGACGTGTTCCTGAACAACCGGGAGGCGCTGCTGGAAATGCTCGCGCGCTTCATGGAGGACGCGCAGGCGATGGCGCGCGCGGTCCGCTGGGGGGATGCGGCGTATATCGAGGATCGGGTGGAACGCGGGCGGAAAATCCGGCGGAGTTTGATCGAGCTGAAGCAGGCGTAGGGGGCTTCGGGGGCGGGGCCTGGTTTGGTCGAAGCCAAGGCTCGCAAGGCCGGTTCGCCCGCGCCGCGCAGAGCCTCATTACGGCGGGACAACGGCCTCGTCGGCCCGCCACCGCACCGCGACCCTGTCCCCCGCCACCCGGTCCCGGAACCCCGCTTCCGCCGTCCGCCAGTCCACCACATCCACCTTCCACGCCAGATCGCTGTCGGAAAACGCTTCCCCCAGCGCCGCCAGTTCATCGAGCGTCAGCGGCCGCCCCGCGTCGATCGCCAGGTCAAGATCGGAATAGGGCTTCGCGCGCCCACACGCGCGGGAGCCGAACGCCCACACCTGCGCCCCCGCTGGCACGTGCGCCTGCAGGATGGCGCACACGATCGCCAGCGCCCCCGCCGGTACGTCCAAACGCCCCGCGTTCATATCCGCCGCGCGGCGAGCGTATCGCGCAGATGCGCTGCCTCCAGGAGGAATCTGCCGATCCCGCCCACCACCTCCAGCGCGACCGATTCGTTATAAGAATGGCTTGTCCGCGCCCGCATGTCGCGATACCTGCGCCACTGTGGCCAGTCGCCGAGCAGAAGCCCTTGTTCGTTACCCGAACGCACCAGATCAGCGAACGCCATGCGATCATACTGCTCCGGCGAGGCGGAACTGGCCTCCAGCGCCCGTTTCAGCATCTTATGCGCGACCTCGTACGTGAACTCGAACCGCTGCACCAGACCGTCGCGGATTAAAGTCTGGGAGGGATCCCGCGCGTAGATCTCCAGCGCCTCGGCCAGGCCGCGCAACCGAACGATCCAGCGGCGTCAAATCCAGGCTCATGCCCGGCAGTCTGCCGCATCCGCCTGCCGTCTGCTATAGGCCGCTCCACAAGCCCAGCAGTTCGAGACCCAAAGATGTCCCTCTCCCACGACGTCATCGTCATCGGCGGCGGCCACGCCGGCACGGAAGCCGCCGCCGCCGCCGCCCGCGCCGGCGCGCGGACCCTTCTGCTTACGCATCGTAAGGCCACGATCGGGGAGATGTCCTGCAACCCCGCCATCGGCGGCATCGGCAAGGGCCATCTGGTGCGGGAAATCGACGCCCTGGACGGCTTGATGGCCCGAGCCGCCGACCGCGCCGGCATTCATTTCAAGCTCCTCAACCGCAGCAAGGGCCCCGCCGTCCGCGGCCCCAGGGCGCAAACCGACCGCGCCCTCTATCGGACCGCCATCCAGGAACTGTTGGCCGAGACCCCAAACCTGACGATCGCCGAAGCCGCGGTCGAAGACCTGGAGATCGCGCCAGACGGCCGTCTGGCCGCTGTCATCACCGAAGACGGGGCCCGCCACCCCTGTGCCGCCGCCGTCCTGACCACCGGCACCTTCCTCCGCGGCATGGTCCACATCGGCACCCTCCAGACCCCCGCCGGCCGGGTGAACGAGGCCCCCGCGATCGCGCTTGCCCATACCCTGGCCCGCCTGAACCTGCCGATGGGCCGCCTGAAGACCGGCACCCCACCCCGGCTGCACCGCGACAGCATCGCCTGGGACAGTCTGCCCGAGGACCGTGGCGACGTGCCGCCCGAGCCCTTCAGCCCGATGACGGACGCCATCACCACGCCGCAGATCTCCTGCCGCATCACCGCGACCACCGAGGCCACGCACGACCTGATCCGCGCCAACCTGCAGCTGTCCGCGATCCACGCCGGCGGCATTTCCGGCCGGGGCCCGCGCTATTGCCCCTCCATCGAGGACAAGATCACCCGTTTCCCCGACCGCCCCCGCCACCAGATTTTCCTGGAACCCGAGGGCCTGGACGATCCCACCGTCTATCCCAATGGAATCTCGACCAGTTTGCCGGCGGATATCCAGCGCGCCCTGCTGGCTACCATCCCCGGGCTGGAGCGGGCGGAAATGCTGCGCCCTGGCTACGCCGTGGAGTACGATTACATTGACCCCCGTGCGTTGACTCCGTCGCTGGAGGTGCGCACGGTCCCCGGCCTGTTCCTCGCCGGCCAGATCAACGGCACCACCGGCTACGAGGAAGCCGCCGCCCAGGGCCTGATCGCCGGCCTCAACGCCGCCCGTCGCGCCGGGGACCAGGCGTCGATCACCCTGGACCGGTCGGAGGCCTATATCGGCGTCCTGATCGACGATCTGACTCTGCGCGGGGTGACCGAGCCCTACCGGATGTTCACGTCTCGCTCGGAATTCCGCCTGACCCTGCGGGCCGACAACGCCGATCACCGCTTGACCCCGATCGGCCTGGCCTGGGGCTGCGTCGGCCCGGACCGCGCCCGCCACTTCGGCGCCTACGCCTCCGCGGTGGCGGCCGCCATGTCCCGCGCCGCCGCCGAGGGCGGCCTGCCCACCGAGCTTGCCCGCCACGGGATCTCGGTCCGGGCCGATGGTCGCCGCCGTTCGGTCCTGGACCTGCTCGGGTCGGACGCCGTGTCCTCGACGGCCGTGGCGGACGCCTTCCCCTGGCTGCGGGACCTGCCGCCGCGGGTGGCTGCCCATCTCCGGACGGAGGCGCTGTACCACGGCTATCTCCCCCGCCAGACCGCCGAGATCCGGGCATTCCGGCGGACCGAGGATCTGTCGCTCGCTGCCGTTCCGTTCGCGCAGGTCCCGGGGCTGTCGGCAGAGATCAGGGCGCGGCTCATCCAGGCCTGCCCGGCCTCCCTCGGGGCCGCATCCCGGCTGGAGGGGATGACCCCGGCGGCCATCGCAACCCTCGCCGCCCATGTCCGTCGGGGCGCGGTCCAGGACCGCGTCACGTGACGCATTGTTCGATATCGAAGAATGCGTCACGTGACGCATCGTTCGACATCGAAGGATGTGTCGGCAGGCGCCACCTTGCCTCCGTTTGGGACCGCCAGGGGCGGCCCCAGGCGCACCGCCCGTGGCCAGGACCGGGTTACGTGACGCAGCGTTCGATATCGAAGGACGCGTCACGTGACGCGTTCGCCCCCTACCTCGCCTTGCTGGCGCGGTGGAACCCCATCATCAATCTGGTCGGCCGGGGCGATATGGCCTCCGCGGCCAAGCGCCACCTGGAGGACGCCTTGCAGCTCGCGCCGCTCATCCCGGAGGGAACCGCGCGCGGGATTGACCTCGGCTCGGGCGCCGGCTTTCCGGGCCTGGTCCTCGCCGTTGCCACCGGCATCCCGTTCGACCTGATCGAGGCGGACCAACGGAAGGCCGCCTTCCTGCGTGAAGCGGCCCGCATTCTCGGCGCTCCGGTGCAGGTCCACCCGGTCCGGATCGAGGCGGCTGCCCTGCCGCCCGCCCCGCTGGTCACCGCCCGCGCCCTGGCCCCCCTGCCGCACCTGTTGGATCTGGCCGCCCCGCTGCTCGCCCCGGGCGGCATCGCGCTGTTTCCGAAAGGCCTCGGGGTGGCGGCGGAATTGACCGCGGCCCGGGAACGATGGCACATGCAGGTGGCGCAGATCCCGAGCCATACCGCCGCCGGAGCTGTCATCCTCCGCATCACAGAGATCGCTCGTGCCCCAGCCCGACCCTGAACCGGCCGCCGCGCCCACCCGGATTATTGCGGTGTCGAATCAAAAGGGCGGGGTCGGCAAGACCACCACTGCGGTCAATCTTGCCACCGCGCTCGCCGCCTCCGGTTGCGCAGTGCTGCTGATCGACCTCGACCCCCAAGGCAACGCGTCCACCGGGCTGGGGATCGGGCCGGAACAGCGCACCCTCGGCAGCTATTGCGTGCTGGTGCTGCATACGCCGCCGGAAGACGCGGTGAGGGCGAGCGGGATCCCCAACCTGGATGTCATCCCGGCCGAACCCGACCTCGCGGGGGCGGAAATCGAGCTGGTGGCGATGGACCGCCGGCAGACCCGGCTGCGCGACGCGCTGGCGCCGCTGCGCGCGGGCAAGCCCCGTTACGACTACGTCATCATCGACTGCCCCCCCAGCCTCGGCCTGCTGACGATCAACGCGCTGGTCGCCGCCTCCGCCGTGCTGGTGCCGCTGCAATGCGAATTCTACGCGCTGGAAGGCATCTCCGGCCTCATGCGCACCATCGAGGCGGTGCGCCGCGGCTACAACCCCTCGCTTCGTCTGTCCGGGATCGTGCTGACCATGTTTGATAAACGCAACAATCTGGCCGAGCAGGTCGCCGCCGACGCGCGCGGGTTCTTCGGCGCCTCCGTGTTCGAAACGGTCATTCCGCGCAACATCCGCATCACCGAAGCGCCGAGCTACGGCAAGCCCGTGCTGCTCTACGACTTCCGCTCCCCCGGGGCGCAGGCCTATGTGCGCCTGGCGGCGGAACTGCTGCGCCGCGAACGCGCCGCGGGAGCCGGCGCATGAGCCCCCCGCCGCGCGAGCCGGCGCAGCGGCTGGGACGCGGGCTTGCCGCCCTGCTGGGGGATTCCGCGCTGCCGCCCGATCCGGCGGCCGGTGGGGTGAGGACCTTGCCGCTCGATCTGCTGGAACCTGGCCCGTTCCAGCCGCGCGGGGCGATGGACCCGGGCGCGCTGCAGGAGCTGGCGGATTCGATCCGCGCCCGCGGCATCCTGCAACCGCTGCTGGTCCGGCCCGATCCGGTCGATCCCGGGCGCTACCAGATCATCGCCGGGGAACGGCGCTGGCGGGCCGCCGCGCTCGCCGGGCTGCACGAGGTGCCGGCGCTGGTGCGCGCGCTCGCCGACGGCGATGCCATGGCCGCGGCGCTGGTGGAAAATCTCCAGCGCGCCGACCTCAATCCGCTGGAGGAAGCCGAGGGCTACAACCGGCTGCTGGATGAATTCGGGCTGACCCAGGACACGCTGGCGCTCGCGGTCGGGAAATCGCGCGGGCATATCAGCAACACCATGCGGCTGCTGGGCCTGCCGGAGCGGGCTCGGGATGCGGTGCGCAGCGGGGCCATCACGGCCGGGCACGCGCGGGTGCTGGTCGCGCACCGGGCGCCGGATGCGATTCTGGCGATGATCCTGGAACGCGGGCTGTCGGTGCGGCAGACCGAGGCGCTGGCGATGCGGCTGGCCGCCGGGATCACGACATCGAAACGACAGCCGCGGCGCGACCCGGACGTGCAGGCGCTGGAGCGGGAGCTGTCGGGACAGCTCGGGCTACGGGTGGATTTGCTGCCGTCGGGGCGCGGCGGGGTGGTGCGGATCCGGTATGCGGATCTGGATCAACTGGACGGGCTGCTGGCGGTGCTGCGGGCGCGAACGGCGGAAGGATAGCGCGCGTCCCAGGGGGCACGACGGGGATGCCGGCGGTGTCGCGGGTGGCAACGATGTAGCCGGGGACCGCGGCGATGGCAGCGAGATGGCCGCCGGCGACGGAGATGGCTCGCCCGGCCGCGCCGCCGCATCGCCGATCACGGCAGAGGCGACCGCGGCTTGCTGCACTAACGGCAGGATGCAGCCGGCGAACAGGTCTGCGAGACGCGCTTCCAGCGCGGCGCCGAGGCCGTCCCAGCGCTGCAACCGGGCAAGACCTCGACGCCGACCCGGTTGTCGTGGGGCCGGCCGAAGCCGGCAGCCCAAGGTCCGTATCCCACTGTTGGATACGACCCACTGTTGGATACGAACAGTGCAACCAATTGGCTGTCCAACCGGACGCGAGGCATCACCCGCAACGACCGCACGATCACCGAGGGCACCCGCGTCCGATGCGGCCCATCCCGGCGCGCCACGATCCGGCGTTCCGCGCACCCGCCTCACCACACGTAGCGCACATCGGCGGCGAAGGTCTCCGCCGATGTCCCGCCCCCGTAAGCCCCGCCCCAGCGGATGCCGCCGCGCCAGGCGCCCTTGCCGATCACCTCGACCCCCAGCCCGGTGGTCCAGGCGGCCGCCGGCGCCGCCATCGCGGCTTCGCTCGCGCTCACGACGCCAAGGGTCTCGACGTTCGCCACCCGCGTGTTGCCGACGCTGTCGAACCCGCCGAGCCGCACCCAGGGAACCAAGGTCCCGAGCCGGCCCGGCAGCCGCAGGCCCGCCGTCATCCCACCCGAGACCCGGCCAAGATCGGTGGCGATCCCGTCGTAGCGCAGGTTCAGCACGCCCGCCCCGGTCTCGGTCGCATGGCCGGTGCCGGTGTGCAGATACGCTGCCTCCAGGTCCGGAATGGCGAAATACCGTGCGTTGCCCAAGGTGTATTGCACGCGTGCCGCGGCATCGTCGTACATGCCGCTGCTGGTGGCGCGGCCGGCGATGCCGAGCGAGACCAGGTTGCGGGAGATCCTGTCGGTCAGGGCACCAACGCCCATGTCGATCGACGTCCGCAGCCGGCCGCGCGTGTAGATTCCGTACCCGCTCAGCCCGATCGTCGTGCCGCCGACCGAGGACTGGTTGCCGGAGGTGGTCGTGAACAGGCTGTTCGCGCTCGCGCCCACGCTCAGCGCCGGGTTGACGGCGAAGCCCTTGCCGATCACGAAGCCGCCGCTGTTGAAGTCGAACCCGTTGGCGCTGCCGAAGCTGCCCAGGCCGCGCACCCAGGCGCCCTGGCGCGGGTTGCCCCGGTCGGGGGCGCTTGGGTCGGCGGCGCCTGGGTCGGTGCCGTCGATCGCGTCGGTCCCGAGAGGAGCGTCCATCGCCGCGAACAGCGACTGGTTGGTGACGAAGCTGTTGGCGGCCACCACCCGCCCGCTGTCGAACGCCGCCGGCAGCGGCTGCAACTGCACATAGACGTCGCTCGCCTGGTAGCTCACCAGCGGGTCGATATAGGGCGCGAACGCGGCGCTGTAGGCGACGTGGGCGAAGGTTCCACTGACCCCGCCCGCCGCGTGCAGGATGTCGTAGCGGGTGCCGATCGCGTAGCTGCCGTTGTCCACGATGACATTCAGCGATCCCACGAGGCTGGCCGAGCCGGTCACCTGAAGCTGGTCGTAGCCGACGCCGGGAATGGCGGACGGCGTGACCTCGATCGCCAACAGGCCGGCGCTGCTCTGGGTGTAGGTGCCGCCCACCGTCAGGATGCCGATCGTTCCGCCGGGAAACACGGTGCCGCTGTTGCTGACGTTCCCGGCGATGCGGCCGTGGCCGCGCAGGATGCCGGCGGCGGCGACGGTCACCGGGGAGGTGATCGACCCGTCCACCTGCAAGGTGCCGGCGTTGACCGTGGTGGGGCCGGTGTAGGTGTTCGCGGCGCTCAGCACCAGCGTGCCGCCGCCGGACAGCACGACGTCGCCGGGGGTCGTGGGGCCGGCGTCGGCGATGGCCGCGGCGACGGTTGTGGTGGTGCCGGCGGTGATCGCGAAGACCGGGTCGCCGGCGACCGTGATCGGGTTGGTGATGGTGGTCGTGCCGGTGACGGCGAGGGTCGACGGGACGGTCGCGCTGCCGATCAGGTTGAGCGTGCCAGTGCCGAGCGCGGTGGCAGCCGGGACCGACAAGGTGGCGCCGGGGTCCACCTGAATGCCGCCCGAGAACGTGTTTACCCCGGTCAGCACCACCGCGCCGCCCCCGCCGCTGTCGGCGATGATGAGCGCGCCATGGCTGGTGGCGCTGCTGTCGGACAGGACGCCGGAGAACGTATGCACGCCGCCGGCGGCGTCCACCGTTCCGCCGTTGCCGGTGATCGTGAAGTTGCTCGCGCTGTCCTGGTTCGCAACCAGGGTGCCGCCATCCAGGATCGGCAGCAGGGTTCCGCCGACCGAGGACACCAAGCCGGTGCTGCCGGCGCCGATGCTGCTGACGGCAACCTGCACCACCAGATCGACGTTCCCACCGTTGGTCACGAGCGACCAGGTGTAGCCGCCATAGGTGCCGCTGAGGCCGCTCGATATCTCGCTGAGCGGAATGTTCTGCAGAACGCCCGCATAGGTCCCCGGAGCAAGTACCGAGCCCGCGTAGATGCCGAAATTCATCGACCCGCCGGCAAAGTGCCCCACGAGTTCCCCATAGGTGCTTGCGGACGCAACTAGGACGTTGTAGTTGGTCGGCAGGGCGCCCTGCAACACCAGCGGAGAGCTGCCGCCCTGGGCGTTGTTCAAGTTCGTGAGGCTCCCGGCGTTGTAGATGCTCCAATACCGGGCCATGATCGTGCCGAGGTTGGTGAGGGTGCCGATGGTACTCGCGTTCTCGACGCCGCCGAGGCTGGGGCTGCTGATCGTGCCCATGTTGAGCAGGGTGGTGATGGTGCCCTGGTTCGCAGGCGGGCTGGAATAGGTGCCGTGGTTGTAGCCGTTGTAGATGCCCAACCCGCCGTTGGAGGTCACGGTCCCGTAGTTCGTGAGACTGGTGCCGATGGCGCCGGTGTCGTTCCAGATCCCGTTGTAGCCGCCCGACGGGTCGGACACGGTGACGCCGGCGGCCACGGTGACCGCGGCGCCAGGCGTGGTGATGCTGAGGTCAGTGCAACTGGTTGCGATCGTAACCGGGCCCACCGCCGAGCCGCAGGTGCCCGCCCGCGCCGGGGCGGCTGCCACGCTCACGCACCCGACAGCGGTCGCCAGGACCAGCGCAAGCGGTCGGATCGTGCGGCCACATGCCGCGAGCCTGTCGGTGCGCGGCGCCGGGCCGACCGAGGTTGGCGCGGACGTTTGCCGCTGTCTCAGGAATGGTGCCGCAGCCTGCAACATATCTGGAACCCTGGATCGGTGGTCGCGCTGTCCGCGCGCACCACGACCTATGGCTCCAATCCGCTACAAACCGTTAAGGGCCAGCACGATCCGGCCGTAGCGACCATAATCGCTCTCTGGTCATATCGATACGGCGGCGCCGCTGCCCGGGATCGGACGCCGCCCGACTCGCGGAGGGCTCACGTCTGGGTGGGCGCGTTCTGTTCGGCGTGACCCTGCGACATGCAGGGCACGGCCGTGCGCGGTGTGCGTGTATCCGCCGGGACTCCGTGCGCGCCCGCCAATCGAACTTGCGAAAGAATGCCAGTTGATCTTGCTCGCAACCTCTCAGTCGGTGCGCACCCACAGCCCCGCCGGCCCGTTGAACGGCGGCGCCACCTTGTGCGTCGCCGGCCGGTCCGTATCGAGCCGCAGGCGAGGGAAGCGGGCCAGCAGCAGCGGGATCGCGATCTGCGATTCCGCCCGCGCCAGCGGCGCGCCAAGGCAGAAATGCGCCCCGCCGCCGAACGCCGAATGGGTCGTATCGGCACGTTCGATATCGAATCGCTCGGCGTCCGCATGCACGGCCGGATCGTGCCCGGCGCCCAGGATCACGCAATCGAGCGTCTGCCCCGGCGCCACCATCACGCCGTCGATCTCGCGCTCCACATGCGTGATCCGCAAGGTGGAGGCGACCGGCGGATCGAAGCGCAGCACTTCCTCGATCGCGTTGCGGATCAGTTCCGGTCGCTCCCGCAGCTTCTGCATCTGGTCGGGGTGGCGCAGCAGGCAAAGCGCGGCATTGCCGATCAGGTCGGTGGTGGTGACGTTGCCGGCCGCGAGCAGCAGGTTGGCGGTGTTGATGACCTCCTGCTCGGTCAGCTTCTCCCCGTCCTCCTCCGCCGCGACCAACGCGCTGATAAGGTCGGTGCCGCGTTGCGCGCGCCGTTCCCCGATCACCCGGCGGAAATAGGCGCCGAGATTCTCCCGGCTCCAGGCCAGCGCCGCGTCCTGCTCGGGCGAGCGGCGCGGATTGAGACACATCACCAGCGCGTCCGACCAGCGCTTGAAATCCTTCTGATCGGCAGTGTCGACGCCGAGCATCTCCGCGATCACGATGGTGGGCAGCGGGCCGGCGAATTCCTCCACCAGGTCGAAGCTCGCGCGCCCGGCGAGGCCGTCGAGCAGGCTGTTCGCGACCGCGGCGATCCGCGGGCGCATCGCTTCGACCGCGCGCAGGTTGAAGCCCTGCGCGACCAGGCTGCGCAGGCGCTTGTGCTCCGGGTCGTCGGTGTTGAGCATGGTCGGCTGGTAGGTCTCGTCCACGATCTGCGCCATGCGCACGAACGAGCCGGGGCGGGATTTGCGCGGATCGGCGCCGAGGGAACGATCGCCCAGCACCGCCTCGATATCGGCGCGGCGGGTCAGGACGACGCGGTCGAACTGGCGGTCCCGGTGCACGGGTTCAGCGGCACGCAGGCGGTTCAGGATCTGGTGCGGGCATTCGCGGAATTCCGGGTTGAACGCCGACAGCGCGATGCCGGTGGGGCAGTCGCTGGCGCCCGGTCCTGAACCTTGCTCGTCCACGTCGGATCTCCGGCTGGTTTGATGACGATCGCAGCGGAACGTCGCAGACCGTGCCGGCGGATGCAAGCAATGGTAGTGGCCCGCCTCAGTGGCAGCGGTGGGGATGCCAGTAGCACCATCTGCCGGGTCGGCCCGGATAGCGTGACGGCTTCGGGGCGGCCCGCCCCGTGCACGCCCCGGCGCGGCCCCCCTGTGCCTCAGGCGTCCCGGCTCACGCCCCGCGCGCGCCCGCGTCCGTGTTCTGCTTGCCCAGCCAGGCGCCGATGCGCCCGACCGCGTCCTGCAGCGCTTCCAGGCTGGCCGCATAGGAGAAGCGCAGATGCCCGTCGCCGAGCGCGCCGAAGCTCGTGCCCGCAACGGTCGCCACACCGGCCTCGTCCAGCAGCCGCGATTGCAGGGTGCGCGCGTCGAAGCCGGTGCCGGCGACGTTCGGGAACGCATAGAACGCGCCGCCCGGGCTCGCGCAGCGGAAGCCGGGCAGGGCGTTCAGGGCCGGAACGATATAGGCGCGCCGCTCGGCGAAGGCGGCCATCATGCGCGCCACCGGCGCGCGCGGACCGGTCAGGGCCGCGAGCCCCGCATATTGCGCCGACGCATTGACGCAGGAATGCGAATTGATCGCCAGCCGTTCCGCATATGGAAACAGCGCCGCCGGCCACACGCCGAAACCGAGCCGCCAGCCGGTCATCGCGTAGGTCTTGCTCCAGCCATCCAGCAGGATCAGCCGGTCTTCCAGCTCGGGGTAGGTGGTCAGGCTGACATGGGTGCCTTCGTACAGCATCTCGCCGTAGATTTCATCTGACATCACCGCGACGTCCGGATGACGGGCGAGGCCGGCGACCAGGCGGTCGATCTCCGCCTTCGGCGCGACGCCGCCGGTGGGGTTGCCAGGGCTGTTCAGGATCAGCAGCCTGGTCTGCGGCGTGATCTGGGCCAGCACTTCGTCGGCGTCGAAGGAGAAGCCCTTGGCCTCATGCAGGCGCATCGGCACCGGGGTCGCGCCGGAGAAGCGGATGACGCTCTCGTAGATCGGAAAGCCGGGGTTCGGGTAGATGATCTCCGCGCCCGGTTCGCCGAACATCATGATGGCGAAGAACATCGTGACCTTGCCGCCCGGCACGACCAGCACCCGGTCGGGGGAGATGCTGACGCCGTGGCGGCGGTGCAGGTCGGCGGCGACCGCCTCGCGCAGCGGCAGGATGCCGTTCGCCGGCGTGTAGCCGTGGTGGCCATCGGCGAGCGCCTTCATGCCGGCTTCGACGATATGCGCGGGCGTCGCGAAATCGGGCTGGCCGATGCCGAGGTTGACGATGTCGCGGCCGGCGCGGGCGAGCGCGTTGGCGCGCGCCAGCACCTCGAAGGCGGACTCGGTGCCGAGTTGGTGCATGCGCCCCGACAGGATGGGCATGGAGGGTGGTCCTTGGCTGCAAGGGGGGGGCGGGCGGCCGGCCGTCTCGCCCGGCGCCCGCGGTCGGGGCCGTAAGCTATGGGTCCGGGTCGGTTTGTCAAATCGCCCGGTGCACGCCGCGGCCGACGAGGCGCCTCAGATCCACCAGGACGGCTCCGCCATCCGCCCCGCGCCCGGCGGGACCGGGACCGCCGTGAACGCCTCGGCCGCGCCGTCGTCGCGCCGCGCCCGACCGATCCGATGCATCAGCGCCACCAGATCGGCTTCCGACACCCCGTCGCTCGCCATCACCAGGCGCACCAGCGGGTCCCGGACGATCGCCCGCAGGCCGCATTTTGCAGGAAATTCGGAAGACATGAGCCTGACCATCGTTGTTGGACGGCCTCATAATGGGTGCTTCGATGTGGCAATCGCATGCCCGGCATGTGACGTTTTGTGGCAGCCTGGACGACCGCGGCCCGTCAGCCGCGATAGCGCAGCGCATCCACCAGCACGGCGAACGCCGGCGTCGGCTGGCGGCGGCTCGGCTAATAGAGGTGGTAGCCCGGATAGGGCGGACACCACTCGGCCAGCACGCGGACGAGTTGCCCGCGATCGAGCCGCGCCCGGACGCTGTCTTCCGGCAGATGGGCGAGCCCCAGGCCGGGGGAAGTGCACGGATGATCAGGGCAGATGGCCCGGCTCGGGGGGCGGCCATGGCGGGATGGGGGTGAGGCTGGGGATGCAAGGGTAAAAGGCGCACTCGAAACGGGCGGGGATAAGCGCCCGCCCCGCACCCGCGCTCGGCCGCCCTAGTCCGCGCCCCGCGGGCCCGATTCCCGCGGGCCCGTATCCAGCGCGGCAGCCACCCGCGCGACGATCGTGCCGATCTGGTAAGGTTTGCGGACGAACGCCGTGTAGCCCGGCGCCCGCTCGGCCACCGTCGCCTCGGGCAGGGAACTCGTGACGATGACCGGGATGTCGGCGAGTTTCGGATCCTCCCGCATCGCCTTCAGCACGTCGCCCCCGTTCAGCACCGGCATCATGAAGTCCAGGATGACGACGTCGGGCCGTTCCACCGCCATCTGCTCCAGCCCCTGGCGGCCATTGATCGCCAGGCGGACCGCGTGCCCTTCCTCGTCCAGCACCTCGCGGAGCAGTTCACCGACGCCGAATTCATCGTCCACGACGAGGATTTTTGCCACGGATCAGCTGCCCGGGCGCCGCCGCGGCCGCGCTCCTCCGCCCTGCGGCCCGTCGCCCTCGTGCGATCCATCGCGTCCGTGCGGCCCGTCGTCCCTGTCGCCCAGCACCGCTTCCGCCCGATCCGGGGACGTATCGATATCCAGCCCGTGCGGCCCGATCTCGAACAGCCGGGTACGGTTGTCGATCCGGCTGTCGCGTGCCTTGAAGGGGGAGATCGTGCGCCAGAAGCGGGACCGCTGCCGGACCACCTGGAGCAGCAGGATGTTGTCGGCGATGTCGGACACGCTGCCGGTGGCGAGCCCGCTGCCCGGCGCCGCCCACGGGCTGCCCAGCAGGTCCTCGGTTTCCTTGGTCACGATGCTGACGACCGCCTGCGCGCGCAGTTCGTGGAACAGGGCGGTGAGGACGTAGCTGACCCGGTCGGCGTCGTCGGCCAGTTTCAGTAGCCCGCCGATGCCGTCCAGGAACAGCCGGCGCACCTTGCGCCCGCGCACGGCGGCGAGCAGCCGGGCGCAGGCCTCGTCCAGCAGCGCCTCCGTCGTCGGCTGCCACAGCATCTCCACCGCGCCGGTCTCGAACGCGCGGGCCACCGGCAGGTCCAGCGCCGCGGCCTTGGCGCGCAGCACGTCGGCGGTTTCGTAGAAGCCGAAGAACAGGCCGGGTTCGTCCGCGTCGCACCTGCCGAGGAAGTGCAGGCCGAGCGTCGTCTTGCCGCTGCCGGGCGGGCCGAGCACCAGGGTGCTCGAATTGCGCGGCAGGCCGCCGTCCAGCATGTCGTCGAGCGGCGCGAGGCCGGTCGATGCGCGAGAGCGATCGCCGTGCACCCGCCCGCGATCGCCCCCGGCGGAGCGGGCCTCGCCGGGCGGGCGCGCGCCGAGCAGCGCCTCGAACCGGGGAAAGACCACGATACCGTCGTCGCCGATGCGGAACGCATGGGCGCCGCGCAGATAGCCGTCCCCGCGCCGCTTCACGACTTCCAGGGTGCGTTGCGACCGCCAACCGTGCAGCCGGCTATTCAATTGGATGACGCAATCGACCATCGTGTGCTCCGCGGCGACCTCGGCGCGATCGCCGCCGCTGCCCGCCAGCAGGAACATGGTGCAGTTGGCGGCGCTGGCCAGAGCCTGCAGCTCGTGGATGAACTTCTTGAAGTCCATGTCCGACCCGGCGGCCCGTTCGGCGGCCACCAGCCCGTCCAGCACCAGCAGGGTCACCTCCCGACGGCGCATTTCGTGGCGCAGCAAGGTCAGCAGCCCTTCCGTGCCGTCGCTTTCGAGCACCGGGAAGGCACTCACGTAGGACAACCGGTCCGGGATCGCCGCGACGTCGAAGAAGCCAAGGGCGCCGATATGCAGCAGCATCCGCGCGTGGTTCTCGGCAAGCAGGGTCACGTACAGCGCGCGCCCGCCGGCAACGATGTGGTTGAAGCAGAGCTGGTTGCCGAAGATCGTCTTCCCGGAGCCCGGCCGGCCCTGGATGATGGTCATCCCACCGGCGAGAAAGCCGCCGCGCAGAATGACATCGAGCCCGCCGAGCCCGCTCGCCACCCGTTGCAGGCGGTGCGGCGGTTCGGCCTGATCGGATGTGGTGGTCATGTGCCCTCGGATGCGGTCCGCAGGGGAACCCGGACAGTGAAGACGGTCCCTTCGCCGTCGGTCCCCTCGACCGCTATCGTGCCACCCATCGCGTCGGTCAACTGGCCGACGACCCAGAGGCCGAGGCCGAAGCCGGTCGTGGGCCGGCTGCCCGCCAGGCGTTCGAAGCGTTCGAAAATGCGGCCGCGGTCGGCGGCGGAAATCCCCGGGCCGCGGTCGCGCACCTCCAGGTGGATCGCGCCGGGCGCACGCGCCAGCACGACGTCGATCGGCTTGCCTTCGCCGTATTTGACCGCGTTGGAGATCAGGTTCTCGGCAATCTCCTCGATCGCGGTGAGGTCGAACAGGCCGACGATGCCGGGGTCGATCGTCGCGGTGATGGCGGAGCCGGCCTGCTCCGCATGCGGGGCGAAATCCTCCACCAGCCGGGCGATCACGGTGGAGACGTCGATCTCGGCCGGATCGAGGGTGAACCGCCCGGAGGTGAGGCGGGAGATGTCGAGCAGGGTGATGGTGCGCCGGACGTAGCGGCGCAGGATCACGTCGAGCTGGCGGATGCCCTGCGCCACCTTGGGCGGGACGCTGCCGCCGGCACGATCCACCTGCGCCTGCAACAAGCTGATCCGGCCCACCAGCGGGGCCATCGGGTTGCGCAGCTCATGCGCGGCGATCGACATGAAGATGTCGCGCGCCCGGACGGCCTCGCGCAGCTCGGCGATCTCGGCCTGCAGACGTTCGAGTTCGATGGGCGCAACCGAGGCGGTGTGATCGTCCGCGTCCACGCTACCTGCTTCGAGGTTATTTCCGGATTTACAGCCCCCTATCGTTGCCGACCAACAGCCGATACACAAGTGGGTGTGTCGGACACGGCTGCGTGACCGACCGTTGTGCGGCTGAAGGCGGGGACACGCATCCTCACGCGGCGCCGATCGCCCGCAGCAGGGCGCGCATCGCGGCCGGGATGGGGGCGATGATCGGCACCGCCCAGCGTTCCGCGAGCGCGCCGGCCGCGGCGCCGAGCGGGCCGCCGCCGATCACCACCGCCTCGGCGCCGTCGCGGCGGATGCAGAGGTCCACTGCCTCCGCCAGCGCCGCCTCCAGCGCCGGCGGATCGGCAGCGAGCGCGGCGGGCGCGCCTTCGGTCAGGCGGATGCCGGTATAGAGGTCCGCAAGCCCGAGGTCCCGCGCGCGCGCCGCGATCGGGCCGGCGAGGCCGGGCGTGATCGTCGCCACTCCGAACCGGCGCCCGGTTGGCCGGTCCGCCCGCCCGTCCGGCCACGCCGCCTCCCGCATGGCCGCCTCGCAGATCCCCGCCACCGGGATGGGGATTTGGCGGCGGAGCGCCGCGAGGCCGGGATCGCCGAAGGCGGCGACGACGATCCCGTCGGCGTCGCCGGCGTAGCGCAGCCCGATCGCCTCCACCTCGGCCGCGGAAGCGGCGAGTTCGGCCGCTTCCGTGATCATCGGCACGCCGCGGCGGGCGGTGATGCCGGCGATGGCCACGCCAGGCGGGGCGGTGGCGCCGGCGATGGCGCGCATCATCGCCGTCGTCGCCACCGAGGTATTGGGGTTGATCAGGACGATGCGGATCATCGCGGCGCGGCGCCGGCGGTCGCCGCTGCGAAGTCGGCCGGAGCAGGCGCCGGCGCGGCCGGCAGGCGCAGGTCTTCCAGCGAACGGCCGAACGTCTCCGGCGCCAACTGCACGCTGAGCGCGAACACCGCGTACATCGCCGCGATCAGGGCGAACACCGCGCCGATCCCGTAGCTCTGGAACAGCCGCCCGGAGATCAGCGGCATCAGCGCGCCGGACGCCGTGCCGACGGCCAGGATGAAGGCGGTGCCGAAGGCGCGAATGCGGGTCGGATAGAGCTCCGGCGCATACATGAACACCGTGGTGTTGAGCAGCAGGACGAAGAACTGGAAGGTGGCGCCGAAGAACAGCACCAGCGCCACGTTGGCGCCCAGGAAGCCGAACCCGAGAGCCGCCAGGCACGCCAGGATCGCGCCCCAGGTGAGCACCGGCTTGCGCGGCAGGTGGAAGCCGAACACCGAGGCGACCGAGGTGCCGAGCAGGCTGCCCGCCTGGATCACCATGGTGAACACCAGGCTGCGGGTGATCGTGTAGCCCTCCGCGACCAGCACCGTCGGCATCAGGGTCAGCACGGTGATCTGCGCGCCGTAGGTCATCCAGGTGGCGATCGAGACCGGGATGGTGCGCCAGGCGAACGCGCCCTGGAAGATCTCGCCGAGCCGGGCGGCGGGCGCGGCCGGCTCCGCCGTCGCAGCCCCTTCGGGGATGTAGGCGTGCACGGCGACATCGCGCGCGGTGAGCCGGCCGGAGGCGAGCACCGACAGCACCCGGTTGGCGCCGCGCACGTCGCCCTGCGACAGCAGGTAGCGCGGGGTTTCGGGGACGTAGCGGCGGTAGAACACGACCAGCACCGCCGGCAGCACCAGCACCGCGAACAGGAAGCGCCAGCGATCCGGCCCGGGGAACACGGCGAACACGAGCAGACCGAGCGCCGGGGCGAGGAAATTGCCGAACCCGCCGGCGCCGACATTGATGAGCCCGACCGCGGTGCCGCGGAAGCGCGCCGAGCAGAACTCGGCCAGCATGGTGACCGCGATGGAGATCTCGCCGCCCAGTCCGAAACCGACAATGGCGCGTCCGCCGGCAAGCGTGCCGAAATTCGGGGCAATTGCACAAATGATGGCGCCGAGGGTGAACAGCGCGAGGTCGATCGTCAGCATCGTCCGCCGGCCGTAGCGGTCGCCGAAATAGCCCGACAGCAACCGCCCGACGGCGGCGGAGGCGAAGGTGATCGTGTTCAGCAGCCCGATCGCGGCGGCGCCGATGCCCCAGGCCTGGTGCAGCACGGGTCCGACGATGCCGATCGTGTTCTGCTCGAAACTGTCGAACACGCAGCCGGCGATCACCAGAGCGAGGATGCTGCGATGCGCGCCGGTGGTGCCGATGCTGTTCAGGGCCTGCTCCAGCGCACGCAGGCGCGGCGGATCGGGCGGGGACGCGGGATCGATTGTCGGCATGCGTGCCTCCTTGGCTGAGGCCCCGGGGCGGGGGTGCGCGGGGCTGCGGGAAATATGAAAAGCATTTTTCGTGCCATGTGATATGGAAATCTTCATATCCTGTCCCGCGGGCCGCCGACCAGGTCCGGAAATGGCGAGCGGGGCGGCGCGCGGCGTGAGGCGGGAGGCATCTTTGGCCCGCATCCAGGCGCAACGGCCGCTCGCCGGGACATGAAAACTCTGCGCGAGCGCGACTGTCACGCGGCGCTTGTCCTGACAATGTACACATGGCAGGATCGCCCATCAGGGATGCAGCCCATGACCACGACCTCCGATGCCAGATCCGAACGTGTGGACCTCCGCATGACACCGGCAGCCAAACGCACGCTGATGCAGGCGGCGACCACCGCGCATAAGACCCTGACCGAATTCCTGCTCGACAGCGGTCTTCGCGCCGCCGCCGAGACCCTGGCAGATCGCCGCAGCTTCGTGCTGGACGACGCAAGCTGGCAGCAATTCATGGCCGAACTCGATCGCCCGCCGGCCGACAATCCGCGGCTCCGCCAGCTCCTCGCCCGCAAGCCAGCCTGGGAAGCGTGAGCACCCGGCCGCTTTCGGCCCCGCAACCGTTCGCCCCTGCCCACGAGGCGGACAGCTTCGCCTCCGGCTCAGGCCCGCTCGACGACTGGTTGAAGCGCCATGCGCGCCACAACGAGGCCGAGGGAGGGTCGCGGACCTTCGTGATGTGCGAAGGAACGCGGGTGGTCGGGTACTACAGTCTCGCGGCCGGTTCCGTTCTCGCCGGTGTGGCCACCGGGCGGGTGCGGCGGAACATGCCCAATCCGGTTCCGATCGTGCTGCTGGGCCGCCTGGCCGTCGATCGGGCCTGGCAAGGGAGGGGCCTCGGCGGCGACCTTCTGCGGGACGCGGTGCTGCGGGCGCTGTCAGCCGGGGAGACGATCGGCGTGCGCGCGCTGCTGGTGCACGCGATCTCCCCCGCGGCGCAGGCGTTCTACCAGCGGCATGGCTTCCGCCCGTCGCCGCTGGAGCCGTTGACGTTGATGGTCACGCTCGCGGAGGCGAAACGCATGGCGATGGGCGGCGCCTGAAGGCACTACCCCACTCCCCGCCCAGCCTCCGTCCGCAACTGCCCGCACGCCGCCAGGATGTCCCGCCCCCGCGGCGTGCGCACCGGCGCGGAAAACCCCGCGTCCATTACCACCCCCGCGAACCGTGCGATCGCCGCGCCGGAGGACGTCTCGTACGCCGAGCCCGGCCAGGGATTGAACGGGATCAGGTTCACCTTCGCCGGAATCCCCGCGATCAGCTGCACCAGCGCGTGCGCGTCGGCCACGCTGTCGTTGATTCCCCGCAACATCACGTATTCGAACGTGATCCGCCGCGCATTGGACGCGCCCGGGTAGCGCCGGCAGGCGGCGATCAGCTCGGCGATCGGGTATTTGCGGTTGAGCGGCACCAGCTCGTCGCGCAATTCGTCGCGCACCGCGTGCAGGGACACGGCGAGGTTCACCCCCAGCTCCGCCCCCGCGCGATCCATCATCGGCACCACGCCCGAGGTGGACAAGGTGATCCGCCGGCGCGACAGCCCGATCCCCTCGTTGTCCATCACGATCGTCATCGCCTTGGCGACGTTGGCGTAGTTGTAAAGCGGCTCGCCCATGCCCATCAGCACGACGGTGGACAGCAGGCGCGGCGTTTCGCCCTTCGGGCTCGGCCACTCGCCGTAGGAATCGCGGGCCGCCATGAACTGGCCGACGATCTCCGCCGCGCCGAGATTGCGGGTCAGCCGTTGCGTACCCGTATGGCAGAACCGGCACGACAGGGTGCAGCCGACCTGCGAGGACAGGCAGACCGCGCCGCGATCCTCGCTGGGGTCGGGGATATAGACGGTCTCGGCCTCCTGGCCGTCGCGGAAGCGGAACAACCACTTGCGGGTGTCGTCGGCGCTGGTCTGCACCACCGCCGCCTGGGGCCGGCCGATCACGAAACGATCCGCGAGCTTGCCCTGGGTGGGGCGCGCGATCGTGCTCATGGCCGCGAAGTCGGTCACGCCCTGGTGGTAGATCCAGTGCCACACCTGGCGGGCGCGGAACGGGGCCTCCCCGATCGCGGCCAGTTCGGCGGCGAGCTCCGCGCGCGACAGGCCCACGAGATCGCGCCGCCCGTCGGGCAGTTGCGCCGGCGGCGGATCGAACAGGGCGGATTTCGCCAGGATGCGGTCGCGCTCGGCCGTGGTCAGCGCAGCCTCGGCCGGCAGCGCCAGCACGGCGGACATCAGCTTGGCCGGGGCGGGCGGCTCATCGCGCGGGGCACGCCTTGGCGATCGCGGCGTGCGCAGCGGTGAAGCCGGTCAGGCTGAAAGTCAGCGGGCGGGCGCCCTTGCCGGGCGGATGCAGCACGGCGGTGGCGCCGCGCTCGAACGCCGTCGCCGTCGCATGGCCGTCGCGGGCGAAGGCGTCGTGGCCCGAAGTGTAGAAATCGAGCGCCGTCGTTCCGACCTGCACCATCGCGCCGGCGCCCTTGGGATAGAGCGGCCCGTCGCTGATCGCGACCTGGTCGCGCCCGGTTGCCCGATCGGTGATGCTCAGCACCGGGCCGGTGCCGGTGGCCGCGTTCTGCCCGTCGGTGCGGGTGAAGGCGTAGCAGAGCTTGTCGCGCCCGACCCCATGGGTGGCGGCGATCCAGGCCCCGAACGCGCCCAGTTCCTTCGGGGCCGCGGCGGGCGGATGGCGCGGCGCGGCGGACGCTGGGGACGCCAGCGCCGGGGCAACGGCCAGGGACACCGCCACGGCGAACAGCGCGGCGAGCGAACGGGGGCGAGGAAGCTGTGCGTGCATGGGCGCACAGATACGGCGCCCGGCCGGGCGGGACAAGGCGCTTGCTTTCCCTTCCTGCCGTAGCGGCCCCCTTGGCGGCGCGCCCCGATAAGCCGGCTCGGACTGTGGTCCCCCCGATCGCCGAGGCCGGCGCGGCGCGGCGCCGCCAGCGTACAATCCGCTTGACATGCCGGCGGATTTATGTTCTATGTATGTCCATGTCTCGTGCAGTCTTTGTCCCTCCTGACACCGAAGCGTGGGCGCTCGCCAAGCGCTTTA
>JABBNW010000289.1 GCA_019352115.1 Pseudomonadota bacterium
CGCGGCGAGCGCGTACCGACGACGGGCGGCGGCGGGCACACACCCGCCGCCGCCCCCGCGCCGGCTAGTGCGGCAGGCCGGTCACGGCCAGCGATACGACGAGGGTCACAGCCGCGATCGCCAGCGCGACCAGGAACGGGGTGACCTGGTTGTGGCCGGAATCGGCGGGGGAAAAGCGGGCGGCGGACATGGCGCAGGCTCCTGCTCGGGGTGAGGCAGGCAGGCTGACGCGGCCGCCGCGGCCCGGCGATGATCTCGGTCAAACGGTCAGGATTGCTGTCCTTTAAGTCGGGTCGCCGGGTTCTTCCGTCGGGACGGAGGCGATCTCGTCCAGGCTCCGTTGTTCCGCCCGGGCCTCGTTCGCCCGTTGCTCCGCCTCGTGCCGCGCGACCAGCTCCTCGGCCGCGCGCACGGCGGCCCGCGCGGCAGCAAGCACGGAGCGGACCAGCACGACCTCGCCCGCTGCGGCCTCGCGTGCGGCGCCGGCACCGTCCAGCTCGTGGCGCGCCCGGCGCAACCAGAGGCCGAAGGCTTCCACCACGCTGTCGTCGCCGGTGAGGGCGGTCGCCGCCTCGGTCTCGCGCGCGATCGCGTCTTCCAGCCGCGCGACCGCCTGCGCGCAGGCGGCTTCCTGGGCCAGGGCGGCGGCAAGGTCGCGCAAGGTCGCATCCCGCGCCATCCGGCGCAGCCGCAGCACGGGGCCGAGCGGATCACGGGACATTTGTCTCCAGTGCCGCGCGCAACGCGGCAAACCCGTCCTCGATGGTCGAGGCGGTGGCGCGGTCCTGGGCCAGCACCGCCTCGATCCGCGGGGCCAGGGTGACGGCCTCGTCCACCGCCGGATCGGCGCCGGCACGATAGGCGCCGAGCCGCACCAGGTCGGCCATGTCGGCATACAGCGCCAGGAGCGCCCGGGCCCGGCGGACCAGCGCGGCCTCCGCCGGGGCCAGGCAGCCCGACGCGGCCCGTGACAGGGACCGAAGCACGTCGATCGCGGGGTAGCGCCCGGCCTCGGCGATGCGCCGGTCCAGCACCACGTGCCCGTCCAGGATGCCGCGCACCGCGTCCGCCACCGGTTCGTTGTGGTCGTCGCCTTCCACCAGCACGGTGAACAGCGCGGTGATATGGCCGGGGGAACGCGCATCCCCTTGCGGCGGCTGCAGGCCGGGGCCGGCGCGTTCCAGCAGGCGCGGCAGTTCGGCGAAGACGCTCGGCGGGTAGCCGCGGGTGGCGGGGGGTTCGCCCGCGGACAGGCCGATCTCGCGCAAGGCCAGGCAGAAGCGGGTGACGCTGTCCATCATCAGGAGTACCTGCCGGCCCTGATCGCGGAAGTGCTCGGCGACCGTCATCGCCGCGTGCGCCGCTTCCCGGCGCAGCAGCGGCGGCGCGTCGGAGGTCGCGACCACGATCACCGCCCGCGCCAGGCCCTCCGGCCCCAGCTCGTCCTCGATGAATTCGCGCACTTCCCGCCCGCGTTCGCCGACCAGGGCGAGCACCGTCACGTCCGTCGCCGCGCCGCGCGCCAGCATGGCGAGCAGGGTGGATTTGCCGACGCCGGAGCCGGCGAACAGCCCGAGCCGCTGGCCCTGGCGTGAGGTGGCGAAGCAATCCAGCGCGCGCACCCCGAGGTCGATCCGCGGACCGAGGCGCGCGCGCTCGGCGGCCGGCAGCGGCGCGGCGCGCACCGGGCGCGAGATCGGCCCCTGCGGCAGCGGCCCGCCGCCGTCCAGCGGGCGGCCGAGCGGGTCGATCACCCGGCCGAGCCAGGCATCGGAGGGGGCGAGCATGCCCCCCTCCCCCAAGGCGAAGCCGCCGGCGTGGCGGCGCACCGGCATCAGCGAGGCCGCGCCCGGGCCAAGTCCGTCCAGCGCGCCGAACGCCATGGTCCGCGCCAGGGTGCCGCGGAACCCCACGACCTCGGCGAGGATGGGGGATGCCCGGTGCGCGCCGGCTTGGCCCGGCCCGACGCCCGTACCGCGGGCATCGGCCGCCGCCTCGCGCGGGTGCAGCAGCAGACGGCTGCCGACCGCAAGCTGGCCGGACAGGCCCGCGACTTCGGCCATGAGGCCGGAGAGGCCCGCGATACGCCCGGTCAGGCGCAGCGGCGGGATGCCGCGCAGAGCTGCGCTCGCACGGTCCGTATATTTAAGGGGATTCGTATGTGCCAATAGCACGTTCCTATCTCTTGATCCGGAGAATCGCGAACAATTCCCTATATGTTCTGGACCTGCTCGGGTCGTCCTCGTTTTTGATACGCGCAGAAGGTGAAAAAACTATAGCCGAATGCACGCTATGGTGGTATCTTGCACGCATAGATTGTGGAGATGAAATCCATGCGTGTCCTGCTCGTCGAGGACGACCTGACCGCCGCCCGCGGCATCACCATGGTCCTGAAGTCGGGCTCCGCCGTCGTCGATCATGCCGACACCGGGGAAGAAGCGCTCGAACTGGTGCGCCACTATGAATACGACATGGTCGTGCTGGACCTGATGCTCCCCGATATCGAGGGGTATGAAGTCGTGCGCCGCATGCGCCAGGCGCGCAACAACACGCCGGTGCTGGTGTTGTCCGGCCTCAGCCGGCCGGAAGCCAAGGTGAAGGCGCTCGGCATGGGCGCCGACGATTTCATGACCAAGCCGTTCGACCGGGCCGAACTGCTGGCCCGTGTGCAGGCGGTGATCCGGCGCAGCAAGGGGTTCAGCCAGCCGACCTTGCGCCTCGGCCCGGTGGAACTCAGCCTGGATCGGCGGGAGGTCACCGTGCACGGCCAGGCTGTCCACCTGACCGGCAAGGAATACGCGATCCTGGAGCTCCTGGTCCTGCGCAAGGGCATGGTGCTGACCAAGGAGGCGTTCCTGAACCACCTGTATGGCGGAATGGACGAGCCGGAGATGAAGATCATCGACGTCTTCGTCTGCAAGCTGCGCAAGAAGCTGGCGCTGGCGGGGGCCGGCAACGTCATCGGCACCGTCTGGGGCCGCGGCTACACGATCCGCGAGCCGTCCGAGCACGCGACGACGGCCGCCGCCCGCCTTGCCGAACTGTCGGCCGCCTGATCCGTTCGCGCACGACCGCCCGCAGGGCGGGGCGGATCCGGGGTGGGACAACGGGCGGTCCGTCACGGCGGCTGCGGCTTGCCAGGCCTTCGGCGTCCACGACCCCCGGCGGCGCGTCACGCGGCGATCGGCGCCGGCCCGGCTCGCCACTCGCTTGGGACGGCGCGCGCCAGCATCCGCTGCGCCGCGGCCAGCACGGCAGCGATCGCCGGGCGGCGGTAGTCCCAGATCGGGTCGGGATCGGGCGGGTTGACCACCATCGTCGCATTCGCCTCGAACACCAGCAGCGACCGGTCCGCGGTCAGCGCGAAATCGATCCCGCCGTAGCCAAGTCCGAGCCTGCCGGCCACCGCCGCCAGCGCCGCCATCGCGCGCGGGCCGAGCACGCCCGGCATGTCGTCGAGGAACCGCCGCTCCTCCTCCCGATACCCGGGCTGGGACGCCATCGCGGCGGTGAAATAATGCACCTTCCACCCGGCCGACACCGCGAGGTGCAGCGGATAGACGATCCCGTCGATGCACATCGCCCGGTATTTGCGCGCCATTCCATCCGGTCCGCGGGCGTCGTGATACGCAATCGCGAGCAACGTCTCCCCCGGCAGGGCGGCAGCCGCCTCCGCCAGGTCGGCGGGGGCATCGACCCGGACGAAATGCTGCCCGGTGTGGAAACCCGGGGCGCGCAGCAGCAGCGGGAAGGCCAGGTCCTCGGCGGCGGCGGCGGCGGCGAGCGCGGCGCGGGGCAGCAGCCGCATCCGCGGGGCGATCACGCCCGGGATCGCGGCCAGCCGCCGCGCCATCTCCGCCCGGCCGGTGGCGCGCACCCGGTGCGGGGGATTGATCACCGGCGCCGACGTGTGGGCGAGCATGGTTTCGGCCCGGTCCAGCGCGGCGGCGCCGGCGTCCGGGTCGCCGATCGCATTCACCACCAGCGCGTGCGGCGGCAGCGCCGCCGCGGGGTCGTGGAAATCCGCGCAGACGGCGGTGACCGCAAAGCGGCGATCGTCGATCCAGGTCCGGGTGGGCACGTTCCCGCCGCGCGCCGCGACCAGCAGCAGCAGCGGCACGCCGGGGCCGGTACCGCGGTACCGCTGCCGCGACACCGCATGGCCGGCGAAGCCCGCCTGAAACGCCGCCTCCGCCGCCGGATCGCCGATAGCCGCGAGCGCCCGCGCCAGCCCCTGGTGCGCCGGCGCGAACCCGGGCGCGGCTGCAAGCGCGGCGCGATACTGCGCGCAGGCGCCGGCCATGTCCGCGTCCTCCGCCAGCAGATTGCCGAGGCCGACCCGCGCCGTTGGGTCCCCCGGATGGCAGTGCACGGCCTGGGCATAGGCGGTGCGGGCGGCGGAACGGTGACCGCTCGCCTCGCACAGCGCGGCGAGTTCCACCAGCGCGGCACGCGCCGTCGGGTCGTGCCGCAGCACGGCGAGATAGGCGGCCTTCGCCGCCTCGTCAGCGCCCGCGGCGACCAGCGCGCGGGCCTCCCCTAGCCCCTGCCGGATCGGGTCCGGCGGGGGGACGCGGCGGGCGATCGAACGGGTGATGGCTTGGGTCCTGGCGCGACGCATAGGGTCGAAAGATGCCTTCGAATGCTTAAGCAGATGCTAAGCGCGACGGTCCGCTCTTTTCCGCGCGAGGCCGGGTGCGCCCATGTCGCGGTTTAGCGATCCTGCGGGGGGCTCGACGCCGTCGCGGACTGGCCGGGGCGGTAATGGCTCTCGCGGTATCCTGGGGCGCGACGGTCCGCATGTCCGACCGGGCGCGCAATGATCGCGGTTGGCGCGGCCCGGTGGCATCTGCCGTGCGGATCGTTCTGCTTGCGGCATCGCAAGGATTCCAACACGGAGGAAGGGCGGAGGGCCACGGAGGGCCACGGGAGTCGCAGCGGTTGGCTCTATCGCGGCTCCACAACGTCGCTTTCGGTCAGGCCCCGGGCGATGACCAACTGCTCCGACTCCTGTGGCCCTCCGTGGCCCTCCGTTCTTCCTCCGTGTTTGAGAAAAGCCTTGTTCT
>JABBNW010000033.1 GCA_019352115.1 Pseudomonadota bacterium
CACCCGCACGGAACCCAAACAGTATGGGGTCCAGGGGACGAGTTCCCTGGCGGGGGTCCAGGGGGCAGCGCCCCCTGGCCTTGCTATCGCGCCGTCCGACCTCTCCATGGCTGGTCAGGAGTCCAGCATGTTGCGGGTGCCGGGGGGGAGTTTCACGACGAGGCCGTCCAGCTCGGGGACCATGACGATCTGGCAGCCGAGGCGGGATGTTTCGGTGAGGCCGAAGGCGAGGTCGAGCATGTCTTCTTCGTCCTCGGTGGGTTCGGACAGTTTCTTGAGCCAGCCTGGATCGACGATGACGTGGCAGGTTGAGCAGGCGAGCGAGCCTTCGCAGGCGCCTTCGATATCGACCCCGTGTTTGTGGGCGATTTCGAGCACCGAGAGGCCGAGCGGGGCGTCGACTTCCCGGCGCGTTCCGTCGCGCTCGATGAACGTCATTTTGGGCATGGGGCGAGCGGGTCCAATCAGGCCGGGGTCGCGGCGCGGTCGTGGGCGGCGGCCAGGGCCGCGGCGGCGTAGTCGATCTCGGCGGCCGAGGTAAAGCGTCCGATCCCGATCCGCAAGCTGCGCGCGGCGGCCGCGTCCGGGACGCCCATGGCGCGCAGGACGTAGGAGGGTTCGACCACGGCCGAGGAGCAGGCGGAGCCGGTGGAAACGCACAGGTCGGGCGCGCCGGCCATGATGTCGGCGGCGCTGGCGGCAGGGAAGGTGAGGTTGAGGTTGCCGGGCAGGCGGGCGGCAAGGCTGCCGTTGAGGGTGATTTCGGGGATCAGGCTCTGCAGGCGGTCGAGCAGGCGGGCGCGCAAGGCGCCGACCCGGGTGGCTTCTTCCGCCAGTTCGGCTTCGGCGAGGCGGCAGGCCTCGCCGAAGCCGACGATCAGGGGCGCGGGCAGGGTTCCGGAGCGGAGGCCGCGTTCCTGCCCGCCGCCGGAGAACAGGGGCGCGAGGCGCACGCGCGGGCGGCGGCGGACATAGAGCGCGCCGACCCCTTTTGGTCCATAGAGTTTGTGGCCGCTGATGGAGGCCAGATCGAGGTGCCAGGCGGCGACGTCGAGTGGGATTTTTCCGGCCGCCTGCGCGAGGTCGCTGTGTACCAGCGCGCCGGCCTCCTTGGCGATCGCGGCCAGGCTCGGCAGGTCCTGGATCACCCCGGTTTCGTTGTTGGCCGCCATGATGCTGACGAGCAGGGTGGGCTCGGCAAGGGCTGCGCGCAGGATGTCGGGGTCGAGCGTGCCGTCGGCGCGGACCGGGAGGAAGACCGGGTCGAAGCCTTCGCGCCCGAGGTCCGCGACCGATTCGAGCACGCATTTATGTTCGGTGGCGAGGGTGACGATGCGCCGGCGCGGCGGCGCTCCGGGTGCCGGATAGGCGGTGGCGTGGCGGGCGGCCCCTTTGATGGCGATGTTGTTGCTTTCGGTGGCGCCGGAGGTGAACACGACCTCGTTCGCTGCCGCGCCGATCAGGGCGGCGACCTGGGCGCGGGCGGCTTCCACCGCGGCCTCGGCGGCGCGACCCATGGCGTGTTCGACGCTGTGGGGATTGCCGTAGTGCTCGGCGAAGAAGGGCAGCATGACCGCGAGCACCCGCGGGTCGCAGCGGGTGGTGGCCTGGTTGTCGAGATAGATCGGGCGGTTCGGGGCGGGCGGCATGGGGGACATGGTGGGTGATCCGGGCTCAGGTGGCGGGCGTCAGGGAGAGAGGGGCAACGCTGGCGCGACCGCCGTAGCAATTCCCGGCATCGAGGCGGTTCATGCCGCGGGCGCCATCTCGGCGGGCGCGAGCGCCCCGCGCAACCGCGCGGCGATGGCGGGATAGGCCGCGGCGAAGGCCGCCGCGTCCGCCGCGGTCGCGTTCCACGGCAGGGAGACGCGGATCGCCTGGCTGGCGAGCGGGCCGAGGCCCATGGCTGCCAGTACATGGCTCGCCGCGACCTTGCCCGACGAACACGCCGCGCCCGCGCTGACGGCGATCCCGGCGAGGTCGAGCGCGATCACCTGCGCATCCGCCCGCACGCCGGGCAACGCGAGGCACGTGGTGTTGGCGAGCCGCGCCGCGCCGGCGCCGCAGACCACCGCGCCGGCGCCGATGGCGGCCTGCTCGATCGTCGCGCGCAGCCCGGCGAGGCGGTCCGGTTCGCCGGCGTCCGCGCGGGCGGCGGCGCGCACGGCCGCGGCAAAACCCGCGATGGCCGCGAGCGGCGGGGTGCCGGCGCGCCAGCCGCGTTCCTGCCCGCCACCCGGGATCAGTGGGCGTGGCGCCGGCGCCTCGGGGCCGAGCAGCAGCGCACCCGCCCCCATCGGCCCGCCGAGCTTGTGACCCGACAGCGCCAGGCTGTGCGCACCGAGCGCGGCAAGGTCGATCTTCTCGCGCCCCGCCGCCTGCACCGCGTCGACATGCAGCCAGGCGCCGAAGCGCCGGCACAGCGCGGCGGCAGCGGCGATCGGCTGGAGGGTGCCGGTTTCGTTGTTCGCCGCCATCAGCGCGACCAGCATCGGGCCGTCCGCGAGCAGTGCTGCGAGCGCATCGAGGTCGGCGACCCCGTCCCGGTCGACCGGCAGGCGCCGCGCGCCGGGGACGGCGGCGAGGACCGAGTCGTGTTCCGTAGCGCCGAGCACGACCTGCCGGCCGGGCGCGAGGGCGTGCAGGGCGAGGGCGTTGGCCTCGGTGGCGCCGGAGGTGAACACGACATTGGCCGGGCTGGCGCCGAAGGCCGCGGCGGTGGTCTCGCGCGCGTCTTCCAGCCGCCGGCGCGCGGCGCGCCCGTCGGCATGCACGGAAGCGGGGTTGCCGGGCGCGGCGAGCGCGGCGTCCAGCGCGGCGCGCGCTTCGGGGCGCAGCGGCTCGGAGGCGTTGGCGTCGAGGTAGTGGCGCACTTGTGGCCCCGCTGCGGGCGGCGTCGCTTCGGGCGGCCCCGCTCCGGGCGGCGTCGGTATGCGGGTCACGCGGCCGGGACCGGCGTGGCCGCAGGCGCGGCGGCGCGGCCGAGCACCTGGTTGTCGAGCACGTCGGCCAGGGTGATGCCGTCCAGGAACAGGTGGATCTGCTGGCCGAGTTCCTGCCACAGGTCATGGGTCCGACAGGGCCCCGCTTCCGTGTCGGGGTAGAACATGCAGCCGGTGCCGCCTTCCTGGCAGCGGGTGGCGCGGATCGGCTCGTCGACCGCGACGGCGATGGCGGCGATGGTGATCGCCGCGGCCGGGCGCGCCAGCCGGTAGCCGCCGCCGGGGCCGCGGTTGGCGCCGACCAGGCCGGCGCGGCGGAGGCGGCCGAAAATCTGTTCGAGGTAGGAGAGGCTGAGCAACTGGCTGGCGGCGATATCGGCGAGGCAGACCGGACCGCACGGGCTGGCGCCGGGGCGGGATTCGCGCTCTGCGAGCTCGACCATGGCCATGACGGCGTAGCGCCCGCGGGTGGAGAGTTGCATGGGCGGGATCCTTAACCTTTCAGACGGGCCATTCGGACGGGGGCGCCCTCAGAGCGGCAATCCCGACCAACCCGATCGCACGTGCACAGGACGACCCCGCGAGTGACATGAGATTCCACGCGATTGCGGCGGCCGGCGGGCGGGCATTCTCAGGCCACCGGCGCGGGGCGGGGCGCGCCGACTTCCGCCGCGGCGGACACGCCGGCGACGTCCGCGCCGTGGGCGTCGGCGCCGTTCAGCCCCCTATCGCTCGCACCGACGCAGTTCGTGACCGCGCCGTTCGTGACGACGCCGTTCAGGGCACCACCGTTCGTGGCGACGCGCTCCGGTCCGGCGCCGGCGCCGATCGTCCCGTTGGCGGCGGCCGCGGCGCCCCCGGCAAGGCGCGCCACCCGCACCTCCACTGCGGCGAGCTCGGCTCGCAGGCCTTCGAGGTCGCGTAGCAGTGGGTCGAGGCTGTCGTCGCAGGGCATCCCGTACGGGTCGAAATGCGGCGCCCGGCGCTGCGGCTTGCGGTCCACTGGGCGCGCCGGCATGCCGACGACGGTGGTATCGGCCGGCACGTCGTCGACCACGACCGCGTTGGAGCCGACCCGGGCGTTGTCGCCGATATGGATCGGCCCGAGCACTTTGGCCCCCGCGCCGATGATCACGTTGTTGCCGATGGTCGGATGGCGCTTGCCGGCGGAGGTGCGCGCGACGCCGAGGGTGACCTGGTGGTAGAGATAGCAATCGTCGCCGATCTCCGCCGTCTCGCCGATCACGACGCCCATCCCATGGTCGATCACGAGCCGCCGGCCGAGCCTGGCGGCGGGATGGATCTCGATCCCCGTCAGCCAGCGGGCGATATGGGACGAGAATCGGCCGAGCAGGCGCATCCGCCGCGCCCAGAGCGCGTGCGACAGCTTGTGCCACAGCACGGCGTGCACGCCGGGGTAGCAGAGCAGGACTTCCAGGTCCGATCGGGCCGCGGGGTCGCGTTCCCGATAGGTTCGGATCAGCTCACGGAGAAACATGAAAGCCATGCGACAAATCCGTTATACATATGACCCGGGTCTTGCTTATACTGCCCGGAAGCGGGGGCGCGAGGGTGTCTCGTTACTCCCGCCGGATGCGACGTCCCGGCACCGTTTGGCCTGCGTTGGAGGGTGTCATGGGCGTTGGCCGGGTCGGTTGGCGGGGCGTTGAGGGACGGTCATAGACATAGAATTCCCGACTCCGGCAGTCAAGATTATGTCGGCCAGGATTGCCGCCCGGTTATAGGTGGCGCGCGTGGAGATGGAATATCGGGGGGACACTACCTATTTCCAAAGATCGAGAATGCGGATTGCAGGCCGTGCGATTCGGGCTGTCGCGCGGTTGGGGCGCGCCGCAGAAACCAGCGCCGGCGGGGCGGGGATCGGGGGGATCTTCGCGGACGTCGCCGGGCCACCAAAGATAAAACGGAATTCGGGACGCCATGCCTGAGGTTATGTTCGCCGGCCCCGACGGTCGGCTCGAGGGGCGCTACCACCACAGCAAGGATCGCGGCGCACCGGTTGCGCTGGTGCTGCACCCCCACCCGCTGCACGGCGGGACGATGAACAACCGGATCACCTATGCCATGTTCCAGGCGTTCCAGCGCCTGGGCTGCTCCGTGATGCGCTTCAATTTCCGCGGGGTCGGCCGCAGCCAGGGCCGCTATGACGGGGGCATCGGGGAAATCGGGGACGCGGCGGCGGCGCTCGACTGGATGCAGTCGGTCAACCCGAACGCTGGCGGGCTATGGATCGCCGGCTACTCGTTCGGCGCCTTCGTCGGCATGCAGGTGCTGATGCGCCGGCCGGAAATCTCCGGCTGGATCAGCGTCGCACCGCCCGCCAGCCACTACGATTTCGGGTTCCTGGCACCCTGCCCCTGCGGCGGACTCATGATCCACGGCGACGCCGACGAACTGGTGCCGGAACCGTCGGTCCGGAAACTGGTGGACAAACTGAACACGCAGAAGGGCGTGGCGGTCGACTACCGGATTTTCGAAGGCGCGGACCACGTGTTCGCCAGCCATGCCGACGCGGTGGCCGAAGCGCTGGAAGACCACGTGGGCAAGTCGATCGCGCGGCGGCAGATGGCGCTGGCCGCAGACTGAACGGGTCCCGCCCGTTTTGCGAAATCACGGCCGGGGTGCATCGCATCCCGGCCGTTTTCTTTTCCGCTCCCGATCCGCGACGTGATGCAGCCGGTCCGTCTCGGCGGCGAAACTGCGGCGCAGCACCGCGGCTTCCGCCCGCGGCAGCCAGCGGGACATGGAATTGACGCGCAGTCCGACCAGGTAGGTCTCGGTCAGGTCGCGCCAGGGAAAACCGGTGGCGCGGGCACGGGCCAGATGGCCGTTCAGCTCGCCGCGTGAGCCGCGCCCGGGGCCGGCAGGACGGCCGAAAACAGCCGTGCCGGAGCGGCCCCGCGACGATCGTAACCCGGTGCAAGCCACTACATGCTGTTGCCCGACCCCGGTTCCATGCCTATATCTAGGCATCCGACCGGGAGCCGCTGCATGCCCTTCGATTCGTCCCCTGCCCCCCTCCCCGGCGCCAGCTTCGGCGAAGCGCCGCTGGCCCCGCGCGCGCTCGCCGCCGGCATGGGCCTCGCCGTCGCCCGCCGCACCGTCTTCCGCCCGGACGATCGGGAGTGCTTCGGCCGGGTCGCCGACCGGGTCGCGGCCGGCAATGTCGCTCTGCTGCGCCGCGACGACCCCGCCACCAAGGCTGAGCAGGCGCGGCTGCGCAACGCCATCGCCACCGGCGCGCTGCTCACCTCCGGGCGCCACCTCCAGCACGGCGATGCCGACCAGCCGGGGCGCAACATCGAGGTGTTCACCAACTGCGCGACCGCGATCGCCTCGTTCGTGAAATTCTACCTGCTGCTGAACGGCTCCGGCGTCGGGCGTTCCTACGACGATGCGCTGGTCGCGATCGACTGGGCCCAGGCGCCGGCGTTGAAGCTGTACCTCGCGCCCACGCATCCCGACTGGCCGCAGGACACGGCCGGGCTGGCCCGGCTTGCGGCGGCGCTGGATCTCGGCACGGTGGACGCGCTCGGGCGCGAGCTGGTGCTCGATCCCGCCTCCGTGCCGGAAGATGCCGAGCGGCACTTGATCGCCGACAGCCGGGAGGGTTGGGCCAGGGCCGTCGAAATCCTGGAATCCCTGACGTTCGAGGGCGCGCGCGGGCGCACCCTGCTGCTCGATTTCTCCGGGATCCGCCCGGCCGGCAGCCCGATCCACGGGATGCAAGGCCGGCCGGCGTCCGGACCGGTGTCCCTGCTGCGCGCGTTCCTGAACATCCGCCGCTACGTCATCGATCCCGCACGGGCGCGTGATCCGGCGGGCGCTGCGCTGTGCCCGTGGGAACAGGCACTGGTGATCGATCACCACCTGTCGGTCGAAGTGCAGGTCGGCGGCGCCCGCCGGGCCGCGCGCATGGCCACCAAGTCCTGGCGCGATCCGGGCGTGCTCCGCTTCATCCGCGCGAAGGAGGTCGGCGGCCTCTGGACCGCGAACCATTCCGTGATGGTGGACGCCGCGTTCTGGGACCGGCTCGAAGCCGGCGATCCGGCCGACCCGCTCACCGCCCACGCGCGCGCCGTGTTCCATGAGGCGACCCGCTGCGCCTATGTCAACGGCGAGCCCGGCTTCATCAACGGCGACAAGCTGGAAGACCACCGCACCGGTTCGGCCCGGGAACGGCCGGTGTTTGCCGACGGGCGCGACGTGCGCAGCGCGCGCTACAAGGTGGATCGCGCCGCCGGCCTGCTCGCGCATCTGGCGCGTGCGGCGGCGGACGCGGATTTCCCAGTCACCACCAATCCCTGCGGGGAGATCGCGCTGCATGTGGCGGGCGGCTACTGCGTGATCGCCGATTACGCCCCGCTGCTCGCCTGCCCGGTCGCGTTCGACAGTTTCGCCCCCGGCGCGCCGCCGCCCGAGGTCGCCGCGCTGTGGGACGCAAGGGTGGAAGACGCAGTGCGGCTCGGCGTGCGCTTCCTGATGCGCGCGAACACGATGGACGCGCTGTATGGGGAGGAAGTCGCGCGCACCAACCGCATGGGCATCGGCCCCACCGGGCTGCACGAATGGGCTTGGCTGCGCTTCGGCCTCGGCTTCGCCGACCTGCTGGACGAAGACCGCGCCGCGCCGTTCTGGGCCATGTTGGGCGGGCTGTCGCAGGCAGCCAAGGACGAGGGCGCGACCTATGCCGCCGAGCTTGGGCTGCGCGCGCCGGTGACGGTGACCACGGTGAAGCCGTCCGGCACCATCAGCAAGCTGTTCGGCCTGACCGAGGGCGCGCATCTGCCTGCGCGCCGGCAGTATCTGCGCTGGGTGCAGTTCAAGGGCGTGCGCGATCCGGCGAGCGGCGGGTGGGAGCCTGGCTCCGATCCCCTGCTCGCCGACTACGCCGCGCGCGGCTACCCGATGCGCACCCTGGTGAGTTTTCCCGGCATGACCGTGGTGGGCTTCCCGACCGAGCCGCTGATCATGGGCCTCGGTCTTGCGGACCGCCTGGTGACGGCGCCGGAGGCAAGCCCGTCGGAGCATTACCGCTGGCTCGGCCTGCTGGAACGGCACTGGCTGGGCGCGCGGCAGGGCAACCAGATCAGCTACACGTTGAAAGTGTTCACCGATCGGCACGATCTGGAGGCGTTCCGGACGATCGTGCGCCGCCACCAGCCGCATGTGCGCTGCTGCGCGGTGCTGCCGAGCCGGCCGGACCATGCGCTCGGCTACGAATACCTGCCCGAGGAGGAGGTTTCGGAGGCGGCGTTCGCGGCGCTGACCGCGCACATCAGCCAGGCGGCGGCCGAGGCGATCGACCTCGCGCATCTGCAGTGCGACCAGGGCGTGTGCCCGATCTGAGTCACCCCCTACGCATGAAACCAATACGGAAGGGTTCCAAGGGCGAGCCATTGGTGGGGGCCAGGGGGCGAAAGCCCCTTGGCCTTGTTGGCGGCGAGCCAACGATTCCCTGGGTTGGTATCAACCGGAGGCGGCGGGCGGAGCCGGGCGGCGGGGGCGCGCCGGCGCCCGCGCACCCCGGTCCGCGAGGTCCGCGCCGTGTGCCCTGGCGTACTGGCGCAGCACCGCGTTGATACGCGACTGGTAGCCTGGTCCCTGGTCGCGGAACCAGCGCAGCACGTCGGGGTCGATCCGGAGCGAGATCGCCTGCTTCACCTCCGGCATGACAAGCTCGGCGTCGCGGAACCAGTCCGCCCCGGCGATCGGCGCCGCATCGGGATCGGCCGCCACCTCGGCGGCGATGTCCGCGTCGGTCAGGCGGTCCAGCCGGTCCCAGTCCGTGCGGCCGGCGCCAGCGGGGTCGCCGGCGTCAGTGCGGCCAGGGCGGCCGGACTTCGCCGCACGCGAGATAGGAGCTTCGTTCATGTCGGTTCGCCATCCGTGCCGAGATGATGCGCCGCCGCGCGGCGCGCGCTGTCCAGACCACGGCGAGCACCCGCCCCGCGACCTGGCCGTAGGCGACGAAGCGGACCTCCCCGTCCCGGTCGGAGCGGCGTTGCAGGACGGGGCCGTGCCAGATCGCGATGGCGTCTTCGAAGTCGAGCCCGTGGCGGGCGAGGTTGCGGGCACATTTCGCCGCATCCCATTCGAAGCCGTCGGCGAAATCCGCCACCGTTCTGTCCCCATGGCACCGGCGCCCGGCGGGCGCGTGGGGACATGGATGCAACGTCGGTCTTAATCCGGGGCTAACGGGAAGGAGCACCGCGCGCCTCGCGTATGCCTATACATATCGACCCTACATAACGCAAGGGAGCATCATGCGCCCCGCTTGCACCGGGGTCGTGACGGTGGGATAGCCGCCGCAGCCATATGCCGCTGCCAAAACCGGAGCTTCCCCGATGGGCGAACGCCAGGCGGACGACCCGCCTCCCTATTACACCGCGCATGTCTTCGTCTGCTGCAACCGCCGGCCGGACGGTCACCCCAAGGGCAGTTGCGCCGCCCGCGGATCGGAGAAGCTGCGCGATTACATGAAGGTGCGGGCGAAGGAGATGGGGCTCCGATCGGTGCGGGTAAACAGCGCCGGCTGCCTCGACCGCTGCGAGCACGGACCGTGCCTGGTGATCTACCCCGAGGGCGTGTGGTACCGCATCGATACCCCGGCCGCGGTCGACAAGGTGCTGGAACGGCACATCCGCGACGGCGGTCGGGTGCCCGAGCTGCTGCTGCCGCCCGAGACACGCGGCCAATCCCTGGCCTGAAGCGGCCGGCGTCGGACGGGCCCTGGGCGGCGCCGCGTCTTTCCCGCCCGGGCGCGCTCCAACCTGCTATCCTGGCGCGATGCTGAGCGCCCGCGAACGCGCCTTCGTCGCCGCCGTCCCCGTGGCCCGGCTTGCCACCGTCGGGCCGGATGGGATGCCCCATGTCGTGCCGGTCTGCCACGTCCTGGCGGACGATACGCTCTACATCGCGATCGACGAGAAGCCGAAACGGCCGGGCGCGGTGCTGCAGCGCCTGCGCAACCTGGCGGCACGGCCGGCGGCGGCGGTCGTTGTCGATCGCTACGATCCGGACTGGACCCGGCTCGGCTGGGTGATGCTTCGCGGACGGGCCGACATCCTGACGGACGGCGCCGAGCACGCGCGGGCCCAGGCGCTGGCCCGGGCGCGCTATCCGCAGCTCCGCGCCATGCGGCTCGATGGGCTCGCGGTGATCGCGCTGCGGATCGCGCGCGTGGCCTCCTGGGGCGATCTGGCGCCGTGACGATACCGGCGCGGGGCAGGCTCCGCGGCACCCGGGGACGTCGCGGTGCGTGTGGGGCCTCGTACCGCTTCCGCGGACGGTGAAAATCCGTATAGTGAGGCAATGGACGACATGCACCCGCCGGCGGCCGCCCGTGCCGCCAGCCTCAGCCCGCTCTCCCAGCTCATCTTCGCCAGCCGCTGGCTGCAGATGCCGCTCTATGTCGGGCTGATCGTCGCCCAGGCGGTCTATGTGTTCCTGTTCCTTAAGGAACTCTACGGGCTGGTGCTGCACGTGATGGATTTCGACGAGCAGCAGATCATGTTGATCGTGCTCGGGCTGATCGACGTCGTCATGATCTCCAACCTGCTCGTCATGGTGATCGTGGGCGGCTACGAGACGTTCGTCTCCCGCCTGCGCCTCGAACGCCACCCGGACAAACCGGAATGGCTGAGCCATGTCGATTCCGGCGTGATCAAGGTAAAGCTGGCGATGGGGATCATCGGCATTTCCTCGATCTCGCTGCTGCGGACCTTCGTGCAGGCGCGCGCGCTCGGGGCGCCCGGCAGCGGCATCACCGAAATGGGCGTGATGTGGCAGACGATCATCCACTCGATCTTCATCCTATCCGCGCTTGGCATCACCTTCGTCGACCGCATCAGTTCGGCACCGAAAGCGGGACAGCGGCATTAGGCCGGCCGGGCGGGTCCCGACCCGGAACCCACCCGACACGGGCTACAGGGTTTCGATCTCGAGCGGGAACGGCGCGTCCGCGTCCGCCAGGTGCAGCAGGTGATAGACGTTGAAGCGGAACGCCGGGCCGGTGGAAATCTCCGGCGGCGTGAACGGGAACGCGAGGTTGCCGGCGGTGGACAGCCGGCCCGGATAGCCGTGGTGCAGCAGGTATTGCTTGGTCGTGCGCATCACCTCCGCGGCGCGTTCGGCGGTGGGCGCAATCACTTCGCCGAGCACGAACACCTCGCCGGGCAGCGGTTCGTTCGCGGGCGGGGCCATGCGCACGCCGTCGATGCCATAGACGCGGAAGGTCAGCGTATAGTCCTCCGGCTGGTCCTCGCAGACCAGATCGCGCACGACGGCGGCGGCGGCGGGAAGTATCTCGCGGTGGCGGGCGATGAAGCGCGGATCGGCGGCGCCGGCGAGCAGGATCGCGCGCTCGCCGATCTTGCGCGCGCCTTCAAGTTTCAGGGTCGGGTGGGTGCTGGGCCGCCAGGCCGCACCGGTGACCCGGGTGCGGCGGTCATCGCGCGCTTCGTAGCGGGCGGCCAGCAGGTCGAGCGTGCCGTCCGGCTCGGTCAGGCCGAACGGGTCGGATTGTTCATAGAGGCTGTGCGCGGCGACCGAGACCGGGGTCGCGCGGCGGGCCGGGTTCATGCTTTCGAGTTCGAAACCCTCGTCGTCCAAGGTCGCCAGGATGCAGTCCCGCCCGCCGGGCACGCAACAGAGCGAGGCGCATTCGATGATCTTCGCCATGTGCATGGTCAGGCCCATGGGAAAGCCGAGCAGGCTCGGCAGCGCGGCGAAGATCGAGGTGTCGCAGGAGCGGCCCGCGATCAGCACGTCGACACCCGCTTCCAGCGCGCGGCGGAACGGGCCGGTACCCATCTGCGCGACAATGTGGGCGGCGGCATCGATTTCTTCCCCGGTCAGTTGCGGCATGCCGTCGAACGGGCGCAGCCGGCCTTCCGCCAGCGCCGCGTGCAGCATCGGGCGCGGCATGTCGGCGCGCAGCACGCCCAGGCGGAAATGCAGCCCGTCGGCGCGCGCGATCTCGCGCACCAGGGCGAGCGTGGCGTCGAGATGCGGGGCGGCGCCGGCGGACCCGGCCGAGCCGATCACCAGCGGGATGTCGAGGCCGCGCGCGCCGTGCAGCAGCTTGCGCAGGTCGCGCCGGGTGGCGGCGGGCGCGGTCGCCATCTCGCCCTTGCCGAGATAGGTGGGGCCGATGTCGATCGAGCCCATATCGGCGCCGATCATGTCGGGCGCGCGGGCAAGGGCGGCCTGGAACGCCGGGGTGGGGATGCCGTAGCCGAGCTGGCCGGACGCGCCGACCAGGCGCATCGGGCGGCGGGCGCGGTGGATTTCTTCCAGGATACGGGCCGAGGCGGTCACAGCTCGATCCCCAGCAGGGGGGCGTGCTGCTGGGCGCCGTAGACGTCGCGGTCGCCGGGATCGCCGGCCATCAGCGGGCGGGCGAGGGTGATCTTGATGGCGCGGCCAAGGGGGTAGGGGATGACGGCGACGTCTGCGGCGGGCACGCGATACAGCGCGGCGATGCGGGCGGGCGTGAGGGCGGGGGATTGGGCGACCCGGCGGTAGTCCTCGTCGGTGGCGAGGATGACGTCGAGGGTCAGGCGCCGCGGGCCGGCGTTCTTGCTGCGGATGACCTGGGCGAGGTCCTGGAGCTGCATGGGGGCGGTGCCGTTCGGTTTGTGTCAGGTCGGGTCTGTCTCGCTAGTCCAATTCCCGCCCCTGCGCCAGCAACGACCCGACGATACGGCACACCGGCTCAGAACGATACGAGGCGTCGCCCAGACACGCCGGTTCGTTGCTCGAACCGGGCGAGCCAAGGGCAGCCGAACGCATCAACGTAACCTCGACCAAGCCCACCGGCTACCAGCTGATGGTCGCGATCCCGGCGATCACCGACGCGCTGGCGCGCCTGACCTGGGGCGACCCGATCCTCTACGACGCGGCCTGCCGCAGACCTGATGCCGCGCCCAGTCCTGACGCGTCCAGCCTTCATGCAACGCTCAACCTTGATGCAGTTTGCGATGGTCCGTCTCGAACGCCGGCAAGCGGCAGCGTTGGCCACCTCGCCCTCCAGACCAACTGATCGTTCCGAAAAAATGTCGCGCCGCGACTCATTGCAAGAACGCGGCTACGCCTCCGACGGCCGCGCGTAGCAAAAATGATCGAGTTCCCAGTCAAACGCCGCCGAAACAGCGGCAGCGGCGGATCGATCATAATAGTCGCTGAATGGCCGCTTTATGACCCGCGAGTCACTTTTGAACCTGCCAAGTCGCTCCGGTTGGAACGGATATCCGATTTGCTGGCAAACATTGTCAAGGTCGTCAGTGAGCGCCTCGTATCTGATGAAGAAATCCACCGAAATCCGGCCATCGATCAGGTATTTATCTCGGTCGATCGCGAACTTCGCATGGCTCGCGCACCAACTACAGAAATCCGCCCTAATCTTCGAAAAATCCTGATTTTCACGCCCGTGCTCCTGCTTGGAATTGATGAACCACCACAGAGAAACCATCTTGTCGAACGGATTTCGTACAACGCAGAATTTATAATACTCATCCCACGTGGCACATCCGATCAAGTCCCGGATGGCTTTTGCCGGCATGTGATTGTACCAGGTCCGCCCGGACGGATCAGCGCCGCGATAACCGATAATGCCAGCCGACGTCACTGTCTCCTCGACGTAGTGGCCGCTTATCCGGTTTTCTCCGGCTGGAACACAGGCGTTCTCAAAGTAAACCTCGACGGAAGTCCCGGCCGTCTTGACGGTCTTTGTGTAGATAAAACGATGAGCGTGACTCAACAGCATCGACGTTACCTTCCCCCCTACAGCGATCCTGCAGTCGCAGGTCCAATTCCACGACGTTGGGCGTGCCTCCGCGACATTGACAACACTGGGCCGCATGCCCTCCGTGACGCAGCCCCAGGCCGCTCTCTGCTAATCCTGGTGCCGCGCTGAACCTCGCGTCTCCATCGAATTGCAGCGCAGTGCGGAGGCAATCGATCAATTCCTCCTCGCTGTTTACACGCTTCTCCTCGTCGATGAAGCGATGGTACATTGTTCCTGGATACATGGCCACAGGAACGCGGTAGGCCAGAAGATTATAACGGTAGTTGTCCAGCGAGGGCACCTTGATCGTCGAGGTGATCCGGATGTTATCGCTCGTATCGCTCGCGCTAAGATGCCCCGGGCCGCGACAGCAATCCCGGCCGACCTCGCGCGACCGAGGATTCTGCCGACCGACGGGACCGCGCAGGCCATCCGCGTACATCTGCGGTTCAAATCCTTTGCTTCCTCGCGCCGGCCCGAAGCGGGGAAGCCGAACCCGGCCGGCTGCCGCCCGACCCGACGCCGCCAGCGTGCAACAGGGTTTGCAACAAGAGCGTTCTCTATCGAATGGCCGGCGACGGCGTGAAAATCACTCGCGTCCTGCACGGCGCACGCGGCTTGCCGAACCTGCTGTAGTGCCGCCTCACCCCGCCCGCCCCCGCGGCAGATCCGCGACTGTCCGCCCGCTTCATGATCGTCAAGGGCCTGCAACCTTGCGGGCCGGCGAAACGCCCCCATGTCCGCCTCGGAAGGCCTGGCGGCGGCGATCGTCTCCGTGGTGGTGCGTCGCCGTACCCCCGTGGACGCCGCTGGTTTCCCGCGGCGCGGGGAGCGTCCGCCCTTGGCCTCGCGCGATCGCGCGGCCCCCGGGCCTGCGCGCGGGAGCCAATGGGGCCAGCCGGTGTCACCCAAAACAATATGGAGTGCGCAGATGTCCAGCGGCAACGCAGCCACGTCCGGCACGTTCAAGATCGGCGGCGATGTCGAGGTCAATCGCCTCGGCTTCGGCGCCATGCGCATCACCGGCCCCGGCATCTGGGGCGAGCCGGCCGACCGGGCCGAGGCGATCCGCACCCTCAAGCGCCTGCCCGAACTCGGCGTGAACTTCATCGACACCGCGGACTCCTACGGCCCCGACGTCTCGGAGGAGCTGATCCGCGAGGCGCTGCCGCCCGGCGGCGACATCCTCGTCGCCACCAAGGGCGGGCTCGCGCGGACCGGTCCGAACCAGTGGATTCCCCTCGGCCGGCCCGAATACCTGATCCAGCAGGCCCACAAGAGCCGCCACCGCCTCGGCGTCGCGCGGATCGGCCTGTGGCAGCTCCACCGCATCGATCCCAAAGTGCCGCGCGAGGAGCAGTTCGGCGCGATCCGCGCACTCATCGACAGCGGCGTGATCCGCCACGCCGGGTTGAGCGAGGTCTCGGTCGAGGAAATCGAAGCGGCGTCCAAGGTCTTCAAGGTGACGACGGTGCAGAACCGGTACAACCTCGTCGATCGCGCCAGCGAGGCCGTGCTGACGTATTGCGAGCGCCATGGGATCGGCTTCATCCCCTGGTTTCCGTTGGCCGCCGGCAATCTTGCCAGGCCCGGATCGGTGCTCGACAGCATCGCCAGGCGCCACGACGCCGCCCCAAGCCAGGTCGCCCTCGCCTGGGTTCTGAAGCGCAGCCCGGTCACGCTGCCGATTCCGGGCACGTCGAAGGTCGCGCATCTCGAGCAGAACGTCGCCGCGGTCGATATCGCGCTCACGGACGAGGAATTCGCAGCGCTCGACCGCCAGGGCAAGGCCCAGTCCACGGGCTGACACGTAGCCGCGCCATGCCGGCCGCCCCGGCCAGGGCGGTCGGCATCGGCGTGGTCGGCATCGGCGCCGCATCCGCGGCGGCGGGCCAAACTACCGCCCCCCGCTCGGAAAAGGGGCCAAGCCGAGACGACCGGCGCGATGCGGGAAACCTCGCGCCGACCGGATCCAAGCGGCTCGTCCGAGCCCCCCTGGTCATCCGCCCAGAACCCCCTATACTTTTCCACATGACGATCCGGACCATGGGAAAGCGAATTAGCCGCCCGGCTGCCTGAGCAGCCGGGGCCTGTTTCGCGCCTTCCCCTCTGTGCCTGTCCGGAGCCCGTCTCCCATGTCCGACCCCCATGCCGCGTCCGTGCTGTCCGTGCGCTTCTTCCTCGACGCCGACGCCGACCCCGGTCTGCTCCCCCGCCTGCTCGCCCCGTTCGCCCGGCGCGACCTCACGCCCGACCGCATGTGGTCGCATCGCAACGGCGGCACCATGCATGTCGAGATCGCGCTCGCGGCGATGCCGGCAGCCGAACTCCATCTGATCGAGGGCAACCTGCGCCAGGTGGTCGGCCTGCACCGGCTCACCCGCGCGGACGAACCCGGGCTCTCCCGCGCCGCCTGAAGCCCGCCGGCGGCGGGGCCGCCGGTCGGCTTCTTGCGGCCTCGACCCTGTCGCTCCTTCGCCACCCGCCTATATTCGCCTCGCGTGCCGCCACCGGCGCGCACAACGACGGAGGGGCCGGTGACGACCGCCATTCTGCTGGCACGCGCCCAGTTCGCCTTCACCATCGGCTTCCACATCGTGTTGCCCGCATTCTCGATCGGGCTCGCGAGCTACCTCGCGGTGCTGGAGGCGCTGTGGCTGACCACCGGCCGCGGCGTCTATCTTGATCTGTTCAACTACTGGCTGCGCGTGTTCGCCGTTGTGTTCGCCATGGGCGTCGTCTCCGGCGTGGTCATGGCCTACGAGTTCGGCACCAACTGGTCCGTGTTCGCCGAGAAGACCGGTCCGGTGATCGGCCCGCTGATGGGCTACGAGGTGCTGACGGCGTTCTTCCTGGAAGCGGGCTTCCTCGGCGTGATGCTGTTCGGGATGAAGCGGGTCGGACCGGGGTTGCACATGTTCGCAACCGCGGTCGTGGCGTTCGGCACCCTGATCAGCGCGTTCTGGATCCTGTCCGCCAATTCGTGGATGCAGACGCCGGCCGGCTACGCGATCTCCCCGCACGGGCGCTTCATTCCCGTCGATTGGTGGGCGATCGTGTTCAACCCGTCGTTTCCCTACCGGCTCGTGCACATGGTGCTCGCGAGCTACCTGTCGGTCGCCTTTCTGGTGGGCGCGGTCGGCGCCTGGCACCTGCTGCGCGACCGGCAGAGCCAGGCGGCGCGGGTGATGTTCTCGATGGCGATGTGGATGGCCGCGATCGTCGCCCCCTTGCAGGTGATCGCGGGCGACCAGCAGGGGCTGAACACCTTGCGCTACCAGCCCGCCAAGGTCGCCGCGATGGAGGGCGATTTCACCACCCGACCCGGCACGTCGCTGAAACTGTTCGGCCTTCCCAACCTCGCCGCCGGGCGCACGGAAGACCAGATCGCGATCCCCCATCTCGGCGCGCTGATCCTGACCCATTCGTGGGACGGCACGGTGCGCGGGCTCGATTCCTTCCCGCGCCGGGACTGGCCGCCGGCGCCATGGGTCTTCTGGTCGTTCCGGCTGATGGTGGCGCTCGGCTTCGCCATGGTCGGCCTCGGCTGGTGGAGCCTGTGGCTGCGCTTCCGCCGCCGGCTGTATGCGACGCCCCTGCTGCTGCGCGCGGCGCTGGCGATGGCCCCGGCCGGCTTCATCGCCGTACTCTGCGGCTGGGTCACGACCGAGGTCGGGCGCCAGCCGTTCACCGTCTACGGGCTGCTGCGCACGACGCAGAGCGCCTCGCCGATCGGCGCGCCGGGGGTCGCGGCCTCCTTCGCGGCCATCGCGGTGGTCTATTTCATCGTCTTCGGCGTCGGCTTCCGCTACATCCTGCGGCTGTTGCGCCAACCGCCCGCGGTCGGCCAGCACGGGCCGGAATCCGGCGTGCCGGTGCGCTCCGCCGGCCTCACCCCGGCGCCGGCGCTGGAGCCGGACGCGGCACCGTCTGCGGCGGGGGAATAGCACCATGGCCTACTGGTTGCCGGTCGCCTGGGCGGGCCTGATCGCGGTGGCGGTGCTGGCCTACGTGCTGCTGGACGGGTTCGACCTCGGCGTCGGCATCCTGTTCGCGGTGGAACACCATCCGGACGACCGCGACGTGATGGTGAACACCGTCGCCCCGGTATGGGACGGCAACGAGACCTGGCTGGTGTTGGGCGGCGGCGGGCTGTTCGCGGTCTTCCCCATGGCCTACGCAGTCATCATGCCGGCGTTCTATCCGGCGATCATCGGGATGCTGCTCGCCCTCGTGTTCCGCGGCGTCGCGTTCGAGTTCCGCTTCCGCGCCCGCCGGCCGCTGAGCCGGGCCTGGTGGGACCGCGCGTTCATGGGCGGATCGACCGTCGCCGCGTTCTGCCAGGGATTGACCCTGGGCGGGCTGCTGCAAGGCGTGCACGCGGTGGATGGGCAATACGCCGGCGGCTGGTTCGACTGGCTGACCGGGTTCACCCTGCTGTGCGGGATCGCGGTGGTGCTGGGCTATGCGCTGCTGGGCAGCACCTGGCTGATCTGGCGGACCGAGGGCCGCCTGCAACACTCCGCCCGCCGCCACGCGCATGTGCTGGGGATGGCGGTGCTCGGGCTGATCGTGATCGTGAGCTTGTGGACGCCGATGCTGAACCCGCGGTTCGAGCACCGCTGGTTCGGATTCCCGGGGATAGTGCTGACGAGCCCGGTGCCGATCCTGGTGGCGCTGGCGGCGTGGGGGTTCTGGCGCGGGCTGGCCGGGCGGCGCGACCTGGCGCCGTTCCTGTGCGCGGAGGCGTGGTTCGTGCTGTGCTACGCGGGACTCGGGATCAGCCTATGGCCGCTGATCGTGCCGCCGGGGATCACAATCTGGCAGGCCGCGGCGCCGCCGTCGTCGCAATTGTTCCTGCTGGTGGGCGCGGTGGTGCTGATCCCGGTGATCCTGATCTACACCGGGTTCGCCTACTGGGTGTTCCGCGGGAAGGTGAAGGTGGGGGCGCATTATCACTGAGGGAACTAGCCGTGCGGGCGCCGGGCGCTCGGACGCCGCGGAGGGCCGCGCGCGGGTCGGGTCGCGGCTGGCGTGGTTCGGGCTGCTGTACGCGCTGGGGCTCGCGGTGTTCGGCGCGATGGGGTTCGGGTTGGAGCGGGCGGTCGATGCGCTGAGCGGGCCGCCCGCGGTGGTAGCCACGGCCCCAGCCCGGGCTGGATTGGCCCATGGTGGCGGTGTTGGACCAGGGGCGGGTGCGGCGGGGGCTGCGGCGGCTCCGGCGTCACCTGCTGCGGCGGGGCGCGCTCGGTTCGATGTGGTGCGGGTGGCGCCGGACGGGCGGGCGGTGATCGCGGGGCGGGCGCCGCCGGGCGCGACGGTGGCGATCAGTCTGGACGGTCGGGTACTCGGCACCGTGCGAGCTGACGATGCGGGGAGTTGGCTGCTGCTGCCGCGTGAGAGGGTGCGCCAGGGGCGATTGGCGTGGGGGGTGCGGATCGTGGGGAACGTGGACCACGGGGCGAAATAGGGGCGGCGGGGGGCGGCGGACTTTCCAGGCTCGACATGCGGCGAGAGAGTAATGACGGCCGCATGCCGCACCCGGTGCAGGTTTCGCGCGACCGGCCGGTGGCGGACAGAGCCAGGGCGACGCTGATGCAAATATTCGTTTGCCGGGATATGATCCACCGATCGCCGCCGGGCTCATAACAACACGCGGGCACAGGACACGGGCCATATGAGTGAGCTGCACCGGGTTACCATCGATCCGGCCCTGTGCGGCGGACGGCCCTGCCTGCGCGACTTGCACATCCGGGTCAGCGACGTGCTCGACCTGCTGGCTGCGGGGGTCAACCGGGAGTAAATCCTCGGCGACTATCCGTCGCTGGAGGCTGGGGATATCACGGCCGCGCTTGAATATACGGCGCGGCAGAGCGACCATCCGGTGCTCCGCGTCGCCTGATGCGGTTCCTGGTGGACGCATAATTGCCGCTTGCATTGGCGCGCGCCGAAATGCTGATTGAGATCGTTTGAGTCCGACTTCCGGACCGATGGACTGGCCTCGGATGTGCACCGGCTGTTGCGGATACGCATGGGCATGGATGCGTCGACATGGTTGAGCGAAACAGGCTTGCACGGATTTTCATGCGCGCTGCCCTACGCCCTGCGGTGATTGCCGGGCGCCGGCTGTTTCCGCATCCATGCCACGACGCTAGGCGCCATCGGAAGACGGGCGCACGTTCGCGTCCGGACACCGTTCATATGGAGAGATGATTCCATATTAATAAGTTCCGACATGCGTACGATGCGGATGCTGTTCCAGAGATGGAGAACCGGAATCTGCATCGGACCAGGTCGCTAACGCATGCGACGAAAAGATTTCGCCAGGGCTTGCCCAGGGTCGCAGGCCCCCCCCCCGCTCAGAACGGCTTCAAGACAACGTCCAGAGCGTCCTGGATCCTCCTCCGCGCCTCCTCATCGTCAGCAAAAGACGCGACCCACTCCCCCAACCGCGCTACCGCCAAGGTAGCGAGATCGAACGGGTTGAGAACGTACCCCTCCCCTCGGACCACCAGCATCGGCGCCACCCGCGCGTGCTCGCTCCCCAGCCGCGGCATCGCATTCGCCCGCACAAGCGGCGCCACCGACCCGGGTCGGCATCCGCGTGAAACCATCCGACTGCAGCACGGTGACGAAAGGCCGCACCGCACTCCGCGAGGGCGTCCGGTGCACGTCGAACTGCCCCGCCCCACCCACAGACGTTGCATTTCCTCCGACAGGCTGCCGTGCGCCGTATACAAAGTGGAAAACGCATCGATCGCCCGAGCCACCCGCTGCGTCTCGGCCTCCGCCGCCGCGGCGCGCTTCTCCAGATCCGCCGCGAGCAGCGCCTCGACATGAGCCGAAAAATTGCCGACCTCGGACTCGCAGCGTGCGACCAGATTGGCGTTCAGATTCAAGTTCACGGGGCGTCTCGGCGCAAAGCCCAAGGCCACCTCCTCTGCGCAAGCCTGCACAAATTAGCCCCCCGCCCCGGCCCCGGAAGTGCGGCGCGGACCTCCGAGGCCCGACGCGCCCCCGCCGGGCATCCCCGACCATCCCCCTCTCGCTCGCGCCCTGCCGCGACACCCCGCCCGCAGTCCCCGCTTGCCGCCGCCCCGGCAAGTCTCCCATAACCTCGCCCATGTCCCTCGTTGACAGCGTCCGCCTCGTCCTCGCCCCCCCCCACCCCGCCGGCCGGCCGTTCCTGGCGGGCGCCGCGGTGGCCTTCGTGGCGGGTCTCCTGTTCGCCCACTGGGTCGCCTGGCTCGCCGCGATCTTCCTGCTGTTTTCGCTCTATTTCTTCCGCGATCCCGAACGCATCCCCCCGGCCCGCCCGGGCGTCCTGGTGGCCCCGGCCGACGGCAAGGTGGTCTCGGTCGCCCCCTCCGTGCCGCCACCGGAACTCGGCCTCGGCCCGGCGCCGCGCTGGCGCGTCGGGATTTTCCTCTCGGTGCTCGATGTGCACGTGAACCGGGTCCCCGCCGACGGCACCGTCACCCGCATCGCCTACCGCCACGGCACTTTCGTGAACGCGAGCCTCGACAAGGCCTCCGACGACAACGAAAGGAACGCGCTCGCGATCCGCCTGCCCGATGGGCGGGAGATCGCGGTGGTACAGATCGCCGGCCTGATCGCCCGCCGCATCCTGTGCTATGTCCGCGAAGGCGACGCGGTCCACGCCGGCGCCCGCTTCGGCATCATCCGCTTCGGCAGCCGCACCGACCTCTACCTGCCCGAAGGCGTGCGCCCCCTGGTCGCGGAGGGCCAGACCATGATCGGCGGCGAAACCGTCATCGCGGACCTCGGCGCATGAGCCCCGAGGCGCAGCCATGAGCCTGGTCACATGAGCCTGGTCCCTGGCCCCGGCTGGCCCGGCCCCGGCGCGCAAGCCAGCCCCCCGCCGACGTCGGGTGCGCCGAAACGCCGCCTGCCCGGCCGGCTGCGCCCGCGCGCCCGGCCGCGCTACAAAGGGCCGTCGTTCAACCGGATCGTGCCCAACATCCTGACGTTGCTCGGCTTGTCGTCGGGCTTGACCGGCCTGCGCTTCGCCCTCGACGGGCATTTCGGCCCGGCAGCGGTCGCGATCGTGGTCGCCGGGGCGATCGACGGGCTGGACGGGCGCATCGCCCGGCTGCTCAAAGGCGTCTCCCGATTCGGTGCCGAGTTCGACAGCCTGAGCGATTTCTTCTGCTTCGGCGTGGCCCCCGCCTTCATCGTCTATCTGTGGTCCTTGCAGCGGCTGGGCGGGGTGGGGTTCATCCCCTGCCTGATGTTCGCCGTGTGCATGGCGCTGCGCCTGGCCCGCTTCAACGCCGCGCTGGAAGGCGCGCCGCGGCCGGCCTACGCCTATAATTTCTTCACCGGAGTCCCCGCGCCCGCCGGCGCCGGGCTCGCGCTGTTGCCCCTGTTCCTGGGGCTGGAAGGACAGACCCAGCACATCGCCTGGCTGGTGACCCTGGCGCGAAGCCCGCTGTTCACCGCCCCCGTCCTGGCCGGCACCGCCCTGCTCTGCGTGTCCACTCTGCCGATCTGGAGCTTCAAGAACTTCAAGATCCCGGCCGATTACGTGCTGCCGATGCTGCTCGGGGTGGGGTTGTTCTTCGCGGTCCTGGTCGCCGACCCGTGGGGCGCCCTGGCCGCGGGCGGCCTGATCTACCTCGGGATGCTGCCGTTCAGTCTGCGCAGCTTCCGCCGCCTGCGCCGGGCGGCGGAGGAGTAAAGCCCGGGCTTGGCGCCGCCCCGGCTTCCGTCGCGAAGGCGGCATCCGTCACGAAGGGGGCATCGGTCGCGAAGGCTTGGGACTGGATCGCTTCGATCACGAACAGCGGCCGGCGCTTCGCCTCCACATACAGCCGGCCCAGGTATTCGCCGATGATCCCGAGCACGATCAGTTGCACGCTCCCGATCAGGAGCACGATGCTGGTCAGGCTGGTCCAGCCGGCGATCGTGCTGCCCAGCAGCCAACTGCCCACCGTGTAGATCATCAGCAGCAAGGACAGCCCGGCTGCGATCACCCCCAGGAAGGAGGCCAGCCGCAGCGGGGCCACCGAAAACCCGGTAATGGCGTCGATCGCGAAACGGATCATCTTGCGCAGCGGATACTTCGTCTCCCCCGCATAGCGCGCGTCGCGGTCGTACAGGATCGGCACTTGGCGCATCCCGATCCAGCTCACCATGCCGCGGATGAACCGGTGGTGTTCGGGCATGTTGTTCAGCACATCGAGCGCACGCCGGCTCATGAGCCGGAAGTCGCCGGCGTCGAGCGGAATGTCGATGTCGACCAGGCGGCGCAGCAGGCGGTAGAACATCGCGGCGGTCGCGGTCTTGAAGCGGGTCTCGCCCTTGCGGGTGCGGCGCTGGCCGTACACCACGTCGGCGCCGCGGTCCGCCAACGCCAGCATGTCCCCCAGCAGCTCGGGCGGGTCCTGCAGGTCGGCGTCGATCACCAGGATGCGGTCGCCGCGGCATTGGCTCAGCCCGGCGGTCAGCGCCAGCTGGTGGCCGTGGTTGCGCGACAGCTTCACCGCGGTCACGTGCGGGTCCGACGTGGCCAACGCATGCAGGATGGCCCAAGTGCGGTCGGTCGAGCCGTCGTCCACGACCACGATCTCATAGTCGGCCACCGCACCGAGCGCCGCGGCGGTCATGCGGCGATGGAACTCGGGGACGGAGTCCTCCTCGTTGAAGCAGGGCACGACGACGGACAGCAGGGTCATCGGATCGTCTCGCGGGGCGCCCCGACGGGGGCGAAGACACTCCAGAACAACAGCACAACTCCTTGGATGTAATAATATTTCCAGACCTGCACATTGAGCCCGATGGCCACCAGGTAGGTCAGCGCGCAAACCGCCAGGAACGCCGCCGCCGTGGTCCGCGGCCGCAGCGCGAGCACCGCGATCCCGGTCACGCCGATCGCGAATTGGAGCGGCCCGCGCAGCCCGATCAGCCCTGTCCGGGTCAGCACATTGAGCAGCGACACCTGGGTGGTCGCGTTATGGTAGGTTCGTTCGCTCATGATCCCTGCCAGGTGCGGCAGGACGATGTAGTTCTGGTCGATGAACGCCCCGATGCCACGGGCGAATGGGAACACGATGGCGGCATAGACGACGACCACGATCCCGCCGAGCAGCGCCGTTTCTCGCCACGGTCGCCCCGCGCGCAGTTGGCGCACCGCGAGCAGCGCGGCCAGCACGAGCGTGGTCTGGCTGCACGCCAGCAGCAGCCCGAGTAGCACCGCCGCGACCACCAGCCGGCCGCGCAGCAGCGCGACCGCGAAGGCCGAGACCAGGAACCACAGCGGCCAGACCTCGCCCTGGTAGACCATCTCGGTCGCCGGGCGGGACGCGATCACGGCGAGCAGCACCGCGAACCCAGTCCAGGGCCGCGGGATATCGCGCCAGAGCCACGCATAGAGCCCGACCACGCCGAGCAGGGACGCGAGGTTGAGCAGCCGCAGATCGAGGTGCAGCGCCACGAACGGCAGGTAGATCAGCCATTGCAGCGGCAGGTAGTAGAACGGCCCGGGGGTGACCGAGGTGTAGTCCTCGAAATACGGGTTGAGCCCGTGCAGGAACACACGATCGGCCCAGGCGGTGACCGGCAGCATGTCGGCGCCGAGGTGGAAAATCGACGTGCGCGCGACGACGATCGCGAACGCGACGAGCAGTACCGCCCCGCTCGCAACGAGCGAAACCCGCAGCCGCCCGAGCCCGAGCAGCACCGCATGGCCCAGCACGAACGCCGCGATCAGCGCCAGCGCCAGCCGGTTCGGCAGCGAGAAATAGGCTGCCGAGACGATCATCAGGATCGCCAGCCCCGCATCCGCGTAGTCGGGCCCCCACCCGGCCGCCCCGCCCTCGGCCGGCCCGCTCCCCTCCACCGGACGCGGCGACGCCGCGAACAATTGCCGCCAGAACACCCAGTATCCGGCCAACAGGACCGCGAGCAGCACCGACCCGGCGAGGAAGGCACGCTGGCGCAGCGCCGGCGCCAGGTCGGGCGTGAGGCTATAGGCGCCGTGCAGCAGCCCCAGCAGCACGACCAGGGCCAGCACCGGCGGCCGGCACAGGCCGCAGCGACGCAGGCGGGGATCCTGCAAGCGATCCCGCAGGCTCATCGGCGCGGACTCATGGGGCGCACGTTCATCAACGCAGCCTCGTTGGGCGCAGGCTCGTTGGGCGCGGCGTCCGCGGCTGCGGGGCCGCAAGGCGCCCTTCGTGGCGTGCGCGCGTCATGGCATGGGCTCCTTCCGCCCTCTCGTTCCTGGCCGTCATTTGGTCCCGGGGCTGCGGTCCGACTCGAACAGGAGCACGGTAGCCTCCCCGATCTTTGTGCGCGACAGAAGCCGCATCCGCTGCGCCAGCACATCGAGCGAGACGGCGGACGGCTGGTGCCCGGGCAGCACCACCCAGTCACGCTGCTGACCGAACGCCGAGGCCGGCGTGCGCAGCAGCCGGTCCAAATCCCACTCCGCCGTCACATCGAGCCCCACGAGCTCCCGCCGCCGCGCCCCGAGGTAGTAGCCAAGGGTCCAGCGCATCGCCGCGTTATCAGACAGGATCACCCCGTCCCCCGGCCGCATCCCGGCGCGCACCACCGCCGCCACCTGGGCCGTCGGCTGGTTCGGCGTCTGGAAGTAGTTACGCAGGCCCCATGCGTCGGCGAGCAGCAGCACGCCGAGCAGCCCGACGCCCAGCAGGCGCGGGCGCATGTGCACCACGGCATAGGCGATCAGCACGCTGTAGGGCAGCCACAGGAAGATGAAATCCGCGATCACATAGCCGAGCACCGGGGAGACCAGCAGGAACCCGAGCACGCAGACGACCACCGGAACCAGCAGCGGAACGAGCAACGGCATCGCCTTGGTCGCGTGGACCGGCGCCCCCGGCCGCCGGCCGAGAAGCAGCAGCGCCGCACCCAGCGCCGCCGCGCCCAGTTGCAGCACCAGCGCCACCGGCTCCCCCCGCCACAGGCTGGCGATGCCGAACACGCCGACCAGGTTCCCCACCACGTCGGTCCCATTGATCAGGAAATTCGTGTGCCGAAGGGCAATCTGCTCCGGCGTCATGTTGATCGCGATCTGGTGCAGGAACTCCGGCAGCCAGAGCAGCCAGACCCCGATCAGGACGAGCTGCGACACAGTCCAATTGACCAGCCACCGCCAATGCAGCCAGGGCCGCGGCAGCACGGCGAACAGCACCGCGCAATTGCAGCCGAGCAGGAAGAACCCGGCCGGCTGCTGGGTCAGCATCGCGCCTGCCCCACCCAGCGCGCAGGCAAGCCAGCCAAGGTCGGCGCGTGCCGCGCCCCACCGGCGCGTGCGCACCGCGCGGGCCATGCCCTGGCCGATCCTGTCCGCATGGGCTTCCGGCGCGCACCAGACCTCGACGAAACCGCAGAACGCGATCGCGAGGAACAGGGTCTGCAACGGGTACGGCCGCACCTTCTGCGCCCAGCCCACCACCAGCGGCGTCAGCGCGAACAGCAGGCCCGCAACCGCGGCGGTGCGGTCATCGAACAGCCGCCGCGCTGCGGCATAGAGAGGCAGCACCGCCAGCGCCATCGCCAGCACTGACAGCAAGCGCAGCGCCGCGACCCCATGTCCGATCGGCAGCCACAGGCTGAGCAGCAGGTAATAGAGCGGTGGCTGGGTATCCTGGGAGATGAACCGCACCGCCGCGGCGAGCCCGTGGCGGGCGACGAAATAGCTGAAGGCCTCGTCGTTCCACAGCGGCTTCGCGGCCAGCCGGTATGCCATCACCCCGCCCGCCAGCAGCACGAGCAGCAGCGGCACCAGGCGGCGGTTCAGGCGCATGCGAGGGACCATCGGAGCTGTGGCGGGGTGGTGGTCCAGCTTATCGCACGTCCACGCGAGATCACAGGGTTGAAACCAGCCCCGGCAACGTCGCGCATTCGGCCAATGGCGGGGCGACGCCGTGAGGCCGACCCTGGCGGCAGACGCTGGGGGATTGTGGTCTGGCGCGGGCGATCATGCGACGTGCCGCAGGCCGGCGCCAAGCAAGGCTGCGCGGAATGCGGCAGGGAGTGGCGACAGGGGGTGGGCCGCAAGGAGCGGACGGTAGGGGCGGGCGGCTGAGGGACGCCATGATGCACGCGACTTGCGTCCGGGGCGACGATACGGCAACCGACCCGTGCAGCGACGGAAGGACCGGCCCGATGCGGACGATCTTACAGTGGACGGGGCTTACCCTCGCCGCCCTCATCGCGCTCGCGACGCCGGCGGCCGCGCGCCCGGCCTGTGCGGACCGCCAACAGGGGCTCGACGTCGTCTATTGCCTGATGCCGGTGCTGGAGCAAGCCGACGATGCGCTCAACGTCCGCTACGGGGCATTGCGGGCGAAGCTCCCTCCGCCGCGGCGCACCGCCCTGAAGGCCGACGAACTGGCCTGGCTGCGCTGGCGCGACAGCGCCTGCACCCGCCATGACGGCAGCCGGCTGTTCGTCGACCTCGCCTGCGCGATCGCGATGACCGAAGCGCACGCGCGGTTCCTGGCCGCCCGCTACCGGGCCTGCGTCGCTTCGTCCTGCAGCGACCTCGATTTCTACAACACCCAGGACGGCACCGGTCCGGACGTCGGCCCGCAACTCATGGGCTACCCGGCAAACTCCCGCTACCGCGGACCCGACGCCGGCTACATCGCGGTCTATACCCACGACGACCGCAACGTTCTCTATCCGGTCGGCGGCGGTATCTACGTCGCCGGCTTCATCCGCCTGCGCGGCCGATACGAGGGGCGCATCTTCCGCCCGGACGGCTACGCCACCGCCGACATCAGCGCGGACCGGAATTTCAAGGCACTGACGGACGCGCTGTTTCCCGGCCATCCCGGCGGCACCTGGGCCGGCGGCGACACCGGCGGCTTCGTCACCCCGGGGCTCGCCCACTGAACGGCCGCCCGCTGAATGCTCACCCGGGCGCCGCCGGCTTGACATCCATCGCCCGCGCCGCAACCCCTCTCGCCTCAATCCGAGGCGCGCACGACCAGGAGCCCCCCCATGCAGATCACCATCCTCGGCGCCGGCGGCTTCCTCGGCCGCAAGCTCGCCCATCGCCTCGCCCGCCAGGGCAGCGTCGGCACCAACAAGATCACCGGCCTCACCCTGTTCGACCTCGCCGAACCCCCGGCGCCGGCCAATCCCCCCTTCCCCGTCACCACCCTCGCCGGCAACCTCACGTCGCTGCCCGCCGCGGCCATCCCGCCCGGCACCACCACCGTCATCCATCTCGCCGCCGTCGTCTCGGCCCAGGCGGAGGCCGACTACGACCTCGGCCTCGACGTCAACCTGCACGGCACACTGCGCGTCATCGCCGCCTGCCGTCGCCTCACCGAGGCCGGCGGCACGCCGCCGCGGGTCGTGTTCACCTCCTCCGTCGCCAGCTTCAGCGGCGGCCAGACCGCCGTGCTGGCCGACGACGCGCGGCAGATCCCCGCCAACAGCTACGGCGCCGAGAAAGCCGCCGCCGAACTGCTGCTCGCTGACGCCTCCCGCCGCGGCTTCCTCGATGCCGTCTCGCTCCGCCTGCCCACCATCGTCGTCCGCCCTGGGCGGCCGAACCGCGCCGCCTCGAGCTTCCTCTCCGCGATCCTGCGCGAGCCCCTGCTCGGGCTGGCAACCGATCTGCCGGTGCCGGAGACCTTCGCCGCCTGGCTCGCCAGTCCGCGGCGGGCGGTCGAATGGCTGATCCACGCCGCCTGGATGGACACCGCCCCGCTCGGCCTCGATCGCAGCCTCAATCCCCCCGGCCTGCGCGCCACGGTGGCGGAAATGCTGACGGCGCTCGAAACCGTCCGCCCCGGTGCCCGAGCGCTGGTCCGCGCCGCCCCCGATCCGGACATCGCCGCGATCGTGAACACCTGGCCCGCCGCCTTCGCCCCGAAACGCGCAACCGCCCTCGGCTTTTCGACGCATGAGCCGCTGATCGACCTGCTGCGCGCGTTCATCGCCGACGACCTCCCCGCGACCAGGGCGGAACGCGGGCTCACGGCGTAAAAAGGCCAGGGGGCGCTGCCCCCTGGACCCCCGCCAAGGGCTCGCCCTTGGAACCCTTCCGTTCTGGTTCGGAGCGGGTGGGGGGTATCGCGGGTCCG